>JAFGIO010000161.1 GCA_016929555.1 Deltaproteobacteria bacterium | reverse complement strand
TTGAAGGCGATCGGAAAGGTCTTCAACCGCAACAACCGCTCCATCTTCCGAATCGGCTCCTCCCAGTCACGACTTGCAGGCATGGCAATTCTCCCTGATTCCGAAATCACTTGGATTGTTGGCGTAATCGGCAAGATTTCCAGAGGACGGCCGATCTATCCTTTCATGAAGCGTTTTCAGTGCATGCTACCGAGATCGTGTCGGTATCTTCTATGCGGAGGCATGACCGTCAAAGAACGAACACAGCGGCAGCGAGAACCGTCGTATGGTATCCGCTGTTTTTAACGATGGCGGATTGGGTCGCATTCCTCGTCCTGACGATTTTGCCGCTGATTCGAAAGATTTCCTTCTTTTCGTCCCAGCTCTCATCCACGTTGAAGTCGATGCCCAAGGTTGATGCGAGCATGGCGGCCGCCAGGTCTTCGGCATAATCCCCCGCCTGTTTCCCCGTTTGTCCGAAGGCATGGTGTTCGCTGATGTAGCCATAAGATAAGGGATCCGCAGGAACGGCGCAACCCACGGAGGCGACCAGCAACCGTTGCGGCTCGTTGGTACAGCACCTCGACATCACGCAATAGGTGATTGCCCCCGGAACCAATGCCTCCAAACCTTTTGCCTTGGAAATCATCCGGCAACCGGGAGGCAGGATGCTTGAAACCTGCACGAGATTGCATTTCTCAATCCCCGCGTTGCGCAACGCCCTTTCGAATGAGTGAAGCTCATCCCGGTGAGCACCCACCCCTTTGGTGAAAAAGACGGCCCTAGGCACCAGGTGGGCGCCGGGTGATGGATTTCGCATCGCATTTCCTTTGTTGTTTTTCATCGGCTTTATCAATGATCACAGAGGTTACGACCACATTCCAAGATGCCGTCCATATAATCGGTCACGATCTTTTCCGGTGAATCTGCAGGTGCGCCGACAAGAACAGCGATACCCTGCTCACCGAAAAGATTCTGTGCCCGGACACCCATGCCGCCGGCGATGATCAGCCTGGCCCCTTTTTCCGCCAGCCAGCGGGGCAACAAACCCGGTTCATGCGGCGGCGCTCCCACGTTCTCCTGCGTGATAATCTTTTTGCCATCCATGTCGACATCGAGGATCGTAAAGGCCTCACAGTGACCGAAGTGTGCACTCAAACGACCGTTGACCGTCGGGATGGCGATTCGAATCATATCCATTGGCTCTACCTCACATACGTTATTTCTTGACGGAGCTGTCTTTGTCCAGGGCCAGAATTTGGTGAACGGCCCGGGTAAAAGCCTTTGCAGCCTCCGACTGCTGTTGCGCATAAATGAACGGTTGCCCCTTGTCGGAGGCTGCCACGACCAGGGGATCCATCGGAATCCTTCCCAGGAACGGGAGACCCATCTCTCTGGCCATTGCCTCCCCGCCTCCGCTTTTAAAGGGATAGACGAGGCCCCCGCAATGGGGACAGACGAGGCCGCTCATGTTTTCTATGATCCCCAGAACGGGGAGTCCCAAGCGCCTGCAGAAACTGATGGATTTACGGACATCGATCACGGAGAGATCCTGGGGCGTGGTCACGACGACGGCGCCACGGTCCCCGGTAATCAATTGAGCCATGGAAAGAGGTTCGTCTCCTGTTCCCGGCGGCAAATCGACAACGAGGTAATCCAGATCCCCCCAGCGCACATCGGAGAGGAGCTGCTTGATGACGCCCATCTTGAGGGGACCCCGCCAGATAACCGCATCGTCCGGATTGGACAGGACAAAACCGAGGGAAACGACCTTCAGCCCTTCGGAGAATTCGACAGGCAGCATCGACTCCCCGTCACCCTGCAGGGTCTTCCCTTCGAGATGAAGCAAGGTGGGGATGCTGGGACCGTGGAAATCCACATCGAGCAGTCCCACTCTCCTGCCTTCCATACCAAGGGCAACGGCCAGATTTACGGCCACGGTGCTTTTGCCTACGCCCCCTTTTCCCGACAGAACCAGGATCTTGTGGCGGATTTTCTCCATGTTTTCCTGAAGCCGTTCATCATCCTCCTTTTTCTTTTTCATGGGACCTCCCGACGGGCGGTCTTCCATCATCGGCAACTGGCTGCCTCCTTTTTCGTTTCCGCTGTCTTTCACAACCTTCTCCTTACCCGCCTTTCTTGAATTTATCTCCGCAAACATCACGGCGGCTCTCGCCTACCTTCACAATACGATTCCTTGACTTCCTCTCGCACCCCCCTCGCTCACGGTTATCCCCTCCCCCGGTGCCGGGGAAGGAGGATCGTCCGCCAAATTCGTCGTACCTGGAAAAAAGGATTATTGCAAGAGCTCATAAGCCGACCGAATCGTATAACGGTTCCATCACCGCTTCACAGAGAGGACAGTTCAGAACGGAACAGTCGAAACCCAGCTTTTGTGAGCGTCTCAATCCGCAGCGGGGACACACGCAGACACCGGTGACCCTTGCACGATGACCCCACCTGTCTTCCCGATATTTGAGGTCATCTCTTCCATCGACTGTATGATCTCTCTGTTGCTTCATGGCATGATATCAATCGCAACTATGGTTGCTTCTCCTTCTCGATCGAAGCGATCCGCTCCTCGAGTTCGGCCAGTTGTTCCTTCAGAAAAGCCGCCTGCCGTAGAAGGAAATTCTTTTCATCCTCGGCGGTCCAGGCGGCTCCAAAGGCCCCCTTCTTACCTCCTTATCACATAACTAAATCCAATGTCCTTCTTTTGTCGCTCCACCGACCTGCTCCAGATCACCCTTACGCCAAGCTTCGATGGCATCCGTCACCGTCGGCGTTCGCTCTTTTTCAACTTTGTAAATCGTAACGGCGGCGGCCTGGAGGACCCTGAACGCATTCGGTCCGATATTGCCCGTGATGAGAACCTCCGCGCCGGCATCGACGATCTGGCGTGCAGCCTGTATACCGGCCCCCTGGGGTGAATCCAAATTTTGAACGTTGGAAACAGCCTCGGTTTTGCGGGTTTGATCATCGTGGATGATGAACCATTTGGCCCTTCCAAAACGCATGTCCACATCGGAGGTCATCTCCGAACCCGTAGCAGTCACGGCCACCTTCATACATTCATTCCTCCTCTCCATTGACGGTGCTTTGGACCTCTCGCGCCTCTACAGCGACCACGGCCCCGACGATGTCCACCGGCGAAGTTGCTGAAACGGCAGCCCGGCAGCCAGAAATCAGGATTCCCAAGGCGACCGCGACGATAGGCATCGAGAACATCGTCGACGGAGCCCCGCAAAAAAGGAATGACCTCGATGCCTGCCGACTCCAGCATTCCCTGCAAGGGCATGGCAATAGCGCCGCAGAGCAAAATCGAAACCTCGAGTTCGCGCATCATGGACACCCGTGCCATGGGATGCCTTCTGCCTATTTCGATTCTCCGCCTGCAAGGATTCGATTCCGAGCCGTCTTTGACGACGACCAATGCGTCTGCGACTTCGAAAACTGTCGCCAGCCGGTCATGGCAGACGGCGAGGGCAATAACCATGATGAAGCCCAACCTCCGTTTCGCAAATCAATCGCACAGGGCATTCATGATGACGCTGCATCGAAACGATCCGCTACATTCCCCTCCTCGCCCTTCTCCGCATTGATAAAGGGGGAAGGAAGATTTTACACGCTGACATCTTGTCGAAAGGTACTTTTCTATCCTTGAAGACAACCTCCGCCGAGACAACAATGGAAACCCTGCCGATGCAATGTTCAAAGGGAATTTGTCAACAGAGTGTCAACGCTCTGCGAGATGAAGGAGCAACAGATATGCCAGAATCAACGCAAGGACTGAGAAGGGGAAATGCCGATTGATAACGGTATGATGCAAATATTATTCGAGACGGTCTCCGACAACTATAGCATCATATATGCAACCATTGTTATCGATATGGTTGCATATATGCTATCTTTATTGATCAAATGTCTCGTTGGGAACGTTGATTCCCAATTGCTTGATTTTCCTGAAAAGGGTGCTCTTGTGAATCCCCAAATCCTCGGCTGTACGTTTCCGGTTCCCCTTGTTTCTTCTCAGGGCATTGAGCAGAAAGGCCGCCTCCACGTCGCGGAATGACTGCGGCTGCTGAATCGCTCTTTCGGCATCTTCACGGCCCGTCCAGAGGAATTCCGGCAAATCCTTCATCTGGATCTTATCGGTTTTGCAAAGGATGAATGCCCGCTCTATGATGTTTTCCAGCTCCCGGATGTTTCCGGGATAGTTATAGAACATGAGGCAGGCCAGGGCCTCATCGGCGACCCCTTGGATGTTTTTGTTCTGCACGGTATTGAAAGCCCGGATGAAATGATCGACCAGCAGGGGAATATCCTCCATCCTTTCCCTCAGGGGCGGCAATTCCAGCTTGATAACGTTGATACGATAATAGAGATCCTCTCTGAATTTCCCAGCCCTCACCAGCTCATACAGATCGCGGTTGGTTGCTGCGATGATCCTGGCATCGTGATGTATACTCTCCAGACCGCCCAGCGGCTCATAGGTTTTCTCCTGGAGAACCCTCAGCAGACGGATCTGGAGGGCCGGCGAGACGTCGCCGATTTCGTCCAGGAACAGGGTTCCCTTGTCGGCGAGTTTGAACCGGCCCGGCTTGTCTTTTTTTGCATCGGTAAAGGCGCCCGCTTTGTAGCCGAACAGCTCCGCTTCGAGGAGCGTATCCGGAAGGGCGCCGCAATTGACGGCGATGAAGGCTTTCCCTCTTCTCGCGCTGAGATGATGGATCGCCCGGGCGACGAGCTCCTTGCCCGTCCCGCTTTCCCCCTGAAGGAGGACGGTGCTGGCGCTCTGGGCGACATCGGGCAGCATTTCAAAGAGCCTGTGCATCCGGTGGCTCTTTGAGATAATATCTTCGAAAGAATAACGCGCCTCGATCTGCTTTCTCAAATGCTCTTCCGTGCTGATGTCGCGGAACGTCTCGACGGCGCCGATGACGCCGCCTGCTTCATCTTTCAGGATGGCTGTCGAGATGCTGATAGGGACCCGCCGTCCCTGGGAATTTACGATATGAACCGTCTTATTGACCACGGGACGGCCTGTTTCCCGCGTTTTTCTCAGGATGCAATTCCGTTCACAGATGTCCGCCTTCAAAACCTCCTGGCATAACTGACCGATCGCCTCCTGCCTTGGAACGCCTGTGATTTGCTCCGCTGCCCGATTGAAGGAAGTGATCCGCCAGTCATCGTCGACGGTGAAAACACCGTCGGCAATGGAATCCAAAATGACGTTCTGAAGTAGATGGTTCGTCTTGTTTTTCATGATGATCCAATCGGCAGCTCCTGTTGGTCGAGCTGCGAACTATTGACGCCTTAGGCTTATGCCTGCCATGGGAAGGTCCCCTTCCTCCCAAGTGTAGCCTATTCCCTTGCCGGCACCGAATCTCCCTATGAGGCCTCTGCGGTAATAAACGAAAGGGTGCAGATTTAGTGTCGCGACTTTGCGGATGTTGACAGGGACACTCTTGAAGATGAGTTTCGCTGTTGCCGATCCCTGGGCGCCGATCTCGAGTCCGAATTTGCCAGCTTTATACATCGATTCGTTGACGCTTTGCAGGAAGATCACGGTTCTCTTATTTTTTTCAGTTATTCCCGGAAGCTAGTTTTCCTTAACTTAATCAACATTTTGAGCCGTTAAGAACATCGCTTTCGAAAGCGCGTCGAAAAACTGCTGATATGGCTCTGGATCCTCTACCGCATAAATATTATATTGCGCATTGGCCCTGACTATCAATTGCTTGTCACTTTTCGGTCTTACGGTAACCGTCATGCGTAGAGAATAGCCAGACAATTTGGTTGCACTTACAGTTCCTAATGTATCATCCGCCTTATCAACAACAAAACCTAAATCCTGAAGTGTCGCTATAACTGTTCTCAATGTCTTGCTTTTGTCAGAAGTATCAAATATTCTTGTCTGCATGCTTCGCAATTTAACTTGTGATTCAGTTGTAGCAAGTACTTGCTTCGTGGTAGGGGCGCATGAAAACAGCAACGGGATTATAAAAAGAAATGCAATTATCAATAAATAATTTCTTTTCATATGTTATGTGCCTCCAAAAAAAGTGACTGAGAGAGCTTATCAAAAAACTCCTGATAAATAGCTTCGTCTATAATACATTCAGAACGCGAAACTTGGTTTTGAATATTGGTTACAATACGTTGAAAAGTTACTCTAACTGCTGTTTTGCACTTGGCTTTATCATCAACATCAACAATAATTGGGTGGGTTACTAATGAAGCTCTTATTAATTGTGATTTATCAACCGGCATTAAAACGCCTGTTAAGGCTGCCACAATAACAGCACCGACAATTTGACCAGGACTTGTGGCCGTTCGCTGTTTTGAAGAAACTATAACACCTAAAACGACTTCACTTTCATCAACCGTAAATCCAAGATCCTGAAGAACGGCTGCAGAAGCACTCAATAATGTCTTCTCGTCTGTGTCAAAAAATCGGGTCTGTAACTGTCTATTCTTCAAACTCTCTGGTGTCAGCTGAAGAGCTTCTTTCGGTATCTGGTGTGCACATCCCCCAAAGATTAAAAATATAATTATGCACAATATCGACCTATTTGCGCCACCATTGCTCATGCTACACCTCACAACTAAAAGCTGGATTGCCGATATGCAAAATCACGTACTTTATTTGATTCGTCAAATTTGATGATAATTGTTAGAGTACGTTGTGTCGTACTTGCTGCACCTGATCCTATTGAGATGTTCGGACCTAAGCCACCACCAAGTGCACCGCCACTTCCAACGATGCCTCCAAGAATGAGTGCTGAAACACCTCCAGAGCTGGAAGAGTAAACCTTCTCGGTTGCGATTTTGTCATAAACCCACACTTCTCGACGCATTTCGTCTGTTGTCACCATATTGGGAGCGCCTAACACGTTTATTACTTCGGCACTACTCATTCCGACCCTTATTTCTCGCTGTACTTTCCCTACTGTCACGCGATCCGTGTCATCATCTCTAACCGCATTCTTATGCTGTCCAGCAGATAAACAACCAAGAAAAACGGTAACCATAACTATTACTAGACAGTGAACAAGCCATTTCATTTCAGCCTCCTAATTATGCATTAATTTCAAAATTCTGCTTTGATTTCTATCATGGCAGAGACTAATTTACAACTCATTTATCTGAACCGTTCTTTTTGCCTGTCCAGAAAAAAATCCCATCTTATCCATACAGAAATGCATACAGAAAGGCTTGACAAAAATGCCCCGACCATGTTCAATCGGTCGACACTTCAGAAAGTCGAAAATGAAGAATGAAACAATCATAAAACTGTCCATCAAATATCCGGTCAGGGAGTTCGATATCAACCAGGCCCCCTTTGAAAAAGAACCGAAAAATATAGGAAACCACCGCGAACTGTTCGAGCATGTCAAGAGAAACCAACCCCACGACGCCTGAGATCGTCCCGGAATCATGGCTGCCGATAGAATGTCTGGAACAGGCGGAGGGGAGCCTCCGGGCCAGGGTTCTGTTTCCCCCATCCTCCGCATGGTTTCGAGGCCATTTCCCCATTCACCCGATCCTGCCCGGCGTCGCCGTACTGGCTGCCGCCGTGGAACCTTTGCTGATAAGCGCCCGGGCAAAGGGCCGCTCCCTGTGGATAGCGGGATTTACGAAGGTGAAAATCAGGAGGCTCACCTTTCCTGGAGACAGACTTGACATATCGATACAGGATATGCCGGCGCACAAAGAGGCCGAACTCGTCTTTCAGGTGAGCTGCCGCGGTGAAAAGGTCTGCCAGGGGATCGTCCACGTGACCGAAGAGCAGGAACCATAAAGCTGTCGAAAAGATCATCGGTCACGAAATAGAGATCAGAAGCAAGCCATGCATGAACTTCTACGAAAAAAGTGGGGAAGATCCCCCGCAATCACGTTGGAAAACCGCTGAGGAAGGCTTTGAAGCCGGAGGCCGCGAGGGGTGAAACGGACTGAACCGGGCATTTGTATCGAGGTTGGCAAGATGAACCACGCACTCTGACAGAGCGCCTCGATTGTCCCTGACGGCAGGATGGACGTGAACGAAAAGAACCCGCTCGAAATCGAACACCTGATACCGCATCGCGGACCCATGAGGCTCATTGACCGGGTTCTCCGCGCGGACGGAAACCGTCTCGAGACCCTGTCCGTCGTCGAAAAGACCTGGCCTCTTTGCAGCATCCGCGGGGTGGATGTCATTGTCGCCATAGAGGTCATCGCCCAGGCTGCTGCGGCGCTCCATGGATACAGGAAAGGATGGCAGGATGAACCGAAGGTAGGCCTTCTGGTCGGTGTCAAGGACGCGCGATTTTACAGGCGGCATCTTCCTATGAAAGCGAAGCTGACCGGCAGGGTTGCTGTCCTTTCGCTGAAACGCAGCTTCTGCGTATTCGAAGGAGAGCTGATGCTTGGAGAGGAGCTGATCTGCAGGGCCGTTGTGCAGGCCGTAGAACCGGAGAACCAATTCTTCCAAAAGCTGATCAAAAACAATAGTGGATCGATCCAAGACTCATGATGGAACAAACGGCAGGCTTGGCAACCGGCAGAAGCCGGGACCTTGGTATGGCTGTTTGCGTGGAGCTGGCTAAAAAAAGTAGCACCACCCAGGGAACGCACTTGCTGTCCCCGTTGCAAGTATACAGGCCGGTTGCCCATACACTGGATCGGATCCCGATCGAAACGGAAAAAGTCGATTCGTCGCGCCTAGGAATGACAAATCGCCGGTCCCGGCTGCGGAAGGTCCAGTCAGGCGAGGCCGCAGGTATCGAACCGTCCGGGCGAAGGCATTGTCACGATTTCCTGCGACGGGACGGAATGAGCCGGCTGGCGAAGCGGAAGGACCTTTTGAAAAAAGGAAGGGCACCCTCTATCCTGCCGAGGGCTTCCCGGGTTGCCTCCTCCCCCTTCCGAACGAGGTCACGGGCGCCGCTGTAATTCATCCAGTGCACATCTCCCAAGCTGGGCCGGATGACGACGTCCGCTTCCCGGAGTTCCTCATCCTGGAGGCGGTCCGCTGTAATCTCGCCTGCGCGGTAGAACACATCCCTTGCGGTTTCCAACTGCGGAACTTCCTCGATCTCCCGCTCGACCACAACCGCGATGACCATATCCGCCCCGGCCTCCCGGGCCGCCTGGACGGGTACGAGACTCGTGATGCCGCCGTCTGCGAGAAGCCATTCGCCCCAGCGGAAGGGTTCGACGGCTCCGGGAACGGAGCAGCTCGCCAGGACCGCCTGCCGGAGGGGTCCCTCGGAGAAAACGATCTTCTGCCCCTTCAAAAGGTCCGTAGCGACGACGAGCAAAGGCACCCGAGTCTGCCGGATGTCCATATCGGGGATGAAGTGGTCGATGAGAGAGGTAAATTCACGGGCTGGAAGAACGGAAAGCCGGAAGAAGGACCTGAGCATGTAGTATTGGTTCAGCAGGTACATCTGGAACCTGGTTAAACTGCCCGCATCCGCGTCGGGGCACATCGACGTGCCGATACTCTTCAGTTCGGAGTCACGAAACTCGGGGCTGGCGAGGTAATCGTCGATCCGCTTCTGGATTTTCCGGGGTGAAAGGCCCGCAGCATAGGCCCCTCCGATCAGGGCGCCGGCGCTGGTACCGGCGATGAGGTCGATGTCGATCCGCTCCTCTTCGAGGACCTTCAGAACACCCAGGTGAGCGAACCCCCGAACGCCTCCACCGCCCAAGGCCAGGGCGACCTTTTTCCCCGTCATTTTCATGGCCATCTTTCCGATCCCTTTCTCAGTTCGTTTCGAAGAATAGGACGAGTGTATTCCCATGTCAACGGGAAAAATAGGGGTAAAATAGAGGACTTCTGGTTCGACATCCAGGCGGGGAGGTGAAGATAGAAACTCTGTCGGGTAGGGTCGATCAGAGGCGCCCGGGCAGGCTGACGAGGCTGATGACCCTGTCCCAGGCGTCGATGTGGCGGGCCGTCAGATCGGCGCCTTCAAATCGGAAGACGCTCTCCGTCGAGCCGAGCCTCGACAGGCGTACGGCCCGCCAGGTGACGACGAGGTGCCGGTTCAGAACCTTGGAAGCGGCCTCCTTGGCCGTCCAGATCCTGGTCACGGCCCGAAGCCGTTCCAGCCCCGAGTCGGCAGCGATCCGAAGCTCATCCTCGTCCATAAAGATGTGGCCGGCCCTGATCAATTTCGGAGAGAGGATCTCCATATCCACACCGACGGGCCATTCATCGGCCACGGCCAGGGCAAAACGCCTGTCATGGGATACCGAGGCGTGGTAGCGGCCGCCGGCGCCCGGCATCAGCGGCCGCCGGTCCTCCCTGCTCGAGGTTTCCAGGGTGCGGGAAGGCTTTTGCGGCTCGATCAGACCCATTTTCCGCGACAGGCGCTTCAAGGCCATGCGGGCGGCCACGAAAGCGGCTTTGCGCCTTTCGGCAAGCCCGGCTGCGATCTCCCGTTCGGTCGGCGTGAGGGCCTTCCAGGCAAAGGGCGGCAGGTAGGCCTGTTCGATCAGGGAATACCCCGAGATCATTCCCTTTAAGGCATCAAGGGGTTCCTCACCATCAGCAAGAGGAAGATCGGGAACATCCGCGGCATTAAAAAAACCGAAATAAAGCGAAGCGACCGCCTCACCCTGCCCGTCAAAGATGAAAGCCTCGATTGCGAACAGGCGGTTCGAAGCCCTTCGTCCCACGATGCGGCAAAAAGACCGAGGGGATCGGCAGGGACGGGAACCTTCGGATTCCCGGTCTTCACGCAACACAAACTCCCGCCCGCCGAGGCTTTCAAGCCAGATTCGAGATAGGCGGAGCGCAGGTGTCCGGAAGGATGAAATCCCTGCAGAACTTCTCAGCTCCGGTGTCTGCACCTCGGACAGGGCACCTTCGCGCGACAGGACAATGGGTCCCCTCAGTCCCGCCTCCCTGGCCCGCTTGTCGGCAGGAATCGCTGTCACAGGCCCTTCCGGGGCGACGGCTTCATCCAGCGGCATGAACTCCCTTCGATCCCTCCGTGCGGATTTCATGTCCTGCACCGGCCCAACCGCGCCATCGCTGAATTTTCGCCAGCTCTGGGACGACAAAGTTTCACGGAATCGTAGAACTTCAAAACAGGCATAGATTCAACCCGATTCAATCTATAAAAAAACGCTCAATCCAGCCGTTTTCGGAAACGACCCACGGCGCCGGAGAAGACGACGATTCCGAGACAGGTCAGCGCCGCATACTGCGGCCACAGCACCTCGAAGCCGACCCCCTTCAGGAAGATCCCCCGGATGATGACGAGGAAGAAACGCAGCGGATTCAAGTAGGTCAACCACTGAATGGCCGTGGGCATGTTGGCGATGGGAAAGATGAATCCGGAAAGCATCAGAAAGGGCACGATGAAGAAAAACGTCGTCATCATGGCCTGCTGCTGTGTGGCCGAAATCGTGGAGATGAACAGTCCGATGCCCAGGGTGCTCAGCAGAAAGAGGCAGGCCGCAATGACCAGCAGGGCCACGCTCCCCTCCAGGGGGATCTTGAACCAGAAGATGGCCAGAAGGGTCACCACGGCGAGCTGAATCAGGGAAATGATGATGTAGGGAATCGTCTTGCCCACAATCAGCTCGATGGGTTTCAGGGGCGTCACGATGAGCTGCTCCATCGTTCCCGACTCCCGCTCCTTGATGATGGCGATGGAGGTCAAAAGCAGCGAGATCAGCATGATGACGAAGGCGACGATGCCGGGCACGAAGAAATGCTGGCTGTAGAGATTCGGGTTGTACCAGGTGCGGAGGCGCGCGTCGATGCGGCCGTATTCCATGGTCATGGGATAGAGTTCCCGGATCAGGCTGCGGTTCAGTTGATCCAGGACCATGACCGTATAGCTGATCCGGACAGCGGCCATGTTGCTCATGCTGCCGTCCGCCAGGATCTGGACGGGTGCCGAATCCCCCCGGCGAATGCGCTCGCTCATGTCGGGGGCTACCTTGATGCCGAGATCGACCCGACCCTTCAGGAGCAGATCTTCAAGCGCTTTCTGGTTGCCCGGCCGATGGGTGATTCGAAAGATCCGGTTGGACTCAACGGTTTCGGAGAGCATCCGGCTTTCACGGGTACCGGCCTGGTCCAACATGGCCACCCGGATATATTTGATATCGTAATTCACGACGTAGCCGAAGACCAGAAGCTGGATGATGGGCGCTATGATGACGATGGGTCTGTTGCGCTTGTCGCGCAACAGGGCGATGAATTCC
>JAFGIO010000160.1 GCA_016929555.1 Deltaproteobacteria bacterium | reverse complement strand
TTGAAGGCGATCGGAAAGGTCTTCAACCGCAACAACCGCTCCATCTTCCGAATCGGCTCCTCCCAGTCACGACTTGCAGGCATGGCATTTCCCCCTTGGATGAATCCGACACAAGAACGTTCCTTTGCCGGATTATGAAAAGTGATTCACGAAAAAAACGGTCGCCATCTTGTTTCTGTTTGCCCTCGCTTCATAATCCATATCGTTATCCCTGTCAATCCTTATAAAGATCGATGTGCCGCCAGGCCGTCAGATTTTCATTGACAGCCCATCGCTTTTCTCTATATTGGCGCTATCGGGACGCAGGTTTTAGCATGCAAAGGAGGGATTCAGGTGAAAAAGGGGGAAGGAAAGCCGTTGGAGACGGCCCGTCAGGCATTGGAAGTCATCGAAGAAAGCGAGCGTGATTACGCCCAGCAAGCGAAGAAAATGCAGGATACGGAGGTTGCCGCGCTCCTGGAAGCGATCAGGATGTTTCATGCCAACAGCGCAAAAAAACTGAAAGAATACATCAACAGCGCCACGAATGGGCGGCCCGCAAGTGGGAGCTGATTTCGCTGCTGTCCAAGGAGGGTCTTATGAGAAGGGGATACCAGAAAACCTGGGAGTTGCTGGATAATAATCGCCTCCGGGAAGAATCGCTCGCCGAAAGATTCGAAACATTGGCACAGGAGCAGTCCGATCCGGCGCTGCGTCAAATCCTCGGCGATATCGCCCTGCGATGCAAGAAGAACAGCGGGAAAATCGAACAGATGTTCGAGGCCCTTTCTGCCGAAACCTATCAGGTAATGCTGAGGTGTCCCATCTGCGGCTGGGCGATTCCCTTCGGAAGCGATCCGGCCGTAGGCACCGAGGCGAAATGCGAGTTGTGCGCCATCTGGTTCAGGCTGGAGGAAAGAGAGGGAAACTATTTCTTGAAGAAGATCGGCAAAAAGGACGGCCAGTAACGAGGACCGCCGCCCCTTACCCGTGTTTCTGCATGATCACGTCGATGGCCATGTTCCGCAGTTCTTCCATGGAATTGCGCTGGACTTCCGTGAGGATGGGTCCTTTTTTGTCCTTGTCCGCATAGAACATTCCTATGCAGTTTCCTTTGATAACCAGGGGATAGATGAGAAAAGCCGGTGCCGCAACGCTCTCCTGATACCATTCGGGCAGGTTGCGGACAATCGTTGGCGCATCGGCATCCTCAATGAGGATTCCCTTTCCCTGGGTAATGGCGATGTTGAAAATATCGGAGGACAGACCGATCCGGATCTGAAAGACCTTCACGACATCTTCCGCTCTGTCGCCAAGGCCGAAGCGCGCTGACATCTTTTCGCCCTTCACATCCTTCAGACAGAATAGAACCCTGTTGAATCCGAACCCACGGTACATCGTCTCCAGGATCATATAGATTACATCGCTCAGGTTGTACCCCCCCTTCATGACATCGGTGATCTCGGCGATGCCGTTCGTGACGATATGGGCTCGATCTCTTGCGACGATATCGACGGGTTTCCCTGCATCCTGGATCGTTTCGGTCGGGGAGGCATCCTTAGGCTTGAAACCGCCGGGAACTTCGCCCTGAGGCTCCTCTACCGGTGGCCTGAAGTGAGCCGTGAGCTTGTTGACAAGAGTGCTGGATTTCCGATCGAGATTGACGATCCCGGAAAAATTGTCGATTTTCGATGTCGCCGTCTCCAGAAGGGTTTCCATCTGTTTTACCGGCACGGGGATACTCTTCTGATAGCGGCTCGACATCTCGGAAATGGCCTTCGTCCAATCTTCATCCTGGGTATTCATGATGATTTCGCACAGCTCGTTGGAATAACTGGTCAGGTTCCGCAGGGTTTCGAATTCCGTCTTCGGCGGTTCAATCACCCCCGGAGGAGGGCTTTCCATACTCCGGACGATCGTATCCGGGAAATTCCAGGAACGCGATACGGCCATGCCCAGTTCATTGTACGAAATACCGAGAACGGAAATGGCTGCATGGCCTTCCCCGATCCCTTTCTCGATCATCTGCTTTTTGATTTCCCCGTACTCTTCCGGGAAATAACAGATCACCAGCATCTTTCCCAGATTGCTGAGCATGGCACAGATAAACACCTCTTCCACCTTGCTTATCTTCATGTTCTCGGCCAGGTCCATGGCGATAACCCCGCTCATGAAAGATTCCATGGCGGCCTCTTTCAACTCCGTTGCCTGGCTTTTGTTCTGGAGATGTTCGAAGATCAGCAGAGCGGAAGCGATCATGCGCACCTTTTCAAAGCCCAGGATCAGCAAGGCCTTTGATATGGTTGTTATCTTTCCCGAAAGGCTTCCATAGATGGCGGAATTCACGATCCGCAGGAGCTTGTTGGTCATGGAAAAGTCTTTCAGGATGATGTTGGCCAACTCCCCCGTCGTGGAGATGGTTAGCGCCTTCAGAGACGACAGCATGCTGTTGATCTCGATGATGTGCTTGGAGAAGGCGGGAAGGTCTCCCTTGTGGCGCATGCGCCGCAAGAGAAACTCCACGGTCCCGTGCCCCTCCGCGGCTTTATCCACCTGTTGGATGTCTGTTACATCGTTTAGATCCTTGTCAGCCATTTGATCCGTACCTTCGAAGGATTCCCATCACGTCGCCTCTTCGCCCATCGCCTGCAACTGTCACCGTGCTCGCATTTTACCTTAGGAAATTTTTCAAGGCTACTAAAAAGGGCCTTCATTGCCTTTCCAGGGACATGGTTTTGCCGTTCAGATTTTCCTGCCCAGAACCGCACCCTCTTCGATGGCGTCGATGGCTTTGCGCACCTGCCTGGCATCGCCGATAACATGGATTTCAGCGACCAGATTCGAAATGGCCGACGACAGTTCGTCCAGGGCCGTCGCCCCGGCCGCCAGGACCACTCGGCCGACACCCCGGATGGACTGCTCGGCTCCCTCCGCGGTAAAGACGACACCATCGTCCAAGATCTCACGAACCGTGGCCGAGGTTACGACCTTCACTCCATAGGCGGAAAGCCGCTCCAGCAGCAACATCCGGTTCCACCGAGGGGTCATGTCCCGGGCAGCCTCCGGAAGCATTTCAAGAACTGTAATATCCCCGATGCCCCTTTCCGAGAGGTATTCCGCCACCTCGCAGCCGACCAGCCCGCCGCCTACGACCACCACAGGGCCTGCGAACGCGGCCTTTCCCGCCAGGAGTTCCAGGGCCGTCGTCACGATGGATTTGTCTGTACCGGCAATACCTGGGGGAATCAGGGGAATCGAGCCCGTGGCCACTACCACCACGTCGGGCTTCCGCTCTGCAACCACCTGCGGCGTGACGGCACGGTTCAATTCCACCCGGACACCCGCTCGGGGCATGCCCTCGGAAAGGTAACGGACCGCCTTGGAGAATTCCTGTTTGAGAGGCGGAATGGCCGCAAGATAGAACTGACCGCCCAGACGTTCCGACTTTTCACAGAGGGTGACCTCGTGCCCTCTCAGGGCAGCCACCCGGGCGCACTCCATACCTGCCACTCCCCCGCCGGCAACCAGAACTTTTTTGCGAAGCTTTGCCGGTATGAGCGGCATTTCCCTCTCCCGTCCAGCCGTCGGGTTTACCAGGCAGCTCGCCGTCAGGCGCTGCTCCATCAGACGGCCCACACAGCCTTGGTTGCAGCCGATGCAGGGGATGATCTCGTCCAGACGCCCTTCCGAGGCTTTGCGAGGCAGGTCGGGATCGGCCAGCAACGCCCTGCCCATACCGATGAGATCGGCCTGACCCGCCCGCAACACCTGTTCCGCCACCAAGGGGTCCGGGATGCGGTGCCCCACCAGGATAGGCACCTTCAGGGTTTGTTTCAGGCGGCCTGCAAATTCCGCGTTCAGGGCCATCGGCGTCCCGTAAGGGGGAATCAGCCACTGGAAGGAGCCGTAATTCGCCCGGGAAAGGCTGATGATGTCGGCGCCTCCGTCGGCCAGCAGGAGCGCCATGACGGCGGCCTCCTGAGGCACGATCCCGCCGGGCAGAAGCTCATCGATGCTGAACCGAAAGCTAAGGGGAAAGTCGCTGCCGCATTTTTCCTTCACGGCGGCAACGATCTCCAGGGGAAACCGCATCCTGCCGCTCAGGGTTGCCCCGTATTCATCGGTCCGCTTGTTGGTCAAAGGCGACATGAAGTTGCAGACGAGATACCCGTGGGCACCGTGGATCTCGACGCCGTCGCAGCCCGCCTCCTGAGCTCTCCGGGCTGCCTGGCCGAAGCCTTCGACCAGTTCGGCTATGCCGTCCTTCGTCAGTTCCCTGGGCATTTCCCGCATCCAGGGACAGGCGATGGCGGAGGCAGCCACCAGCGGGTAGCCCGTGAGCTTCGATCGGGTTTGCCTTCCCTGGTGGGCGAGTTGGGGAAAGATTTTGGCCCCGCCTTCGTGAACGGCTGCCGCCAGTTTCGACCATCGGGGTATGAAAGCATCGTCGTAGAGGCCCAGCGTGTGGGGCGCCCGGCTCGTAACGTGGGCCATCGTGATCTCGACGATGACCAGTCCCGCGCCGCCCCACGACCGGGCTGCGTAGTAATCGATGAGGGCATCGGAGGGGTTGCCGTCCGCTTCCGCCAGGGATGTTCCCATGGGAAGCATTGCGATCCGGTTCTGCAGGGTCAGGTTGCCGATCGCAAGGGGGCTGAAAAGATGCGTCAGTTCCATGGAGTCTCTCCTTTCGACCGACAAGGGGGGAAGGAAATTCGTCCGGGTAAACCCGAAAATGCATTCAATCTGCCATGAAGAGACGGTTGGCTATTCATATTGAATCCATCGCCTGCTGTCAATATGTTTTCCTTCCTGCTTCGATCGAAGCAGGAAGGGTAGCTCATGACGAAGCAATCGAACCTCTGGAGAAAATGCCCCCGGGCGAGAGGAGGGATCGAGTGAAAGGACCGGCCTTCGCTGGAGCGTCATCGCGGCCATGCCGCCTTCAGGATGCGCGCCGTTGCGACCCCCTGGCAAGACTGAGGCACCGGACGTTGACACAGGCAGGCAGGCCCGAGGCAAAGGCCCGCTGAAGCGCCGGCCGGATATCCTCCGGCCTTTCCACGGCCTCTCCATAGCCGCCCAACCCCTCGACCATCCGGTCGTACCGGCGGAATCCCAGCCTCGTCCCGATTACGCGGTCTTCGCCCATCGCCTGCTGGGGATGCATCATCATGCCCCAGGCCTCGTCGTTGCAGATCACGCAGACCACGGGAATGTTGTGCCGGATCATGGTATCGAATTCCATCCCGTTCAGGCCGAAGGACCCATCGCCGTTGAGCAGCAGAACCTGCTTGTCGGGCCTGGCGACCTTTGCAGCCATGGCAAAGGGAATACCGACGCCGAGGCAGCCCGTGGGACCGTTATCGAGCCAGTGTCCCGGTCTGTAGCCCTTGAGAACGGCCGCACCCCAGACCGTCGTATCGCCTCCGTCCATGGCAATGACCGCATCCCTGTCGATGAAATCGCGAATCTCCCGGCAGAGCCTTGCCGGATGGATGGGAACGCTGTCCGAGTTCATTTCGGCTTCAAGCTGTTCCTGGCGGCCCTTGATGTAAGCCCGGCACTCTTCAAGCCAGTCCGACTTTTTTTTGTCTCCCCACCTGACCCTCGCCTGTTCGACCATCTGGCCGAGGACGGCTTTGGCGTCGCCGGCGATGCCGATTTCGATGGTACGGTTGCGGCCGATCTCCGTCGGCTCGATGTCGATCTGAATCCACTTCTGGTCGGCGCCGAAAAGACCCGGCCGGCCGAAGTTGAGGCCGTAATTGAGGCGTGTGCCGATAAGCAGGACGACATCCGCCTGTTTGGTGCCGATCCGGGTGGGGCCGAAGCAGCAGGGGTGGTCCTCCGGCACGACACCCCGTCCCATCTGGATCAGGGTCAGCGGAAGTCCGATGATCTCGATCAGCTCCCGGAGCTCTTCGCCCGCCTGGGACCAGTAAACGCCGCTGCCGGCGATGGCGATCGGCCTCTGGGCAGCCAAAAGGAGGTCCACGGCCCTCTTGACCTGCCCAGGGTCGCCCTGCGGGCGGGATTCCGCCCGGTAGCCGTTGCAGAAGACCGCATCCGATTCCTCCACCTGTGTGAAAAGGAGATCGGCGGGGAACTCGAGGTAAACGGGACCCGGACGGCCGCCGAGGGCTTGCCGGAAGGCCATGCTGACATACTCGGGAATCCTTCGGGTCTCATAGCCGGCGCGCCGCCACTTCGTTACCGATTCCACCAGGGAAAGGGAATTCAGATCCTGGAGCGAGCCCAGCTCGAATTCGAAGAGGGGGGCCTTGCCGCCGAAGACGATGATCGGGCTGAGGCATTCATAGGCATTCCAGAGCCCGGTGACGGCATTGGTGACGCCCGGACCCGCTGTGACCGCAGCGATGCCCGGCTTTCCGGTGACCCTTGCCCAGCCGTCGGCCATGAAGGCCGCCGCCTGCTCGTGACGCACGTCGATGAGCCTGACCTTTTCATCGATGCAGGCCTGGAACAGGGGATCGACATGGCCTCCCGAAAGGGCGAAGATGCACTCGACCCCCTCCCGCTTCAACGCCTTTACGGCAAGCCTGCCTCCCGTCACCTTCCCCATGGTTTCACCTCCCTGATGTTCCAAGATTACCGATGCGACCACGCCCCCGACATCGTCGATTCCTCTATGGCATCGCCGGCGACAGGTCTGTCAACTTCAGATGATGTTCTTCTCCTTCCGCCACGTCCATGCAGGGTAGTCCAAAAGGCTGCCGTAGGAGGGATGAGGCTTTTCCTCGCGAATGCCGGCAGCCCGCTTGGCCGCGGAGATGTACCTCGCCCAGTCCGAGGTCGCCCTGATCGACATCCTCTGGGCAGCCAGGGAACCCTCTCCGTGCAGGGTGACCCCCTGCATGAAATAGGAACAAATGTCCTTGACGAGCTTGATCATGCGGAATCGGTGCTCCGTGGGAACCCCCTCTTTTCCGGCAAGGTATTTTTCGACGTAAGGTCCGATCTGCGGGTTCAGCAGGTCTTTGCTGGAGGGGATCGTCGCCACGATGCCCCCGGTGATGTCGACGAGGTGTTTGATGGCCTGGTGGTAATGCTCCGCAAAGAAGAATTTCGCGGCATTGGAATAGACGGGATCGGGAAAGACGACCCCCAGTTCCCTGTCTTCGGAACAATCGAAGCAGGAGGCCCTGCCCAGCGCATCGGTCGTCTCCGTATACCAGGCCAGCCAAGCCAGTTTGTCCTGAATGTGCGGCGCCTTCGCGATGCCGTTATACTCCGCCATCAGCGCCGCTGCGCCGACCAGCATCTCGTTTTCGATGGACTTGTAGGCGTCCGCGCTTGCCCGGTGATAATTCGCGAACATATAGGCGAACTGACCGGCATACCGCCATTCCCCTTTCAGAAAGACCCGATCGTTCGGGATGAAGACGTCATCGAATACCAAAAGCGACTCCGACGTATAGATGTGGGCGGCCAGCGGGCTGTCGAGGTCGTTCGCATCGTCGGCCACCTCATGTTCGGCCATAATGTGGATGAGGCCCTTTGCATCGGGCTTCACCGCAAAGGCCAGGGCATAGGGCGTATCGTCCTGCAGCATGGCCCGTGTCGGGATCACGATGATGTCATGCACCGTCGCGGACGTGCTGATATGAACCTTGGCGCCCCTGACGACGATGCCGTCCCTGGTTTCATCGACGACGTGCAGATAGAAATCCGGGTGCTGCCTCTGTTTCGAGGGACGGAGGCTCCTGTCTCCCTTGACATCGGTCACCGCCACCGCCACCGCCGAGTCGTTCGCCTTCATCTCCTGCCTGAAGGCCTCCACCCTGGGCGCGTAGGAGGTGCCGATCTCCTTGTCCATCCGCCGTGTGACGGCGGTAATGCTGTTCAGCCCGTCGATACCGGTAAACTTGGCCCCTCCGGGCATGCCGAAACAGGTTCTCGCCGTTACCTGAACGACCTCGCGCTTGCGCATCAAATCTTCCCGCGTCATCATGGGTTTGAAGCAAAAGTGATAGGGCTCGCCCTTTTCGTCGATCTCGATCATGAGATCCCTGTATCGGGGATCCTGCGCTATGGCATAATCCATGGCACCCATCTCGACCGCGGTTCTGATATGGGGATGCGTGGTGAGATCTTCAACCCTTTCCCCGTCGATCCATACTTCCCTTTTGTCCCTTATGCTCTCGATGTACTGTGCGACCGTCTTGATAGCCATCTTTCCAAACCTCCATGGAATGCTTCCTGTCGCTGTTCTGAAACCGCGGCCCTTTCATCAGAGCCGTCCAAGACCCGCACGGCGCTCGCCGCAGCGCTTATGTAAGCCTCCGCGCAGTGCACTTTTGCCACCGATGCCGCCAGGGCCGCCTGATCACGCCTTATCCGAGCGAAGTCATCCCTTCTTTTTGAACAGATTATCCAGCATCTCTTCCGTGTATCGGCAATAACGGCACAAAATACGACCCTCCGGGCTGATCAGGATCACCGAGGGCACGCCCAAAATGTCGTAGGCCATCGAGACGCCGCCGTCTTCATCGAGAACAACGCGATAGGGCAGATCGTACCGCTCGGCAAACCGAGCGACCTTCGCCCTCGTTTCCTGAATGTTCACATTGACGATCACGAGACCCAAAGGGGCGTAACGGAAGTAGATATTCTTGAAACGGGGGATTTCGGAACGGCAGTAGGCGCACCAGGTGGTACTGAATATGAGAAGTACCGGTTTGCCCCTGTGGTCGCTCAGCCTGAAGCGCTTTCCCTCCAGATCCGCCAGCGCAAAATCCAGCCCCCTGACCTCGCCGGTCCGCACGCCGCGGTCATGAAAACGACTGCCGATGATGATCACCGCTGCGAAAAAGATGAAAAGAATCAGCAGGATCTTCAGAGACCTTTTCGCCTTATCCGTAGGAACGACGTTCATAGGAATTCCCTTCAAAGCAATAGAGTTCCGGCCTTAATGAGAAAATACTCCCCTGCACCCAGCAGGACCCACCCGAAGAGGTGCTTGATCCTTGCCATCCATGGCCCCGATCGGGGCATCCCGGCCAGAAGGCCTGCAGAGGTACCTGCAATCACAAGCAAGGTGCCCAAGCCAAAGGCGAACACGAACAGAAGGCTCATCCCGAGGACCACATTCTGTCTGCTGGCCACATAGCCAAGAAGCACGGCGAAAACAGGGGCAGTGCAAGGACCGACAACGAGGCCGGACAAGGCCCCTACGGCAAAGCTCCCCGCGATTCCCCGCGTCTTTTCCCGGGGCTGGACACGGGTGATGAACGCGGGAGTCCGCACCGCCAGCACAAAAACGTCGAGCATCGATAATCCCATGACGACACAGACATTGGCGACGATGAAATAGATCCAGAAACTCGCCTGAAAATGTCCGAAGAGTCTCCCCGACAATGCTGCGGCCGCACCGAGCGCCGTATAGGTCAGGGCCATGCCGAACACGTAAACAATGGACAGGAGAAAACTCCTGGTTCGAGACCCGGCGCCGCGGGCGCCGATGAAGGCGACGGTGATCGGAAGGACCGGATAGATACAGGGCGTGAAACTGATCAGAACGCCGGCAAGATAGACGGCGACATAGGCCAGGAGGATCGATTCCTGCAGGTATATGGACAGGCCGCTGACAAAGTTGTCGATCATATTCATCTCCGTTTTGATACGTTTCTATTACCCGCAATGCGGCCTCAGCGCAACAGATTTGTGCTTGTCCCCGTCCGGGGGAGGGTGTCCGACCCTTCCGTCGGAAGCCGCACGGCGCCTTGGCCAGTAACCTGTTGAAATATCGCCGTCAAAATCGTATATAGGACAGGACTGCCGCTGAAAATCCGAGCCCCCTTCGGTGCAAGTGCTCCGGCGGCAAAAAGACGGAGAGATTGCCATGGCCTCTTCATCCTTCACCCATAAACCTTTTCAGGGAATCAAGGGGTGGTTCAAGGGACGGAACCTCCCGTCGGTCCTCGAAGAATTGTCCCCTCCCGCTCGGAGAACCCTGCCGGAAAATCTCAAACGGGAGGGTGAGGAGCAACTCTTCCTCGACGCAGTGGCAGGAGTAAAGCCCCTTGAAAAAGAGGAAGGAAATCGGTGCATCCCGGAAGCCGCTCCCGTTGCCGCCCGCCAAGCGAACGAAGACGAGGAAAGCTTGGAACGGCTTGCCCGGCTCGTGAAAAGCGGCACCGGTTTCGTCGTGGCCGACACGCCGGAATACATGGAGGGGACGGGTTACCGTATCCATCCCGTCGTCACGGACCGGCTGCACAGGGGCGACTTCTCCATCCAGGCCCACGTCGATCTTCACGGATTGAACGTCGATGACGCCAGGGAGGTTTTCGACGCCTTCCTGAAGGAGGCCATCGCGACGGGGAAAAGGACGGTCCTCGTCATCCATGGCCGGGGGCTCTCGTCGCCCTCGGAACCCGTACTGAAGAACAAGGTGAAAGAGTGGCTTTCCGGCTGTTCCTGGCGGAAGTGGATCATCGCCTATTCCAGCGCCAGGATCTGCGACGGAGGTGCGGGAGCTACCTACATCCTGCTCCGGCAGCGGCCGATCACGAAGCGATTCCGGAGAGAGGAACCGAAATAATTTATCAGGCCCGAACAGCCCCCGCCGGGATTCTGCATGAAGCCCTCAGCGAAAGGATGCCTGCGCCGGATCGGCAGATTGACAATCGAATCCCTTTCCCCTATAAACGCCCCATGATTTACCTCGACAATATCAGTCTTTCCTTCGCCGACCGGAAACTCTTCAACGGGATTACCTGGACCATCGCGGAACGGAGCCGGATCGGTCTGGTGGGAGACAACGGAACCGGGAAGACGACCCTGTTGCGGGCAATCATCGGTCAGGTCGAATTGGACGGCGGAGAAATCTCCATCTCGAATCGGAAGAACCGGACGATAGGCTATCTGCCCCAGGACCTGGTAGAACTCGAACCCATGGAGATGATGGCCTATCTCAAAGGAAAGAGCGGGATCACCGCCATTGAGAATGCCATCAACCGCTATGAAGGACAATTGTCCCGGACGTCCCAGGGTACAGAGACCTTTGAAGAGCTTCTGCGGGCCTATGAATCGGCCCAGTCACGGTTCCAGGCCAAGGACGGTTATGCCTTTGAGGCCAAGGCCCGGCAGATCCTAAAAGGGTTCGGTTTCCGCGATCGCGACTTCGTGCGCAACTGCGCCGATTTCTCCGGCGGATGGAAGATGCGGATCCTTTTGGCGGCGATCCTTCTGTCCAAACCCGATATCATGCTGCTGGACGAACCAATCAACCATTTGGATACGGAGAGCCTGGAATGGCTCGAGAGCTACCTGAAGGATTATTCGGGAACCATCATCGCCATTGCCCACGACCGGGTTTTCCTCGACAGAATCGCCACCCAGATCGCCGAGCTGGCCAACAGCCGCATCCTTCTCTACAAGGGAAATTACTCTTTCTATCTGCGGGAAAAGGAACGAAGGATCGAGACGCTGAAAAAGGAGATGGACCTTCAGCGCTCGGAAATCAAAAGGATCCATCGGTTTGTCGAACGGTTCCGCTACAAGGCCACGAAGGCAAGCCAGGTGCAGAGCCGGCTGAAGACGCTCGAGAAATTCGAACCCGTCCAGCAGGAGGCCGTCGAGAAGAGAGTCCGAATTCGGTTTCCCGAAGGTCCGCGAAGCGGACGTGAAGTCATCGCCGCCCGGCACCTCTCCAAGAATTACGGCGACGTGCCCGTTTTCGACGATGTGGATTTCCGAATCTACAGGAGCGACAGGGTGGCCCTGGTCGGCATCAACGGCGCCGGGAAGTCTACATTGACACGGATCCTGAACGGTACGGAAAGGCCCACTGCCGGCACCGTCACGTTCGGCCACAACGTGAAGATGGGGTTCTTCTCCCAGGAAAGCGCCCAGAACCTGGATTACGAGCGGACCATCTGGGAGGAAATCAATGAAGCCGGCACGCGCGGCACCGATCAGGAGAGACGCAATCTCCTTGGGGCCTTCCTCTTTTCCGGGGATGACATTCACAAACCGATCTCGGTACTCTCGGGCGGTGAAAAATCGCGGCTTGCCCTTCTGAAGCTTCTGCTTGGGGATGCGAATACCCTGATCCTGGATGAACCCACCAACCACCTGGATCTCAAGACGAAGGAGATCTTTCAGGAAGCGCTGTTAGGCTATCATGGTACCGTCCTGATCGTCTCGCACGACCGTTATTTTCTCGATCAGCTCGTCAACCGGGTCATCGAAATCCGGGAAGGCCGTCATTACGACTATCATGGCAACTACTCCTATTTCATCGAGAAACGGCGTGAAATGCTTGCCTCCGAACCCCTGGCGGCGGCCCCCCTGCAAAACGCAAAAGAGAACAAAGCGACAAGCCGGAAGACACGCGAGTCAAAGCGGCTGGAAGCCGAAGAAAGGAACCGTCTGTCGCAGGTCCGCCGGGCCCTCGAGAGGGAATTGACAGCCCTGGAAGAGGAGATCTCGATGCTGGAAACAAAAAAGTCCGAAGGCGAGCAACTCCTCTGCGATCCCTCTGTTCACAGGAATACCGAGAAAATCAAGGCGCTGAACAGGGAAATGGCACAGATCGCCGGCAGGCTGGAAAAACGCTATGCCGAATGGGATACGCTGACCGAAGAGATGGCAAAGGCCGATGCCGTCCCTCCTTCCCAATGAAATGAAAGGAGCGCGATTTCGACTGGTCACGAAGGATACATCCCCCTCACCCCCTTGTCGATGGGGTTGGGGGGATCATCTTCAAGGCAAAGGGCGGAATCGGGTGAAATCGCCGATCTCAGGCTCCGTCGAGACCGGTGCCCTCGTGTTTCCGATACCATTGGGCGGGCTCCGTGAGAAATTCCTCCGTATCCTTCAGGGAAACGAAGTGTTCGTGCTCAATATCTGCCAGGAGGTTGAAAAAGGCCTTCTCCTTGGGATCGGACACCTGATCCCGGAGCTTCGCATAGAATTCCGCGCCTTTTGCCTCGAACTCCACCGCAGCTCTCACGGCGGCCAGATCATCGTCGTCTCCCTTCGGCAGGCCCTTGGCCTTGTCGATCATGTCTTTCAATACATTTCTCACCACGGTGTTTTTCACCTTCAGCGGCAGGGACTCCGGCCAGCGCTTCTGCTGCTCCCAGTTCTCGTGAATCTGCTTGAGCCGCTCGTAATGCTCAAGCTCCTCGCCGGCGATTTGTTCGAACATGGCCTTGCTTAGCGGATTTGATGTGCGCTGCGCATTCTTCAGATAGAATTCGCGCTCCCTCATTTCGTTGTCAAGGGCGATCTCCAAAGCGTTCAGCCTTTCTTTCATGGCGCTTCTCCTTTGGCCTTTTCGGCCTGAACTAACACAGTTCCCGAAAGACGGTCAAGATTTTTGCCGTTTCGGACAGAAATCACAAAAGATCCTTTGACGTATCGGGAAATCATTTAAATGACGCCCTCACGGCTCATTTGGAGGCATTTCATGATGCCGAACTCGAGGTAGCGATCGCAGGTCTCCTTCCAGAGACGGTTTTCGATGTATCGGGCCACGTCTTGGGGATCGCTGAAATCGCATCGACTGAGGGCACGGCAATCGGTGGACCCGAAGGCCTCGATGAAATCGCAATAGAGCTGTCTGACACCTTCGACGGCCCGGTTCCTCTGGTCGGGATACTCTTCCGGCGGAGTCCCCATACCGTGGCCGCAGTAAAGGCCTATGGCGACACCGCAGCCAATGAGGATGCCGCAGGTGGCCTGGCCGGAGATGATGGCGCCCATGTATCCCGACGTCGCCCACGCGCCGAAATCCGGCAGCGACCAGAGGGCCTGCAGTCCCTGCAGGCTTGCTTCGGCTCAGGTATAGCGGTGCATTCGCTGGCGGGCCTTCTTCAACGTTTCCTGAACGACGGTTTCGTTTATCTCGTTCATGGTTTCACCTCCCTACGGTCATTTTATTCAGGGACCGGATCCTTGAGGTCGCTGACATATTCGGCAATGTTCTCACAGTGATCCGATATTCTCTCCAGATGAAGCAGCATCTCCACGAAGATCGGGCCGGCCTCGGCCTGGCATATCCGCCGGTGAAACCGGATGAGATGGCGTTCCACCGCCGTTTTCACCCTCATGTCGACGGCATCTTCACGAAGGTACAGCCCGTTTATCTTTTCCTCGTCCTTTTTCTCCATCAGGGAGACGGCATCGCGCAGGTTATCGGACACCATCCGTGCAATGGCGTCAAGATCTTTCTTCCCCGCCTCGGAAAAGGAGATGTCTCTCGTCTGTTTATCCTTTGAAAGTGACGCCAGGTCGTTGGCATGATCGCCGATCCGTTCGATGTCGTCCACCATGCCGGTGTAGACAAACAGTCTCGTGGAAAGCGGTTCCGACAGAGTCTGGCAGGAAATCCTTCTCAGGTACCGGACGATCTCCATCCTCAGGTTGTCGACGACCATTTCTATATACTGGAGACTTCGCCACGTCGCCTCGCGGTATTCGTCGATCAGAGCAAGGCTCATCCGCACCATCTCCTGTGCGAGGATGATCTCGCGCTGCAGTTCCTTCCGTACGCATCCCAAGGCCACATCGGGTTTATTTAGAAGGTCATCGTCGAGAAATTCAGGCCAGAGGGGCAATGTGGCGGTTTTCCCCGGAAGAATCTTCTCCAGCAGCCTGGCGACGGGCCCCAGTAGAAAGAGAAAGATTGCCACAATCAGGATGTTGAAGAAAAAATGGCCGAGGGCGATCTGCTGGGCGGCGCTTCCACTGAACTCCCGCAGCAATGCGATGAAAGCGGGCATGATGGCAAGGCAGATGATCGCACCGACGGCCTTGAAAATGAAGTGGGCTAGGGCGGTTCTCCTGCCATCGATGTCGGCAACCGTCCAGGCCATACATGCAGTGACCGTGGTGCCGACGTTGGCGCCGAAGACAACGGGGAGGGCATTGCCGATCGTCATGAGATCCTGCTGGGCCAGGATGACGAGGATGCTGATCGGAATGGCCGACGCCTGTACAATACCCGTAAAGACGAGACCCAGGAAAAAACCCGGCAGGGGATTTGCCGTTTCCTGAAAAAGCACGATGAAAAGAGGGGTATCCTTCAGGGGAGCGGTGGCCAGGGCGACAAGGCTCAGGCCGAAGAACATCAGGCCGAAAAAGAATGCGGCCTCTCCCGCGAGTTTCCATTTCGGTTTCCCCGATAGCCATAGCAAGCCGCCGCAAATGATGAAAAGCGGCGATAGATCCGTTATCTTCCATACAACGAGCTGAACCGTCAGCGTCGTTCCGATATCGGCGCCCAAGATGATCCCCAGTGAATCGAAAAAACTGATCAAACCGGCACTGACCATGCCGATCGTCAACAGCGTCGTCGCGGAAGAGCTCTGAAACAAAACCGTTGTAGCCACCCCCGTCAACAGCCCGTAAACCGGCTTGCGTACGGCGTATTTAATGTAAGTTCTGATCCGGAGGGTGATCAGCCGCTGCACCAGGGCGGACAGCTTCATCATGCCGATGAGAAACAGGACGATAGAGGCCGTCAGCAGAAGCATCTCTTTCATGTCTACCCACCCCGACCGTTTTCGAAGCCTGAAAGCCCGAGGGATCCAGAGAGGAATCTGATTGGAATCATGCGAATATTCTTAGCAAATTTTAAGGGCAAGGACAAGCGGAAAGTGCCTTTGCGACGCCGCATGAACGTTATAAAAACATTGACAGGTTAAAAAATCTGGTGGTATGTAGATGCACCTACAGGGCACCGCTTCCCTTCTATTGACGAACTGCATGAACGATGTTGCAGTCGTTTAGTCGCAGGACTCGTTCCGTCAATGCCTTGATGGACGGCTGAAAGTCTTCAATCGACCCGAAAGAGAGGAACCAACTCGTCAGGGACATCATCGTACAGAAAATGCGCGGGAGTACATGAACAATGGATCACAAAAGCAGGGACGAAGATCTAGGGGCCGGCATCAGAAGCCTCGATATCGTCTCCGAGGGCAAAACCTTTCTCCCTCCCTGGATGTTCCGGCACGAGGATCTGATAAAGGCACTGGAAGGGGCGCAGGTTCTCGAAAAAAGGAAACTGATCAATGCGCTGAATTACCTTCATTTTATGGAAGGACATCTCTACGCGCTTTTTCAGCACGACCACTACAACGAAGGTATCCTGATAGAGGCCCTGCCGGAACCCTGCCTGGACGACCGGATTGTCTGCCGTTGGGCGGATAGATATTCGACCTTCAATCTGAAGCAGTTCCAGTTTCGATACCTTGTCATCAAGACAAACGAATCCATCCTCCTGGCGCCAGCGGTTCTCTTGGAGGAAGGGATCGACGGGTTTACCGTCCAGCTGCCTGACGAAAGCTTCGTCCTGAGCCGCCGCCAAGTGGTCCGATTTCCCTGTTCAGATACCAGTGTGGAGCTCATACAGAGCGGTTTTGTGGCAACAGGCAGATTGGTCGATTTCAGCCCGCTGGCCTTCCGCGTCAGCGTAAAACCCGAAAATTCATCGTCGATCTGGTTCAATCCGGATGTCCCTGCAACGGTACAGCTTTCCTCGGACGGCAAGATCCTCTTTTCCGGACCCTGCCAATGCAGCCGCCAGACGCAAGATCTATTCTCCTGGGAAATCGTCCTGAAACCCCAGGACACGCTCATCGCTCGCTACCAGCCGGTCATCTTCCGCAGCAATCGTCAACAGGTGGCACCGATGCCCCTCATCCAGTTCGAGCATCCTTTTTTCAAAAAGCAAATCCAGCGGGAGATTCAAAACATCTCACATTCGGGATTCTCCGTTTACGAAAAGGCGGAGGAAGGAGTGCTGATGCCCGGCATGATCCTTCCCAGCCTCATGATCGCCTTTGCGGGCATTCTCAAGATGACCGTCAAGGCCCAGGTGATCCGACGCCAGGAGGAAAATGGACAGGTCCTGTGCGGTCTGGCCATCCTCGATATGGATCTCGATCAGTACAGGACCCTTTCCCAGATCCTCGGCTACGTCGAGGACCCCCATACCTATGTTGCCAACAAGGTGGACATGGACGCCCTCTGGGAATTTCTCTTTGACACGGGTTTCATCTATCCCAAGAAGTACCGCCACCTGCAATCCTACCGGGGGAACTTCAAGGAAACCTATCGGAAGCTTTATCAGGATTGTCCCGAAATCACGCAGCATTTCACCTATGAAAAGAACGGCAGGATCTATGCCCATCTCTCCATCATCCGGGCCTACCAGAAGGCCTGGCTGGGCCATCACTGGGCCGCCCGGCGTATGGACGGCCAGAAAACGGGGTACCTGCTATTGCAGCATGGGGCCAACTACCTGACGGGATTGGCCCGCCTGCCCTCCGCCAATATGGACTATTTAATGACCTATTTCAGGCCGGACAACCCCTTCCCCTATATGCTATTTGGCGACACGACGAAGGCCTACAACAATCCCCGCCACTGTTCCGCCGATGTGTTCGCTTATCGACCCTATGAAAGGCCAGAACGGCCGGGTCTTCTGCCCGGCGCTTGGACCTTGCGGGAATCCAGACCCACAGACCTTTGGGAATTGGATCTCTTTTACAGACACCGATCGGGCGGCCTTATGCTGGATGCCTTCCATATCGGCGCCCTGGGTAAAGGCGTGGAACCCTTGAGCGAGGTTTACGAGCGTCTCGGTTTCAACAGGGAGATGAACGTCCTATCGCTTCTGCAGGATGATCATCTCAAGGCGGTTTTCATCGTCGACCGGTCCGACCTCGGGATCAATCTCTCCGAGCTCTTGAACAGCATCAAGATTATGGTCATCGATTCCGAGAATACACCCTGGGAGATTCTAAGCGCAGCCGTAGACCAGATCGCCGTTCAATACCCGGTCGAGGAAATTCCGGTGCTGATCTATCCGGAGGACTATGCAGAGGCAAGGCAGATCCCCCATGAAAGACAATACATGCTATGGATCATTTCCGTCCGCGACAACAAGGGATATATCGAGTTTCTTCAAAAACAGTACGGCATCAGTCTGAAGACATGACCCGATGAGAGAAGTCCCCCTTTACAACAGCAGCCTGCTGAGGGCGTATACCGTCTATATCGAGAAATATTATCCCGAAATCGACGTGGATGCCCTGCTCGATAAGGCGGGCATCGACCGCCTGGAAGTGGAGGATGACGGCCACTGGTTCACGCAGAGTCATATCAACCGTTTTCATGAAATTCTTCAGGAAAAAACGGGCAACCTCCCCCTCGCGCGCGAGGTGGGCCGCCACTCCGCGACCGCGAATATCAAAAGTCCGGTAAGGCAATACATCCTCGGCTTCATCACCCCCACTACGGCTTACTCCTTAATCGGCACGGTGGCGAACAAGATCACCCGGGCCGCCGATGTTACCGTGCAGAAATTGGGAGAACAGAAGGTCGTCGTCACGAGCATCCCCCGGGAGGACGTCAAGGAGAACCCCTTCCAATGCGAAAACCGCATCGGTAATCTGGAAGCCCTGGCCAAAATGTACACGGGGAAATTCGCAGAAATCGAACACCCGGAATGTCTTCACAGGGGCGACAAACACTGTCGATATATCGTCAGCTGGGAAAGCAGCCCGTTCTCTAAATTCAAGAGAATGAGCAACTATTTGACTGCGGCCGGCATGTTGATCTGCCTTCTTTCCATCCCCTTCCTGACCCCGATACCGTGGATCGTTCTTCTGCTGTCCTGCTTGCTTGTTCTTGCCGGCTTTTATTTCATGATCGAACGGCTGGAAAAGAAGGATCTCCTGCGTCAGATAACCGACGAAAGCGATATGGCGGACCGCCTGCTGAATGAAATCAACTTCCGCTACAACGAAAACCTGTTGATTCGGGAGGTGGGTGAGGCGACGTCGAAGATTCTGGATATCGACGCGCTGCTCAAGTTCATCATGGATGCCCTCGAAACGCGTTCCGATTTCGACAGGGGCATGATCATGCTGGCCGACAAGGAAAGAAAGTGGTTGAGGTTTGTCGTCGGGTACGGTTACGGCATGGAGTACACCGATGTCATGAAAAACGTGGCCTTTCATCTGGACAAACCCGGGTCCAAGGGCCCCGCCGTCGTAGCGTTCAAGGAAAAGAAGCCCTATCTGGTAACTGACATCAACGACATCAAAGGAGACTTGACGCCCAGAAGCCTCGAATTCGCCAAGGCCTCGGGAACCCAATCTTTTCTTTGTGTGCCCATCGTATACAAGGATGAAGCCCTGGGCGTTCTGGTCGTCGACAAGGTGACGGCGAAACAGAAGGTGACCCACAGCGAAATGTCTCTATTGATGGGAATCGCCCCTCAGATCGCCATCAGCATCAACAATGCCCTTTCCTACCAGAAAACGCAGGAAAGCGAACAGCGTTTCCGGTCACTCAGCGAGAATGCTCCCGACATCATCTACACGCTGGACAGCAATGGCGCCTTTACCTATATCAATCCCGCCTGGGAAAAGCTCCTGGGACATCCCGCCCGGGAGGTGCTCGGCAAGCCGTTCATCGACTTTATAGAAAAGCGGGATGTTGACGGCTTTCTGCATTACTTTGAAAGGGTCCGCAGCGATAAGACGGTCGTCCGTGATTTTCCCTTGATCATCCCTCACATGAAGGGACCGGAACGGCATTTCACCATGAGCGGAGCACCCAATCTGGATGCGGAGGGGGGGTTCATCGGCCTGGTGGGGACCCTAAAGGACGTGACGGAACAGCGCAACCTCGAAGATCAGCTCCGCCATGCCACGAAAATGGAGGCGGTCGGAACCCTCACGAGCGGCATATCCCACGATTTCAACAATATCATCCAGGCCATCAGCGGATACAATCAGTTGCTGCTGATGCGCAGAACCGAAAGCGACCCCGATTGGAAGTACCTTAACAACATCAACAAGCTGATCCAGCGCAGCTCCGAGCTCATCAGGCAGCTTCTGATCTTCAGCCGGAAGATGGAGAGCAGGTTCGAACCCCTCAATCTGTCTCAGGAGATCGAAAAATTTTACGAATTGATCGCCCGCTCCATCCCCAGGATGATATCCGTCCGCTTCGACATGGACGTCGATCTCTATCTTGTCAGCGGAGACCGGGCACAACTTGGCCAGGTCATCATGAATATGGCCATCAATGCGGGAGATGCCATGCCCGACGGCGGCGAGATCACCATATCGACCCGCAACGTCAACATCGATCGCAATGAAACCCGGCATAACATCCTGATGAAAAAGGGGCATTACGCCTTGATCCGCTTTTCCGATACGGGGCACGGGATGGACAGAGAAACCCTGGATCGTATCTTCGAACCCTTCTTCACAACCAAAGATGTCGGCAAGGGAACGGGTCTGGGGCTCTCCGTCGTCTATGGAATCGTGAAAAATCACAACGGGTATATCATCTGTGAGAGTGAGCAGGAGATCGGAACGACCTTTTACATCTACCTGCCCGCCTTGGATCACCCCTACACCGAAGAGGATTACAAAAAGGCAAGCCGGGAGGAAGACCTGTCCGGCACGGAGACCATCCTGCTCGTGGACGACGAGAAATATCTGCTCGAAGGGGGACGGGACATCCTGAACCACTTCGGCTATGACGCACTGGTAGCTGAAACGGGAGAAGACGCCTTGGAAGTCTTCAAAAAAGAGCGGGATCGCATCCATCTGGTCATTATGGATCTAATCATGCCCGGTATGGGCGGGCTTAAATGCCTCTCGGAAATCTTGAAGATCGATCCAGCCACCAAGGTCGTTATCGCAAGCGGCTATGCCGCCAACATCAAGAAGAGCGACCTCCTCAAGAACGGGGCCGCCGGCTTTGTCCAGAAACCCTACCACCTGCACGATCTTTTGAGAGAAATCCGCAGGGTTATCGATTCGCCGACGAACCAGCTCGTGGTTTGACGCCCTTGCAGAGAATCAGGGGGGTGTAGGCAAACCTCCGAGGATCCTTGAAGAAGCGGGAAATATCCTCTTGAAACGTTTCGATGCCTCCCGGATACGAATCAAAGACCTCGGGCATTTTCTTCAGGATCACCTCGAATTTCTTCATCCAGTTGAATCGCTCCTCCTTCCTCATGTTATCGCCGTAGATCAGGTGATGGGCCGCCATCTCTACCTGGATGTCGCGGAAATCGAGATCGTAAAGATAAGAATAGAGCTTGCGCCCCGCGAAAGGGTCGAAGTCGAAATCCTGTTCCATGCGCCTGACGAAGGCCTGCAAAACCTCCGCGGTTCCTGTCGTCAGCGGGTAGTGCGTCAAGCTGTTGTTGTCCAGGTCCATCAGGCAGAGGCAACCGTCGGGTTTCAGGAAGGAGGTCAGATTTCCCACGATGGATGCGCTTTCGTTACGGTTGTATTCCAAGACAAAACGCACCCAGATCAGATCGAACGGACCGATCCCGTTCAGAGGATCCCTCAGATCGCCCAGAAGGAAATCCATGTTTGGAACATGACCGTATCGATCCTGCGCGTAGGCGATTCTTGCCTCTGAATAATCCACGCCCAGAATCTCTCCCCGCGGCTGAATCATCTTATAGAGAATATCGGTCGTTTTGCCTGGACCGCATCCGGCATCCAGGACACGAAGCCCCGGCTTCACGCCGCACCAGAGGGCCTGCCGTCTGACAGCGACGGGGTCCGTTTTGATCTCGAGACGGGTGATCTCTTCTTTGCTTTCCATAAAATAAAAATAGGGCCGTTTGGTCATCTCCCACCCTCGGATATAATCTCTCACGAAGAGAACGTTTAGGATAACGGCATTTATACGCGATCAGATCGGTCCTGTCAAAGCGATAATGGTTCCTGTCGGGCCATGGCGGAATACCGCCTCGGCACCGACAAGCATCGCCGTCAAGAATGGGGCATTCCGAAATGGGCTGTACAGCCGTCAAGAATTGATTGACTTTTTCGGATGCTCAGTTTACATCCATTTATAATGCGTCGAGTGATACCCCATGAGCGATAGAGCAGACAGTGCCAAAGTAACCGCCATCGATGGTCATGCCCATCTCGCCGAGATGGAAGATGTTCAATCCTCCCTCGATCATGCAAGAAATCAAGGCGTTGAAGCGGTTATTGCCGTGGGTATGGACGTTGCGTCCAACGAGAAAACGTTTCAGATCGCGAAGCAGAATCCGGGCTTCGTCTACCCTGCCATCGGGTATCATCCCTGGTCGATCAGAAAGCGGGACATCGGCAAGACGATAAACTACATCGAAAAGGAGGTGGGACGGGCCATCGCCCTGGGGGAAGTGGGGCTGGATTTCAAGATCAACGTCCGCCGGGATCTGCAGGAAGAGGTGCTGAGAGCGCTGGCGGCCTTGGCCAGCCATCATGACAAGCCTCTCATCCTGCATTGCCGCCATGCCTATGAGCGGGTTTTTTCCATCGCCCAGGCTGCAGGTGTCAAAAGCGCCGTCTTCCATTGGTATGTCGATACGCTCGATTTGCTCCGGGAAATCGTAAAGGCGGGATACGTCATATCGGCGACTCCGGCACTGCAGTACAGCCCGCCGCACCAGGCGGCGGTGCGGGCTGCACCGATCGAACACATCCTGCTCGAAACGGATTGTCCCGTCGAATATCAGCAGAAGGCGTCCCGACCCGGCGATGTCATGGTGACACTGCGGGAGGTAGCCCGCCTCAAGGGATTGTCTCCCGAGTCCGTTGCCCGGCAGACAACGGAAAATGCGAGAGGGGTTTTTCGCCTGTAGGGTGCGGTCTTTCGCGACGGCCGCCCGTCGAGACCATAACGTATTTTTATGATTTACCATCCAGTATTGAGTGCATCGATGCAGCAAGGGGTTGCAACATGCTATGGTCGATAAATAGCGACAACCCCCAGATGCGTTTGATCAAAAAGGCCGTGGACATCCTGAACGACGACGGCGTCATCGTCTATCCGACGGATACGGCCTATGGGTTGGGATGCAGCCTGCACAACAAAAAGGGGATCGAAAAAATCTACGAAATCAAAAGGCAGAACAAACGCAAACCATTGAGTTTCATCTGCTCGGATCTCAAAGACATCAGCCGGTACGCCCGGGTCACCGATTACGCTTACAAAACCATGAGACGCCTGCTTCCGGGGCCCTATACCTTCATCCTGGAAGCATCGCGACTGGTACCCAAGATCATCCTGCCGAAGAGGCAGACCACGGGCATCAGGGTGCCGGACAGCCGGATCTGCCTGGCCATCGTCCGCGAACTGGGACAACCCGTCATCAGCACCAGCGTCAAGACCGAGGAGGGGGAAATCCTCTCCGATCCGCGCGATATCGAAGAAAGGTTCGGACGCCGCGTGGATCTCGTTATCGATGCCGGTGTAAAGCTCTCGGGACAATCCAGTGTCATCAGTCTCGTCGACGATATAATCGAGGTGATCCGGGTGGGGCAGGGCGATGTATCCGCCTTTATTTAGACAAGGACATCTATGAAAAAAGAAATGTTGATCAATGCCGTTCATCACGAACAGAAACGCATGGCTATCGTCGAAGACGGAAAGCTCGTGGAATTCAATATCCAGATGGCCAGCCGCGAGCACATCACGGGGAACATTTACAAAGGGCTCGTCTCCAAGGTGGAACGCGGTCTGCAGGCGGCCTTCGTTCATTATGGCGGCAAAAGGGACGGCTTCTTGCCGCTCAGGGACGTCAGTGCCAGTTACGCCGCGGAACAGGAACCCAAAGAAGGTTCCCAGGCCTCAGCAAAACAAGCACTCAAGGTGGGCCAGGAGGTGCTGGTCCAGGTGGCGAGGGAAGTCAGCGAAAGGAAAGGCGCCCTGTTGACCACGTTCATCTCCCTGCCCGGCCGTTACCTGGTCCTGCTTCCGAACAAGCAGAGCGGCGGAATATCGCGAAAGATCGAAAACGAAGAGGACCGCCGACGGCTGAAAGATCTGGTGGAACAGATCAAAAAGGACGAGGGCGTCGGTTTTATCGTCCGCACGGCGGGCATGCAGAGAACCAAGCAGGAAATCTCCAGGGACTACCAGCATCTGCTTCGGCTTTGGAAAGAAATCCAGAAAAAAAGCAAAACCGCCCCGACGCCTTCCCTGATCTATCAGGAAACCGAATTCGGTATCCGCTCTCTGCGCGATTACTTCACCTCGGACATAGACGAAATCTATGTCGACGACACGGACACCTTCCGGAAGATGCGGCTTTACTGCAAGGCCGTCGCTCCCAGAAACCTGAAAATGATCAAACAGCACAAGGAAAAAACGCCCATCTTCGATCGATACCGCCTGGAAGACCAGATTCGGATCATCTACCAGGACCGCGTGGACCTGAAATCCGGCGGTTACCTCATCATCAATCCCACCGAGGCCATGATCACCATCGATGTCAACTCCGGAAGGGCATCGAACAAACGCAGCGTCGAGGAGACGGCCTTCCGGGCCAACATCGAAGCCGCCGAGGAAATCGCGAGGCAGCTCCGGCTGCGCGATCTGGGTGGGCTCATCGTCATCGACTTCATCGACATGCGGGATCGGAAGCACGAGGCCGAAGTGGAAAAGACCTTCAAGAAGGCCATGAGCTTGGACCGCTCACGGGTGCAGCTTTCGCGCATCTCCAAATTCGGTATCATGGAACTTTCCAGGCAGAAAAAGCAGTCCACGATACAGGAAGTCAGTTATACAACCTGTCCCCACTGCAACGGACGCGGGGTGAGGCCGTCGGTGGAGTACACGGCACTGAGCGCCTTCAGGAGAATCGAATCGCAGGCCGTCAAAGGCCTTTCAGCCGTCATCAAAACCACCCTGCCCTACGAAATCGCCGATTATCTCGTAAATCAGAAACGGGGAGAGATCGCGAAACTCGAAGCGGCCTATGATATGTCCATCCACATCTCCGGCCGTCCCCTGATGGCCTGGGACGACATGACGATCGAGTGTCTCGGACGCAAAGAGCTTGCGGAGATGGCATTCGAAACCGAAGATCTCCACATAAAGGGCAAAGCGAAGGAAGAAGAGGAAGAGATGGAAACGGCACCCCTCGCAATTGCCGTATCCCAGGAGGACAAGGATACGCTGGCGGTGGATGTACCGGCGCCCGATGGCGTGAATGACGCCCAAAAGAAAAAACCGCGCCGGCGCCCCCGTCATCGGAGGAAGAAGGGAGCCGAAAAAACGGCTGATGCGGAAGGAACATGGCTTCGGGAAAGCGATGAGGAACTTCCGAAAGGGCAGGCAGAACCTCCCCCAAGCGGCGGTACCACCATCTCTTTTTCGGCCTTTAATCTTGTTTTTCCCGAAGACACCGTTGACATCCCGGCGGTGGATGATCGGTTCGACCCACAGAAAGAAAGAAAAAGGCAAGAAACCGGCAGCGGCGGAAGATCCGACAAGGGGGGGCTTCCTGATCTTTTTCAGGGGAATTGAGAGGCGGGCAGCCGCAAAGGGCGCGCTTATTTATTTGAAGCCTTGATGCAGCCGCTGTAGAAAAGGGCGGCATTGAGATCGGCTTCCTGCAGTTCGGGATGTTCCTTCAAGAGCACATCCCAGCGCTTCCCCGCCGCCAGCTGATCCAGGATGTCGGATACAAGGATCTTCGTGCCTCTGATAAAGGGCTGGCCATCGAATTTGTTCGGATTGATCTCGACGCGAACAATAAAAGTAAACATCTCTTATCGGCCCCCCAATTGCCGCGAACGGAGGGCTGCCTTTTCAACGGCGGCCATGAGGGTTGCCCGGAGTTTTCCCTCTTCCAGGGCCTGAAGGCCCGCAATGGTTGTGCCCCCCGGCGAGGTTACCATATCCTTGAGCTGGGCGGGATGCCATTCACCTTCCAGACAGAGTTTTGCCGCCCCCCGAAGCGTCTGAGCCGCAAGCTTCAGGGCGACGTCCCGACCCAATCCCATCAAGACGCCCGCGTCGGCTAAGGCCTCGACGATGACAAAGACATAGGCAGGCCCGCTGCCGCTGAGACCCGTTACGGCGTCCATGAGGTCCTCCCTCACCTCCACCGTCAATCCAATGGCATCGAACATATGACGTACCAGGGCGAGATCCTCGGTTGTGGCCTTCGAACCGCCGGCCAATGCGGTCATACCCTCTCCGACCAAAGCAGGCGTGTTCGGCATGACCCGGATGACCCGCGCACCCTTGCCGAGGCGGCCTTCGATAAAACCCGTAGAGACGCCTGCGGCGATGGAGACGATCAGCTTGCGCGGCGTGACGCGGACCGCGATCCCTTCGAGAACCTCCGCCAAGATCTGAGGCTTCACGGCGAGGATGATCACGTCGGCCCCCCGAACCGCTTTCCCGTTGTCCTCTGTCGTCGCGATACCGTAGCGATCCGACAGTTCCACCAGCCTGTCCTTTGCCACATCGGCGACGATCACATCCCCGGGAGCAACGAGACCCCGTGCCAGGATACCGTGGATCAGAACGCTCCCCATCTTGCCGCCGCCGATAACGCCGATTTTCCTGTTCTTCAACATGAGATCCCTCACCTTCCCGGTTCCGGCTGTGTGACCTGAGTCATTCCTTCTCCCATTTCCCGGCGCCTGTCAACAGAAAACAGGGGCTTTGGAGACGGTGTTGGCAACCCCCCCCTAATTGGCTCTGAGTTTGAACTCCAGGCGGCTGTCTCTGATACTTTCCTTCTTCTCGGGTGACAGCGTTCCTTTTGTCGAGACAAAGACCCGTTCTGGGGCCACCTCGCCCGATTCGAGGAGAACATCCTTCACCTTCATGACCCGCCGGGAAACCAGTGCCCTCAAGTCATCGTCGCTGATCGCCGTATGGGCGAACAGCAACTTCTCCATCTCCGGCACGGGTAATTCTTTCCGCCTCCCCGCAGCGTCCCGAGGTTTCGGAAATTTCCCCGCCTCGTAGGCCTTCTTGAGATACTTCTCATACTCCTGCGTTTCGATCCGGACCTCATCGACGGGAAGAGCCGGCAGGCCCTTATCGATTAGGTCTTTGAGCTTCTGCACCTTCAGCAATTTATCGAATCGATGCCGCTTCAGAACCGCCCTGTCCTTCTCCACATCTGCGTAACCCTCCAGGTCCAGCCGCAGGGAGGGCCGTTCGGCCAAAGCTTTCGCAAGCGTTTTCAATTTCTTGACGTTCGGTTCCGACACATCGGCGCTCCCGTGGTCGAACTCCACATAGCTGAATTCCTCCCCCTCGCCGAAGAGCGATCCCAGAAGGCTGAAGGGGGCCGCGGCCGCCTTGGTGAGCAGATTGACCAGAACCTGAACGATGATGCGCCAGACACTGAACTCGGGTTGATCGAGGCTCCCCGTGACGGGGATTTCGATCTTGATTTGGCCATTGCGGTCCTTGAGCAGCGCGATAGCCAGCGACACGGGAAGGTTTGTCGCTTCCGGGCTTTCGACCTTTTCCCCCAGGGTGAGCTGATCGATGAAAATGTTGTTCTGGGAGTCGAGTTTCCTGCCGACGATATGATATTCCAGATCGAAGAACAGTTTCCCCTTTTCGATGGTATAGCCCAGGTATTTGCCGGCATAAGGTGTGACCGGATTGAGGTCCATATCCTTGAAGCTGGATTTGAGATCCACGTAGAGGTCTTCCCGAAGGGGGTTGATCTTGCCCACAATCTCTATGGGCGCGTAACGGTCCAGCTTTCCCCTCAGTTCCACATCGGCGAGCGCCTTCTCCTCCGAGGAAAGACCGGAAATGCTGCCGCCGATCTCCACCAGCTTGGCGCCATACCTCGGCCGGATCCATCGATCTTCGAACTCGATGGTTCCCCCCTGAAGGGTGATGGTGCCGATCTTGACATTCCTTTCGGAACGCTGCGCTTCGCCTGCCGCCGTCTCTTCCCGGTGCGGCCGGGCTGGCTCGGATGGTTCCGGTTGCGCTTCCTGTTCAAAGATATCCTGCAAGTTCAAGGATTTGTCCTCGTTGATGATGATCCGCGCGTAGAAGTCGGTCAGGGCGATTCCTCCGATATTTAGGGAGAGAGGATTGTATCCGGCTCGAATGGCATCGAAGAAAAGGGATTTCCATTTGAGAAAGTCATCGGCGTGGCGCTTGTCGATGGAAGCGAAATTGGAGATCATCGCATTGCCTTTGTAAGCCGCCTTCAAGCCCGTTTTCCCTTCATCGCTCAGGGAGAGATTCCCCTTCAAGGAGAGGTCCCCTCGCGCCACGGCGATCTTCACCTTGTCGTCAAAGTAAGACTGGAACGGTCTGATGGGGATGCCCCTCACATCGGCAAACAGATCGGCCGAGAGAGGGTCGACGACAAAGGGCCCTTTCACGTTGACGGCTCCCCTTTTTTCAAAACGAAAGGCAAGGTCGAGATTCCCTTTGGTTCCCTTCACCGTGGAGATGTTCTCCGCCGTCAAGCGGATGTCCTTCAGCCCGAGGGCCACGGCCCGAGGGGGGCGTTCGTCTTCATAGGAGACCTTTCCGGAATCGATGACGAGATGGTCAACGGCCAGCTGCAGCGCTCCCGCCTTCTCTTTCCCAGCCCGCTCCGGAGCCGTTTCCTCGCGCTTTTCATCGCCTGTCAGGGATGCGAGATTGATTTTTCCCTGCTTGTCCCGTCTCAGCACAATTTCCGGTGAAGACAGGGACACCTTCGAGAGGCGGATGATGCCTTTCAGGGGTTCCACGGCGTCCATGGAAACCCCCAGGGCAGGCAGACGCACCAGGGGGCGGTCCAGGCGATCATCGACAGCGAACTCTTTGAGTCGGACCTCTCCGGAAAGAACAAGGGAGGGGTCCCCCTCCTTACGCTGGATGAAGGCGATCCTACCCCTGGCGTCCAGAAGGGCTGACAGGAGTTTGAAGTTCAGTTTCGCCGGAACATAGACCAGATATTTCGGGATGTTCAGATCGCGAATATCGAAATCCACGCGGGTCTCCAGCGAATCGGCAAAGGGCTTCGTTGCTCCCTCCACGGACCAGGCCTTGCCGTTGATATCCGCCGAAAAGGACGGGCGCACGAAACTTTCGGAATAATGAGGGAAATTGGATATGAAGGGAACGGCAATCCGGATATCCTTTGCCCGGTGCTTCGTCCGCTTCGGACCGTCCCAAAACTCCAGGCTTCCATCGACGATTCGGATATCACTGATGGCGAAACGCAGGGGAGGCTTTTCCAGCTCGGGTTTCGGTTCTTCCTTCTCCATAAGATCGGAGAAGTTGTAGGTTCCGTCTCGATTGCGAATGATCCGGACACAGGGCTTTACGATCACGAGTTCCTTGAGGATCAGGGCGCGCTTGAGGATGGAAAGGACCTCCAGATTGATCCGCAGCTCATCGAAGGAAAGAAAGGTCTCCGCGACGTCCCTGTCCTTCAGGCTGAAACCCCTTGCCGTGACGGCGAGGGTGAATGGATTTATCTCAAGTTCTTCAATGGCCGCTTGGCGGTGGAGGGTTTTCGACAGTTTTTCGACCAGCAGGTTTTTGACAAGGGGCGGCAGGATATAAAATCCGGAAAGGGCAAAAAGGATCAGGAAAACGAGAAACCCTAGAAGGGGTTTGCTGTACCGTCTCATGTTTGTCTTCCAGTCGGTAGGATGGAGGGTAATGGATCATTAAGACAACCGGAGAGGAGGCGGCCTCCCTTTGGGAAGCCGCCTCCTCTCCGATTCCGGCGTTATGGGAATTCTCAGGATTCTTTCTTGCTCGATGTCGTGTCCGTTTTGGGGGCCTCCGGAGCGGCAGGTGCGGATGAAGCCGATTCTTCCTTCTTCTTTTCCACGGCCGCGTTTTTCTTTCCGCCGTAATCCGTGACATACCAGCCCGTCCCCTTCAGGTTGAAGGAGGACAAGGATATGAGCTTGCCCACGGGCCCCTTGCAGAATTTGCAGGACGTCACTTCGGGCGCCGTAATCTTCTGAAAGACTTCGAACTCCTTACCGCACTTTTTGCACTTGTACTCGTAAATGGGCATGGGAGAACCTCCGCTTTATGATCTCAATTATACAAGTCGCCTATCCTGTAATCGTTGCTGAAGCAGTCGAGAACCAGCTTCAAATCGGGATAGAGGACGGATTTCAGGATTTGCCGGGTGATGTCGTGGACCCTGTCTTCCTCCCGTTCCTTTTCTTTTGGGGAGGCATCGAAATCGCTCGCGCCCTGGTCGAAACGCACCACGTGGACCAGTTCATGGGTCGCTATGTAGAGCATCAGCGGACCGAGTTTGATGAAAGAACCGGCCCGCTCGACGGCATCGAGGATCCGGTTGTCCTGGAGACAGATCCTGTAGAAATGATAGCCATCCTCGGCCGGCGCTTCCGGGTGTTTCTGATACTGGTAGCGGCACAGATGCGCGAAGGCCTCTTCCACAACCTCGTGGGATTCGAGATAGGGAAGATTTTTCACATCGTAGCGATGGATATTGAAGGCCTCCGGGCTGAAATAATAGAAGCGGCCCGTCAACCGCTCGGCTTCCATAAAGGCCTTCTGGGTTACCGACATCTGAAAGGTATTGAAATGCATGATCCTTTCCCCTTTTCAATGTCTCCTTGATTCTCCATCCCCGGCCTTCAGCCGAAATATATCCATATTTTTCTTGCTGTCAAGAGACGGTTTTTCGACTTGGCCGTGCGATCAGGTCTTCCCTTCCCCGCCGGTACGGTTCCCGCTCTCCAGTCGATCCTCCGGGAGTGTGCGCGGGGGCGGTCCGGAATAGGTCATATGTTCGCCGATCAGGGCGGGCGGCATCGGGGCCTTGAGGCGCTCCCTTCGCATCTGCATCTCGACGCCGTGGGCCATGAGACCCAATCCCCGGGAAAGGCAGATGAATCCCATGGCGGCCTCCGCGTGCAAGCCCGTTTCGCAGAGGATCACGGCGCCGCCGGCATCGATGTTGATGGGGATCTCCTCCTTCTCGAAGACCCCCGGCAAGACCTGCTCGAAGAGGATCGCCAGCTCCATGAAGCGCCCCGAAACGACGCCTTCCTCCTTCGCCTCCCTCACGAGCTCGAAAAGACGGACGACCCGCGGGTCCCGGTTGTGGACCGGGTGTCCGAATCCGGGGACGTAGTCGCCTGCCGCCCGGTATTGTTCGCAGATTTCCCGAACGACCGCTTCCGGATCGCGGCCCGTCTCTTCGATCGTCCGCTCTGCCCTGTAGAAGAGGCGCGCCGCCTCCTCGATGGGGCCTCCGTGTATCTTGCCCAGCAGGTTCATCCCCGAGGCCATGACGCAATTGAGCGGGATGCCGCAGGTGGCCGCCATGATGGACGTGGCCACGGCAGGCGAATTGGCGCCGTGATCGCAGACCGCCACCAGCAGAGCACCCAGAAGCCCGGCGATGCGCCGGTGGGGCGGCAGCTCGCCCATGATCATCAGGTAGGCCATCTCCTCGTAGGAAACGCGCCCCATCAGCTCCTCGATGGCATAGCCCTTGACGATCAGTTCGTTCCGATCGATCCGGATGATCGATGTGTCCCACCATCCCCTGTGATTGTCCCCATTCATGATTTTTCCCGTGCTGATCTTCAATCCAGGGCGCACAGCGCCTTGGCCTCGTCGTCGATCCGGCAGGTATCGTGGCGGAGCCTGCCGGCTTCGTTCAGCCTCCGGTCCTCGTCGGTTTTGAGGATCAGGGGCGGCACCTTCTGCGATTTTCCCTCCTTGTCCACGGCCACGAAGATGAAATAGGCCGTCAGGGCCTCCCATTCCCGCTCCCGGAGGACGTCCTCGGCCGTCACCCGGACCTGGATCTCCATGGAGGACTGGCTGACATAGGTCATCCTGGCCGTGGCCGTAACGTAATTGCCGACGCGGATGGGCAGCAGGAAGTTGATGCCCTCCACGCGCAGCGTCACGACCTGGGAGTGGGCGTGGCGGAGGGCGACCAGCCCCGCCGCCGTATCCATCATCTTCATGATGTCGCCCCCGTGGGCGAAAACGCCGCCCGGTCCCGCCTGCTGGGGCATGATCACCTGGGACATTCTGACCAGGGAATGGCTGACGGTCCTGCCTTCCCCTGCCGCATCATTCCCTGATTTTGGGTCAACCATAGGTGTCTCCTTTCCTGCCGGCGTTGCCGGCGTCGCCGTTTGGTTTCGCAGCCTGCCGCCCCATCTGCGTCCCCGCGCCGAGTCGGTTCGTCGGCCGAAGGTCCTTGCGGGATCAGAACATCTCGGGATCGAAGGTGCCGTTCACGAAGGGGTTGGAGACCCGCTCTTGGCCGATCGTCGAGCTGGGGTACTCGCCGTAGTTGTGCCCCGGGAATATTTCCGTCTCGTCGGGCAGGACCAAAAGCCGCTTCCGGATGGATTCGATCATCACCGGCCAGGAGGATTTCGGTCCGTCGGTCCGCCCGACGGAGCCGACAAAGAGGGTGTCCCCCGTCAGGCAGATGCCGTAGGACGCAAGGTAGAGGCAGATCCCGCCGGGCGTGTGGCCCGGTGTGTGGATCACATCCCAGGCGATGCCGCCGATGCGGAAGACGTCGCCGTCTTGGAGCAGGATGTCCGCCGGCGGGGACCGGCGGGCGTTGAACATGTCGAGCCAGTACTCCCCGATCCGGACCAGATAATCGGCCTCGTCTTCGTGGATGACGATCCGGGCCCCGGTCTTCTCCTTCATTTCGGCATTCCCCATGATGTGGTCCACGTGGCCGTGGGTATTGAGGATATACTTGATCGTCAGCTCATGGTCCCGGGCGAGGGCGATGAGGGTATCCACGTCGTCGGCCGGGTCCACCACGGCGGCTTCTTTCGTCTCGGGATCGCCGATCAGATAGGCAAATACGGCATGATAGCCCACTTCGATCTGTTCAAAAATCATGTCTTGAGCCTTCCCGATTTCCGCAGGTGCGTCAGGATGCCCTTGACGCTCAGGTTGAAGGAAAAATAATTATCCGGGTAATCGCGGACTTCCGGGACCCGTTCTAGGAACATCTCGAAGAACCCGCGGTGATCCAGGTCCGGATGCTCCTCGGCTATTTCCCGGAGGCGTTCGTTCCAGAGGTCGTGCTTCGCCTTCAGGTTTTCATAGAAGGCGTCCGTGCCGTCCAAGTCGCGCGGCCCCAGGTGGGTGAAGCGGATCTGTCGAGGCTGCAGGCTCCGGACGAGATCGATGGAGCGCTTCGCCTCCCCCGGGTCGTAGTCGGGAGGGGGGGCCAGGACGAAATTGGGATGGTCCGGATAGAAGCTCCCCAGGGCATCGCCGGCGTAGACACAGGAACGCTCCCGATCGAAAAAGACGACGTGGTGCCTCGCATGTCCCGGTGTCTCATAGACCTCCAGAACCGTCTCGCCCAGCTCGATCCGGTCGCCGCTTCCGACGGCGACGAGCATTTCCGGGGACGGCACCGGCCGCATCCGGCCGACCACGGCGAAATCTTCGCCGTAGGCCGCCCGGACCCCCTCCATGAGGCGGCTCGGGTCCAGCAGGTGGCGGAGGCCCGCTTCATGTACGAAGATCCGCAGCGAGGGGTTCGCCTCGGCGAGGTGGCCCGCTCCTCCGGCATGATCGATATGGATATGGGTAACGGCGAGATAGTCGATGTCCTCCGGGCGCAGCGAAAGCGCCCGCAGGCCTGCGAGCACTTCTGGGAACTCGGCCGGATGGCTCGTTTCGATCAGGGTATTGTGCCTGTCGCGAACCACCCAGACGGTTCTGATGTCGTCAAAGATCAAGACCGAGGTCCTCGGATCGACCTCTTCCACCCTCACCATATTTTCGTGACCGTATGCCTTCTGATGTTCGATTTTACAAGGGTCCTCTTTCAAAAATCAGCGGCCTAAATGCCCTAAGATCAATCAGATGTCAAGCAATTTCTATTTGCTGTTATTTGCCCTCTTGACTTTGAAACACTCCGTGCTAAAAAATCCATGCATCCTATGGGGCGCCACGAAGCATGAAAATCACCCCCACCCCAACCCTCCCCCCTCGAGGGGGAGGGATACAGGGAAGGGAATTTTCTAAATAAACCTCCATTCCCCGTGGGGCGCCACCAAGCATGAAAATAAGCAAGGTCATTCCCGTGAAAACGGGAATCCAGTATTTTCAATACATTCTGGACCCCCGCTTTCCCCCGCCTTCGCGGGGGCAGGCTGCAAGGGGGTGACGCGTTTTGTGACTTTTTACGAGACCATCAAGAAAGATAAGGAAGAGATATCCAGAGCGACATGAAGATAACCGACGACGCCAAGGCCGTCCGGCAGGGTGAAGAACTCGATACGGTGAGGCTGGAAGGCTTTCTGAGGGATGCCGTGGCGGACCTGCCGGGGGAACTGGTTCTCCGGCAGTTTCCCGGGGGAAACTCCAACCTGACCTACCTCATTCGGTTCGGCGAGAGGGACCTGATCCTGCGCCGGCCTCCTTTCGGACGCAAGGCGAAGGGATCCCACGACATGGGACGGGAGTACCGCGTTCTCGATGCCTTGTACCCGGTTTTCCCCTATTGCCCGCGGCCGATTGTCTATACGGAGGATGCGTCCGTCATCGGGTGCCCCTTCTTCGTCATGGAGAGGGTCCGGGGCCTGGTCATCCGGCGGGAGCTGCCGCCGGGACTGGCCATCACGGAGGCCCAGGGACGGAAGCTCTGCGAGAACCTTGCCGAACTCCAGGCGGCCCTCCATGCCATCGATTACAAGGCCGTGGGACTGGAAGGCTTTGGCAGGCCCGAAGGCTATGTCAAGAGGCAGGTCGAGGGCTGGATCGAACGCTTCCGGCAGGCCAGGACCCTCGACGCCCCCGACTGCGAGAAGGTCATGGAGTGGCTGGCCGCGAACAGGCCGGCCGATTCGGGGCGTGCCTCCGTCATCCACAACGATTTCAAGCTGGACAATGTCGTCGTCGACGAACAGGATCCAACGCGGATCGTCGCCGTTCTGGACTGGGAGATGGCCACGATCGGCGACCCTCTCATGGATTTCGGCAACATCCTCTCCTATCGGGTGGAGCGTGGCGATCCGCCGGAGATGGACTTCATCCGCTTCATGCCGCCCGAGATCGAGTTCTGTCTGACACGCAAGGAGTTGGCGGATGTTTACGCCGCCAAGTCGGGCCGCACGATGGAGGATATGAACTACTTCTATTGTTTCGGCCTGTTCCGTCTGGCCGCCATCGACCTGCAGATCTATTACCGCTACTACCACGGACAGACCAGCGACAAGCGCTTCGCCGGCATGATCGAGAAGGTTCGCGTATTGGAAAAGACGGCCCTTCGGGCCATCGAAGAGGCATAGTTTCCGCTGTTGCATCTACGTTGTGTTTTCAATACGGCCCAGTTGGCAAGCTGCCCCGTTGCCTGATCAGGTTGTGTCCCGCCACGGCATCCCTTCGAGAGGGGAATATATCGCCAGATCATGCGAATATAATACGCCCAAATAGTATAGTAATTTTTCCTTGACACACAAGATGAGACTGTTTATGAAGTGACTTTCGCGGAGGAAGGTTTGACCAATTTAAACAAAAAAAAGAAGGAATAAGGAGGGTGGAAGTGAAATCAGAGGAAAAGTTAAATGTAAAGGCGATCGAAAATTTGGGGCAGTGGGAGAAGCTGCTCAACGTTAAGTTGAAGGACCTCTGGCCCAAAAAAGTGGAAATGCTTGAATTGCTGCTCCGGGACGGTCTGCAGCATGCGCCAAGATACCTCCCGGTGCAGGCGAAGATGTGGTACGCAGACCAGATTGTAAGGGCAGGATACAAAAAACTGGAGGTGACAAACTTCTCTCACCCCGTCGTCTTGCCGCAGGGTCAAGATGCCGAGGAAATCCTGGCGCAGGTCTGCATGCTCGATTCGGTGAAGGAAAACAAGCCGCAGCTGAAGGTTTACGCCATGACGGTACCGGCGTTTCAGAGAATAGCCGATTGCTGCCAGAAGGGATACGCCCCCCATAGCGCCGCCTTCACCATTTCAGCGGAAGATCTCCATGGCAGGAGGAACTCCGGAAGAACGAGAGACGAGTATTGGAAGGAAATCCCCGAGTTTGTGAAAATAGCCAAGGCAAACGGATTCAAGGTCGATTGCGCCATCGCGAGCGTCTACGGTTCCGGCATGGCCGGTCCCGTCCCCATAGAGAACACCATGGAGATCATCGACCGCTGCCTGGACATGGGCATACGGGATTTCACGCCCTGCGACTCCACCGGTGAAAGCAATCCATTGCGAGCTTACCTCTATATGGCCGCTCTCGTTGACAGGTACAGCAAGTACGACGACGAGATGACGTACCGTCTTGCGCATTTCCACGAGTCTCGAGGCATGGCGGTGGCCAACACCATCATGGCAATCCTCGGCGGCGCCAGAATCGTGGAAACCACCATCGGTTTGGGCGGAGGCCAACCGGCCTTCTTCGTCGACGGATGCCCCGGCTGCGGAAGCGGACCCCTCTATACCAACTCCTGGGAGGTAGGGAACTGCTCCACGGAGGATACGCTTGTCGCACTGGATGAAATCGGAATCGACACAGGCGTCGACATCGATGCGATGCTCGCCTTGGGGCGGGTATTCGAATGGACCATGCAAAGAAGCCTGCCCTGCTGGTCTACGAAGTCGGGCAGGCCGATCAAGCAACCGGTGGAGTGGAACAATCTGGAGCTGAACATTTACTACATTCCCCCCTATCCACCGGAGGTTTCCTGGTCTGATCCGTCCCGCTACAAGCCTGCCACCGCTGAATTCATTGCCAAGCAGCTCGAGGGCCGCGACTACAGACCGCAGCCTTGGGGAGAGAAGGTAAAGAACGCGGAAAAGCTGACGAAAGGCAAGACGGCGGTCATTTCTCACGGCGGCAATGTTCCCGGAAAGCAGGGATTTACCTATCAAAAGGACACTGTATACAAGAGATGGTTCCTCCTTCCGAAGAAGATCATGGAAAAGGTGGGGGGAAAGAAATAGGAAATAAGAAGGATATATAAACCGATCACAGATGAAGGTGTCCGCTGAACGGACACCTTCATCTTTACATTCTCATCATGCCCTTCCCAGTTCACTTTCCTGTTGACAGCATTGCACCGCTGTCATAGTATTGCACACCCATCAAGCAACAAGCTCCAATGTTCCATACAAAATCAGAAAACGGCGGCATGAGTCGGCAGGCCTTGAGGCATTGCCGATTGAAGCGGTACCTACCAGCGTTCACATCTTCATTCGAGGAGGGATTATGAAACTGAAGGACAAGGTGGCACTGGTCACCGGTTCCGGCTCGGGAATCGGTCGGGCCATAGCCGTCGCCTTTGCCCGGGAAGGGGCAAAGGTAGCGGTCAACGACATCGACGATGCGAAGATCGAGGAAACCCTGCAGCTCGTCAAGGGGGCGGGTGTTGAAGGCATGGGTCTCAATGCCGACGTTTCCTCGAGTAGTGCGGTCAAGGCGATGTTCGCCAAACTTTTGGATCGGTTCGGCACCATTGATGTTCTGGTGAATAACGCCGGCAACACCTTCGGTTCGACCCCGAGACTGGAAGAAAATGTCAGGACGCTCCTCGGCCAGATGATGACGCAGGGATACAGCACGACGTCTCTCGAGGTAACCCGGTACATGCCCGACGAGGTATGGGACAAGCTGATCAAGATCCATGTCAACGGCACCTTTTACTGCACCCGCGAGGCCCTGGCTGTCATGGAGGAAAAACGCTACGGAAAAATCATCAACATGGCCTCGGCCGCCAGCATCGTGGGAATGTTTCCGGCATCCCATTACGGAGCGGCGAAAGGAGCCATCCTCGGCTTTACCAAGTCCGTTGCCGGCGAGGTCGTTGTTTTGGGCATCAACGTCAACGCGATCGGTCCCGGCTTCATCCAGACCCCCCTTTTGGATTGCGTCAGCCCGGAAATGATGATGCTGATCATGGCCAAGACCCCTATAGGGTATCTCGGCACTCCGGAAGACATCGCCCCGCTGGCCGTTTATCTGGCCTCGGACGAATCTCGTTACGTCGTCGGACAGATCATCAGCCCCAACGGCGGCGAAGTTATCTAAACCGAACATCGGATCAAGGAGGTAAAGATGAAGCTGAAAGACAAGATCGCTCTGGTAACGGGCGCCGGCTCCGGGCTCGGACAGGCATCCATATTGGCCCTTGCCCGCGAAGGGGCCAAGGTGGCGGTGAACGATATACATGACAACAGAATCCAGGAAACCGTTTCCCTGGTCGAAAAGGAGGGAGGGGAGGCCTTCGGGGTGAACGCCGATGTCTCTTCTGCCAAGGCGGTCAAGGGGATGTTCGAAAAAATCGTCAAGAAGTTCGGCACCTTGGACATCCTGGTGAACAATGCGGGTTTCATGAACCTCTCGGCGAAAATGCGGGAGAATTTCCCCAAGATCTTCCAGGAAGCGATGACGACAGGAACGGTTACGATGTCTCCTCAGGCAACGAGATTTATGACCGATGACGAGTGGCAGTCCATGATCGACCTGCACCTTTACGGGACCTTCTACTGCACCCGGGAAGCCCTGAACATCATGGAGGACAAAGGCTACGGAAAGATCGTCAATATGGGCTCGATCTGCGGTCTCTCCGCCTCCTGTGCCGGTTCCCCCCATTATTCGGCCGCCAAGGGAGGGATTCTCGCCTTCACGAAGTCCGTGGCCCAGGAGGTCATCGGGCGCGGCGTCTACGTGAACGCCCTGGCCCCCGGCTTTGTCGAAACGCCGGGGCTCATCGAGCAGACCTTACCCGATGTGCTGACGCTGGTAAAGATGCGGACGCCCCTGGGGAGGCTGGGGACGCCGGAGGAAATTGCCACCCTCGTCGTGTATCTCGCCTCCGACGAGTCGAACTTTATGGTCGGCGCCGTCCTCAGCCCCAATGGAGGCATGGTGATTTCCATCGGTTACTGATGGGTTGAAAAGTGAAAATGAACTAGCGGGGACGCTTCCCGGAGTGAAGCTGTGTCTGATAATCTATCGGAATAGACCCGGCATTTCTTCGGTTAACTGATTGAGTTGATTCATGTTGTTACTGCATGAGTCGGAACCAGTTTCTTTCTTGTATCATCAACAGCATAAGGAGGGTTCCATGTCACGACTTGCGGGAAAAGTAGCCGTCATTACGGGTGGTGGAGGCGAGATCGGTTCTGAAACGGCGAAGCTCTTTGTCCAGGAAGGGGCCAAGGTCTTGCTGGTGGACATTGACGAGGGAAAATGCAAGAGGATCGTCGGCGAAATCGGGGGGGATGCGGTCAGTTATTTCACCGCCGACGTCACCAAGCCTGCGGACGTCCAGGCCTATGTCCAGGCGGCCGTGGACCGCTACGGCGGCATCGACGTCTTCCTCGACAATGCGGGCATCGTCGGGGATGTTGCTCCGACCCATGATTTTTCCATCGAGAATTTCGAGAAGGTGATGGCGATCAATGTCGTCGCGGTATTTGTAGGCTTGAAATACGTGATTCCGGTGATGATCGGCCGGGGCGGCGGAAGCTGCATCCTCTCTTCATCCATTTTAGGCGTACGAGGCACGCCAGGCCTGACGGCCTATACCACGAGCAAACATGCGCTCCTGGGAATGATGCGCGTAGCCGCCATAGAGTACGGACCTTTCAATGTCAGGGTAAACTGCATCAATCCCGGACCGCTGGAAAGCGGAATGATGCGCCACATCGAAAAGGGCGTTGCCCCGATTGCCACGATGGCGATGGGCGTCGAAGTGACAGCGGAACAGATCTATGCCCTCTTTGTCGAGAGGACGCCTCTGCGACACTACGGAACGGTGAAAGATGTTGCACCGGTGATGCTGTTCCTCGCCAGTGACGACAGCAGGCACTGTACCGGTCACTTCTTCCTCGCTGACGGGGGCATGTCCGCCTGAGAAAGGACCAACCCGGGCAGATAAAATCCCTCCTTGTTCCCCTTTGACAAAGGGGTTCAAAGGGGGATTTTTTGTTGAAGATCAATATCGGAGCTAATGAACTCGCCGCTTCGCACTTTTCCTGCCTCTGTGATCTCAGCATATACCTCCTTTCTTCCCTTGTCCGCGGTTTCAGATGGACAAAAGCCGTTCCTTTTGATATGAGCATCCCCGAATCAGCGAGGTCGTTATCATGAAAGAAAAGAATCCCTTTTTCCGGGATATCCCCCTTCGCCGGCGCCTCGTCATCGCTTTGGGAATGTTCACGATTCTCACCGCAGCCGTCGGTCTTTACACACGCATCGCCATCGTGGAGACCAACGGCAGACTTCATGAGGGTGTCCGTCCAGGACAGGCGATGATCCAGGCCGTCGATACCGCACGTCTTGCCCAGGTGCATTTCGAAAAACAGGTCCGGGAGTGGAAGGGTCTCCCCCTGCGGGGCAACGATCCATCGCTTTTCGAAAGGCACATGAGGGAGACATGCTGAGTACATCTTTGGCGTTCGTCGCTCTGATCATCTTCGTCGCTTTGGTTTTTGACTTCATCAACGGTTTTCATGACGCCGCCAATTCGATCGCAACGATCGTTTCGACACAGGTACTGAAGCCGTATCAGGCGGTTCTGTGGGCCGCCTTCTTCAACTTCGTGGCCGCCTTTTTTGTCGGGATGCAGGTCGCCAAAACCGTGGGGACGGGCATCATCAATCCGGCGATTGTGGATAACGCCCTTGTCCTGTCCGCCCTTCTGGGCGCCATCGTCTGGAATCTTCTCACCTGGTGGCTCGGCCTGCCGAGCAGTTCGTCCCATGCCTTGATCGGCGGTCTGATCGGAGCGGGCCTCGTAAAGGGAGGGCTGAAGGTCCTCGTTTGGGAAGGAATCACAAAGACCGCAAGCTTCATTATTGTTTCGCCCGTTGTGGGATTGCTCCTCGGTCTTGTTTTCATGACGGGTGTTCTCAATCTCTTCCGCCACAGCAACGTCGGCAAAGCGAACCGCCTTTTCAGACGGCTGCAATTGCTTTCGGCGGCGAGTTACAGCATCAGCCACGGCACGAACGACGCCCAGAAGACCATAGGGATTATCGCACTCGTTCTCTTCAGCGGCGGTTATCTCGGCCCCTCGTTTTATATTCCCACTTGGGTCATCCTGGCATGTTATCTCGTCATCGCTTTGGGAACCATGGCCGGCGGATGGCGAATCGTCAAAACGATGGGGACAAAAATCACGAAACTTCAACCCATGGGGGGATTTTGCGCCGAGACGGCGGCCGCCGTTTCCATTATCGGCGCATCTCTGGCGGGCATACCCGTGAGCACCACGCATACGATCACCGGCGCCATTATGGGCGTCGGGGCGATAAGGCGTCTGACGGCCGTTCGCTGGGGGGTGGCCGGGAACATCGTGTGGGCCTGGATCTTAACCATCCCGATCTCCGCAATGATCGCCGCCGGTGCCTACTACACCCTGAATGCAGTCATGAGATAATCCCTTTCTTTGAAAAAGGGGGATCGGGTGGGATTTCAGTGCCGCTGATCCCCGGACCCCCCCCCTGTTTTTGCAAAGGGAAGAACCGCCCCGTTTACACGATGGTCATGCCGCCGGTCGTCAGAATGGCGACGCCGGTGATGTAATCCGCCTGGGGGGATGCGAGCCAGACGGCGCAATCCGCCACGTCATCGGGCGTCTGCATCCGTCCGAGAGGAATCGTCGGCAATACGGCGACGTTGACCATATCGTCGTATTTCATACCGAGCTTTTCCCCTTGCGCTATGATGCCTTCCTTGAGCATGTCCGTTTCGACGGCGCCGGGGCCGATGACGTTGACATTGATCCGGAAAGGGGCCAGCTCCATGGCGAGCACCTTGGTGTGCATGATGACAGCCGCCTTGGAGCAGCAGTACATCCCCAGGGGGGGCATGGGGCGGAGTCCCGCCTGGGAGGCCGTATTCACGATCTTCCCACCCTTCCCCTGGTCGATCATCTGCTTGGCGACGGCCCGGGAGCACAGGTGGGTGCCCTTGAAATTGATCGTTATCCCATTTTCCCATCCCTGGGCGTCGATGTCTATCAGCGGTCCCGAGCTCCCGGGGGGCGAGCCGCCGACATTGTTCATGAGGATATCGACGTGCCCGAACTCCTTGACGACGGCGGCCACCATGTCGTCCACCTCTTTTTCGCTCGTGACGTCGCATTTCACGGCGAGACTTCTCACCCCGAAGGCCTCGATTTCCTTTGTACGCTCCAGAAGCTCTTCCCATGTTCCCCGTCGGGGCGGCGGCAGTTCGTCCTTGGGATGGGGCACGTATTCCTTACAGATGTCCACGACCGCCACAGCCGCTCCTTCCTTTGCCAGCCTCCTCGCGATCGTAGCGCCGATGCCGTTGGGACGGCCGCTTCCCGTTACGATGGCAACCTTTCCTGATAGATCGTACATGAGCTGCTTTCTCCTTCCTCATTGGGGATTATACAAGGCCCGGGCAGGGATCTTCCCGAGATCGGTGCACAGGATCTTGCTCTGACGGGTATTTGGAATCTTTTTTTAGAAATCGTATCGGAAATCGCCTTCGCAGCGGTCGCCGGTCAGCATCAGGCAACGATCAATCTCCGGTTCCACCGTGTATTTGAGGCCGAAGCTGTCCATCCAGCACATGAGCCGGTAGATCACGCCGCATTCGTATCCCTCGATGGCGCCGATCCTCTTGATGCCCTTGTAGGCGAAGCAGTTTTTCGGTGCGAACTCCCAGTGCATGACGTTTTCTTCCTGGAAGGTCATCCTGCCGTTCATGAAATCGGGAATGACGAGTTGGCGGCACAGCTCGAAGAGTTCCTTGAGTTCATCAAAGGTCTCGATCCTTTCCTTCTCGAAGCCGGCCGCCTTCTTGAGGCGGGCGGTCTCCAGGGGGGCGAGCAGGCGGATGGCCGACTTGTTCATCCGGTTCGCGGCCTCGATGCCGCACTCCTGGAAGCAACTGTAAAACCACGTTCCGTCGTGGGTCATCCAGCAGCGGTTCAGAAGATCGATGAGCTCCCCCTTGCCGATGTCGTCCAGGGTTTTCATGGCGCTCCTTGGTTGCGCTGCCGTTTCGCCGTCTAAGGGGTTCCCATGGCCCTGGCGGCAAGCTGCGTGATATCCAGGATTTCCAATGTCTGGGTCTCCTTCGCCGCCGTCTTGGCCATATTCATGGCCCTGATACAGGCCGGGCAGGCCGTCACGACGGTCTTTGCCCCGGTTGCCAGGACCTCTCCCATCTTCCGCCGGCCGATCTCGAGCGCCAGATCCTGATCCGATGCCAGGAGTCCGCCTCCCGAACCGCAGCAGGTGCAGTATTCGCGATTGTTTTCCATCTCCACGAAGCCCAGGCCGGGAATCTTTTCCATGATGTATCGCGGTTCGGAGAAGATGCCGCTGTTTCTTCCCAGATCGCAGGGGTCGTGGTAGGTGACGAGGGTCTCCAGTCCCTTGAAGGGCAGCCTGCCCTGGGCGATCAGCTCCGCCATGAATTCGGCAGCGTGCAGGATCTTGAAGGGGTGCTTGATGCCGATGACGTCGTGGTACCATTCCTTCCAGACCCGGTAGCACCCGGGGCAGTTCATGACAAGAGTCCGCGCACCCGTTTCCTCGATCCTTTCGATGTTGTGCCGAATGAACTTTTCCGCCGGCTCCTGGATACCGACCGCCAGCAGGGGAAAACAGCAGCACCACTCGTCGCCGCCCACAACGGCAAAGTCGACGCCGGCGGCATCCATGATCTGGACGAAAGATCTGGCCGCCGGCTGGATCATGGGATAGAAAGAGGTAACGCAGCCCACATAGTAGACGACATCGGCCCTTTTCTTTGCCGCGAGGTCATAGGGCAGCTTCACTTTTTTGGCCCAGTCCATCCGCCGGTCGTTCGATTTCGCCGCCAGGTTGTAGGTATCCCCGATGGCCGCCCGGACGGCATCCAGGCTCTCGATTCCGTATCCCGTGCGGGCCAATTGCTTCCGCAGCCCCAGCCACATCTCCGGCGATTGGATGTCCACACTGCAGTCGATCC
>JAFGIO010000159.1 GCA_016929555.1 Deltaproteobacteria bacterium | reverse complement strand
ATGTAGGTGATGCCTTCAGCGTCGACCGGGGTGGCAAAGGCAACGGCGTAGTCTTCCTCCCCTTTGTAGTGAGCCGCCTGGGGCAATACATTGATATAGTGGCTTGCGAATGCTCCGCTGATGTTAATCTTTGCTCCCTTCACCACGATCCCGTCTTTATTCTTATCTACAATTTTAAGCGACAGGTAAGGATCCGGCCAATCAAGGGTTTTTTGCCGTCTGCTTCCCCTCGCCTCTGTCAGGGCACCGGCAACGGAGAGATCCTCCCTCTGTACCATCTTGAGATATTCGAGGAACCGGGGATGATATTCCGTGCCCAGTTCTTTGTCCATCTCCCAGGTCGTTGCATAGAGGGAATGAAAGGAGTCATATCCCACGCAGCGGTAAATGCAGGTTCCCAGCATCTCGGAGGTGAAGGTGCCCGCCTCGGCCTTCGCAATAAGATCATCAACGCTCGCGCTCACATGGGTGTACCTGTTGACCGTATCGTTTATGAGCGGCGAGAAGCAGGTCATAATATCCTTGTAGTTGGGATCGAGGGCCCATTCGTAGCTTGCCTTGTTGGCCTCGACCACGGTCCGCGTGTTCCTGTTGGTAAGGATGTTTTCAACCCTCTTTCCGTTCATGAAAACCCGCGGTTTTACCTTCTGTAAGCTCTCCTCGAATTGTTCCGGTGTCATGAGTGCCATATCCTTAATCTCCTCCCTTTCAGGTTTGACGAAACCGTAAAAAGTCCGGTTTGACCCCTTTTTGTCATTCCCGCGAAAGCGGGAATCTAGTTTTTTCAATATGTTCTGGACCCCCGTTTTCCCCCGCCTTCGCGGGGGCAGGCTGCAAGGGGGCGACATGGTTTGTGACTTTTTTACGGGACCGTCGGGTTTTCTCACAGAAAAATAATGACGGTGTATCCGTACGACAGGTACACAGTGGTGTCAGCCCGGCCTGAAACATCCAGGTTTTCAATGGGTGAATTTATATCACCGTTAACCCGTTGCGTTTGCGAGTTCCAGGGCCATCTTCTTTTTCGATTCCAAATCCGCGACCCTATAAATGGATACGTACTGGGTCTGGCTTGGTCCGGACCCTTGATAGGTTCCGACACCATGAAGCCCGGCAACCCAATTCTGCAGGAACCGTGCGATTCGCATTCTCTGATCCGCCGGGGCCGCTGCCTTGAAGTATTTGGCCACATACTCCCGGACTTCGGGATTCTCCAGCTCTTTTTCGCTGGGCATCGTAGCGGCAATGCCGCCGGCAATATCGCCGGCCAGGGCCGTGACCTCCCAGAATCCGTCATTGGTATTTAGTTTTGCGATGTTGCTCATGGTTTCGTCAGGCATAAAGACACCGGATCCTTCCGGTTCCTCTTTCCCAAAGTGGGCCGCGGCCGTAGCGCAGGCAAGGGATGTATCGTTCAACTGCAGCATGCGGGTTATTTTTTGAGCGATATGCGAGGCGTCTGCAAGACCGTTATATTCGGCCATGAGCTCCGTTGCACCGATGATAAGATCCATGAACCCGACCTTGCAGGCCCCACCGCAGTTCATTCGATGGGTCTTGGCAAAACGGGTGATAAATTTCTGCGTGTATTCGACCTCGCCACACATGAAAACCCGGTCCCAGGGGACAAAAACATGATCCAAAACGATGATGCACGTTTCTCTCTGGCCATAAATCGGATTTCCAAGGACCCTGGGATCCTGTTCATATTCCCTTTCCACGCTAAAAGGAGTGTACTGCCCGATATAGGTTACACCGGGGGCACCGTTTGGAATGACGAAGGCAAGGGCATAGTCTTCCTCGCCCTTCGTGGAAGAGATACCCGGCAAAATCAGGGTCTCGTCGGCGGCATAAGCACCCGTAGCATGTTGTTTGGCACCGGTGACAACGATTCCGTCGGCCCTTTTTTCCACCAGATGCACGTAAAGATCGGGGTCCTGCTCAAGGGGTCTTTTGCTGCGGTCGCCCTTGGGGTCCGTAACAGACCCGCTGACCACCAAATCGTTCTCCTGGGCGTAGCGCAAAAAATCGTTAAAGCGCCGATGATATTCCGTACCCTTATCGTGGTCTATCTCCCAGGTGGTGGCTGCCAGGGAGGGCAGCATCTCGTTGCCGGGACAACGGTAGTTGCAGGTCCCCAGTTTCTGGCTGCTCAACCGGGCCATTTCAAGTCGTTTGAACAGGTCCTCTTTGCCCTGGTGAATATGCAGGGCGCGGCTGACGGTTTCGCCGGTCAAATGGGATGTTGCCGTCATAATTCCCGCGTATTGGGGATCCGAGGTCAGTTCGTAAACACGCGCCGTCGCATCGATGACCCCTTTGCTGACCGGATGATCGATCAGCCTTTCTACCTTTTTACCACCGAAAAAAAGCTTTGGACGAAGCTTGTCAATACGTTCCCGGTATTCTTTCGCTGTCTTGATCGCCATATCTTTCTCCCTTACAATCCATAGGTATTATCACGCCTGTCTAAAAGCAGTCTTAGAAAAAATGGATTGGAATGCCTTCCTTGTGACCCGCCTCAGGTTGATGAAAACGTGGAATGCCAAAATAGTTAGGTAAAACATAATATTACACAACTGATAATCTATCCTGGATATTTTTAACCTGTATCTCCTATGCGAGATACGATACCAACCCCCCCCCTTGTCAAGCTTTTTTATACCTGCCAGCGATCTTCGCGAAGCGATCCGACATAAGACTGCTGCAGGCATTGTCGAATGCTCGTTCGAAAGAAGTCAATAATTTCGGATTTCTTTCCGGTGGAGAACCGCAGATACTTGCAATTGGAAAGGCCACTATGTTACGTTTCATAATCATGATTCGTGTTAATATTGCTTGGCGGAAGCAGATAACCCGACTTCATGGCTTTGCCGGCAGAGTTATTTCATGTGAAGGCCACATTAAATCCCTAAGAATATGAATAGGAGAAGGAATATGAGATTTCAGATACCGCAGGAAATTGAGAGCCGTAAAATGGAATTTCGCGAGTTTCTCGAAACGGAAATTCGGCAAATCGGGGACGAGCGAGACGCTTCTGGTCCGCTGAAGCGCGACGAACTCAGCGAATTAATTTTGAAGCTTCAGCCTACCGACATTATGCGGGCAAGTCTCCCTGAGGAAGTTGGGGGTACCAATCGCACATTTCTCGAGCGTGTCGTTCTGGCCGAAGAGTTTGCCCGGGTCTGGCCTTCGCTTGCTGTCACCGTCGACTCGCATAACATCGTGGTAGAACTCATAGCCAGGCAGGGATCGGACTGGATGAAGGAAGCATACGTTGAAAAGGGCATGCGTGGGGAAATCATCACGGGCGAACTCATGAGTGAGCCTCAAGCAGGGTCCGACACGCGCAACATAAAAGCCACTGCCATTCTCGATGGTGATGCCTATGTCGTTAACGGAACCAAAATGTGGACTACTAATGGATTTTGGGCGGAGGTTGGTCTTCTGACAGCTCTAAGTGATCCTTCCGCTTTTGCACGTAATCCCCAAAAAGGGGTTGTCCATCTTCTGGTGGACAGATCCGTTTCACCCTTTAAATCGCGAGACCTGCCCATTATAGGTTTGAAAGCCGGGACGACAGGCTTCATGGAATTCAACAATTGCAGAGTACCCAAAAAGTACCTTTTTCATGATGAGAGTATGGGGTATATGCAAAACCTTGTTGTTCGAGGATGGGCAAGGGTGCTTTTGGCGGCTTGGGCCTGTGGAATTATGCAGGCCGTCCTGGAGGATGCAACGGAATTTGCGAAAGAACGGATAACCTTTGGCAAACGGATAGGTTCGCACCAAATGATTCAGGATATGATTGCAGAAATGCTAATTGGGATCGAGACGAGCAGGCTGGCAACCTACAAGGCGGCAGAACTTATGGATCACAACATTAGATGTGACCTTGAGCAAGCACTGGCCAAAGCCTACGCATGTGAGGTGGTTAATCGTGTTGCTGGAATGGCGATCCAGATTCTCGGGGCTCGTGGTTTGACCACCAATGAGGGCTTTCGAACAGAGCGATTCTATAGGGATGCACGATTCTTGTCGATCGCTGAAGGAACAACACAAATCATGAAATTGATCATTGGAAGAAAAACCCTGGGTATGTCAGCTATTTCCTAAAACCTGTCGAGCTGGTGATCCCCATTTAGCGAAGAGCGATGGGCCCCGATAGCCATTTGAAGGGAAGGCCAGTTTTGGCTTGGTGGTTCACATTGGTTTCCGACCATACCCTCTACTGCCTATTTTTCACGCAGCCTCGCCGAAAGGACACCATCATGAACAACCGGATAACCTCAATTACGCCGATCCCGATTATACCTGGGATGTCTATCTCTGCTCCGGATGAATCCTGACAAAGAAACAACAGGTGTAGCAGCGAGGCTTGATAAAGCAACTCCCCTTCTGCCGCGCGCCACCTGAGGCAGCCAGCAGGAAAGATCCCCGGTGAATCCACGGCAGCCCGGGTCAAAAAATTCTGGAAATATTTTGCAATATCTATTATGAAGGGCATTGCATTTGCGCGGCAGGGCCATCGGTTCAAGAAACAGGGAAGCTTGCCGTTTCGGTCGCTGATAGAAGCTCCGCCGGTGCAGTGAGAATAAAGGAGATTTTTGAAGGAGCAACCCCATGCAAAAAAAAGAAAATCCCGTTGGCCAGTTCCGTGGCGCCTCGAAATATGTTCTCGATGACGAACTGGCGAAAATCGTCAACGTGTCCATCGCCCTGGAAATGCCCCTGCTGCTCAAGGGGGAACCGGGAACCGGCAAGACCATGCTGGCCCACGCGATCGCCGAAAACCTGAAAATGCCGCTCATCGTCCTGAACGTGAAATCCACCATGAAGCTGATCGACGCCCTCTACCAGTACGATACCCTCACCCGTCTCAACGACAGCCGTTTCGGGGATTCCAAACGCGACGTCAGCAATATCGAAGACTATATCAAGATGGGCAAGATCGGCCAGGCCTTCACGGCGGAGAAGCGCACCGTCCTGCTCATCGACGAGATCGACAAGGCCGACACGGACTTCCAGGACGACATGCTGGACGTCCTGGACCAGATGGAATTCGACATCATCGAGATCGACAAGACCATCAAGGCGAAAAACCGTCCGGTGATCGTCATCACCTCCAACGCCAAGAAGGACCTCTCCGACCCCTTCCTGGGGCGGTGCAATTTCCACCATATCGCCTTCCCGGATCAGGACATGATGAGACTGATCCTGGGCGTTCACTTTCCGAAGATCCATGAGGACCTGGTCAGCGCCTGCCTCAAGACCTTCTACCGGCTGCGCGATTTCAAGGGCGTCGAGAAGAAACCGGCGACCCGGGAATTGATCAACTGGATACGGGCCATCGAGGCCGATCCGGACTTCAAGCTGTCTTCCATGATGGGTGCAGGCAACGTTCCCTATCTCGGCGTTCTTTTCAAGAAGAGCATGGACCTGCAAATGGCGTCGCAGCAGCTCGTCCGTCTGCGCAACAACTGAGGAAAAGACCGTGTTCATCCGCTTTTTCTATACGCTCAAAAACCGGGGGGTCCCCGTAACGCCCACCTCCTATCTTCGCCTGCAGAGGGCACTGAGCCTGGGCCTCATCAACTCCCTGGAGGATCTCTACACGGCGGCCCGGGCCATCCTCGTGAAGAGCGAACGCTATTTCGACGCCTATGACGAGGTCTTCGCCTTTTGCTTCAAGGGCGCAGCCCTGCCGGAATACGACGAGCTGGAGATGAGCGAGATCATCAAGGCTCTGCTGGAAGAGTGGCTGAAGGCGCCGGAGGACCTGGCGAAGCTCCTGGGACTCCAGGAGAACCTCGTGCAGAGGCTGACGCCCGAACAGCTCGTTCAGTACTTCCTCGACAGGCTCCAGGATCAGACGGAGGCCCACCACGGCGGCAACCGCTGGATCGGCACCATGGGCACCTCGCCGGTCGGCAACGACGGCTCCAATCCCGAAGGCATGCGTGTAGGCGGCGTCTCCCGGGGAAAGTCGGCCGTCAAGGTAGCCATGGAAAGGCGATACAAGGATTACACCCAGGGCGGTATGCTGACGGTTGCCCAGATCGGCGAGGCCCTAAAGAGGCTGCGCCACCTGGTGCACGTCGGTCCCATGGACGTGGTCAACATCGATAAGACGATCTACCAGACCATGCGCAACGCCGGGGAGATCGATATCGTCTTCGACAGGCGCCTCCTGGACAGGCTCAAGATCGTCCTGATGATCGACAACGGCGGCTACTCCATGGATCCCTACGTCGAGGTGGTCCAGGTTCTGTTCAACTATGCCCGCGATCAGTTCAAGGACCTGAAGATCTACTACTTCCACAACACGATCTACGCCCAGGTGTGGGAGGACCCGCAACGTTATCTGAAACCCCGCACCATAGTCGAGTTTACCCGCGACGATCCTGAGACGAGGCTCCTGATCGTTGGCGACGCCAGCATGGCCCCCTACGAACTGGAGCACAACAACGGATCGCTGTACCTCGAACAGAGCACGCCCAGCATCGAACGGCTGAAATTGCTAGCCAAGACCTTCCCGCACGCCGTCTGGCTGAATCCGCAGGGAGAATCCGAATGGGGCTACACCCATACCGTGGGGGTCATCCGCGAGGTCTTTCCCATGTTCGAGCTGAGCCTCGACGGTCTGGAAAAGGCCGTGAAGCGCCTCGTCGTCCGTCATTGACAGGCAGACCCGCCGACATCTGCGTTTGTGTTTGGGGAAATCGACGCCGAGGAGCAGGATGCGGGATGCCCTTCAACAATGAGAATTTAACCCCGCTTACTTAATTCGAGGCCTGAAGCCTCCCTTCGCTCGTCTCGGCTTTTTCTCTGGCGAGAAGGGCGGCTCCGAGAGCGCCGACGATCTGCGGCTCTTCAGGAATCAAGGCCGTCAGGCCCACCTTCTCCTCCAGCTTCCGCACGACACCGATGTTTTTTGCGATGCCGCCGGTGATCACGAAATCTTTTTCTATCCCGACTCTCTTGAGGAGATTATAGGTCCGGACCGCTATGGCCTCGTGCAATCCGGCGAGAATATCGATCCGGTCTTCCCCGCGCCTGACCATCGCGGCCACCTCCGACTTCGCGAAGACGGCACAGGTAGAGCTTATCTTGATCTCCTTTTTCGACTGGAGGGACAATTCACCGATATCATCAAGCCGGTATCCCAGAATCTCCGCCATGACTTCCAGAAACCGGCCCGTACCGGCGGCGCATTTGTCGTTCATGGCAAAATTGACATGATCGCCCTTCGGACCCACCCGAATGCCTTTGCAATCCTGCCCCCCCATATCGAGGATGGTCCGCACGCTCGGAAAGTACCAATGCGCTCCCCGGGCGTGGCACCAGATTTCCGTAACGATTTCATGGGCAAAGGGAACGAGGAATCTTCCGTATCCGCTGCCCACAATATAAGTGAGATCCTCGATCTTCAGGGAAGCCCTTTTCAGGGCTTCATCCATCGACCTGCGTGAAGTGAGAGCGCTCTGCGCCCCTGTGTTGATCAAACCGTAGGAAAGTATATCGTTGTCTTTGAGGATCAAGGCACAGGTGGTTCTCGATCCCACATCCACACCGCCTATTATCATTTCGTCCCTCTGATTTCCTGAGCGATCACGGCGGCCCCGAGAGCTCCCACCGCCTGGGGATCTTCGGGAACCTTTATCGTTAGCCCGGTCCTCGGCTCCAAGCGTTTAATAATGCCTGCATTATAGGCCACGCCGCCGGTTACGGCCAAATCTCCTTCGATGCCTACCCGGCGCAGCAATTCCAGCAACCGGCTGACGACGGAATCATGAATGCCGGCTACGATGGCTTCCTTGGGCACGCCCGTGTGAATGCTGGAAATAACCTCCGATTCGGCGAAGACAGCGCAAAAACTGCTGATTTTTGCGCTGTCTTTCGCCTTTGCAGCCATCGGACCCATTTCCTCCAGGGGCAATTCCACAATCTTGGTCATGGCCTTCAGAAAAACCCCTGTGCCGGAAGCGCATTTTGAATTCACGGCAAAGGATTCGACCTTCCCTTCCTGGTTGATTCGCATGGCCCTGCTTCCTTCCGCACCCACATCGAGAACCGTCCTAACGGAAGGAATACGCCAGTGAGCGCCCCTCGCGTGACAAATCTGCTCGGAGCGCTGCTTGTCTGCAAAGGGCACCGAGGCCCGTCCCGTGCCTGTGGACACGACATAGGACAGCGCATCCCTGGAAAGACCGATACTATGCAATCCTTCATCGAGGAGCCGCTGGGCGGCGATGGCACCCTCTTCTTCCGTGGCCAGCACTTTGGAAAACAGGATGTCGCCGTTCCGGAGGATT
>JAFGIO010000158.1 GCA_016929555.1 Deltaproteobacteria bacterium | reverse complement strand
TTTAACGAGGCCTGCAGGAACCTCGGTACGCTTGTGCAGCTTCAACTATCCCCGTCGAAACCGTGACGCCCCCATGGATGGTGAGATAGTGAATCAACTGAATGCAATGACAATATAGTCGCTCCATCGACTCAAGTCAAGACGGAACCTGCGGCCGGCGCGCCGGGATAGAGAAGGAACGCTTCATCACCAGGGGCGGGAACAGGCGGCGCCGGCTATCCGCCCCGCTGCCTGCCCCGGAAGCCCCGCTCCATGTCCCGCTGGTCTTCGCGCAGTTTGATGTCCTCCCGCTTGTCGTAGAGCTTCTTGCCGCGCCCCACGCCCAGTTCCACCTTGACCTTGCCGTTCCTGAAATACATCCTCAGCGGTACGAGGGCCAGCCCCTTCTCTTGGGACTTGCCGTAGAGTCTTCGGATCTCCCGCTTGTGCAGAAGCAGCTTGCGGACCCGCAGTGGATCGTGGTTCGCCCGGTTGCCGTGGGTGTAGGGAGCGATGTGCAGGTCATAGAGATAGATCTCTTCGTCCCTGACCCTGGCATAGCTGTCCTTGAGGTTCGCCCTGCCGTCGCGAAGGGACTTCACCTCCGTCCCCACGAGGACAATGCCCGCCTCGAAGGTGTCCTCGATGAAATAGTCGCGCCTCGCCATCTTGTTCTGGCAGATCGATTTTTCCGCCGCCGTTTTCTTCGTCATGACCGGCCACCGAAAGTTTTCATTCCTTTTAGCCGAATACTCATGGTCCGCCGCCCTTCGAAGGAAGATAATCGGTCTTCACGTGAGCCATGGCCCGCCAGATGTTGTCTCGGATGTCTTCATTTTCCCGTTCCAGCTCCGCGATCAGTTTCTTGATGTAGCTTCGGCGAGAGACAGGGCTCGTGGGACAGCCGTTTTCGATGATGGGAAGTTCCCTTTCGGCACCGTACTTCTTGATTAGGTTCTCGCTCAGGTAGCACAGGGGTCTGATCATATGAAGCCTGCCGCCGAAGATTTCCTGATTGGGCATCATGGTACTGATCTCCCTGCCGTAGAACAGATTGATCAGCAGCGTCTCTATGATGTCGTCCCGGTGATGGGCGAAGGCGATCTTGTTGCAGCCTCTGTCGGCGGCGATCTCGAAGATGCGCTTGCGGCGCAGCCGCGAACAGAGAAAGCAGGGGTTCTTCCGGTTGAACCTACTGTGCGAAAGGGGCCCGATGTCCGTCTTTTCCATGACATAGTCATAACCCCGCTGCGTCAGATACTCCTCCAGAACGCCGTAGCCCCGATAGGCCGGATCGAAGCCCATGTCTATGTTGACTGCGACCAGCGAGAAGGCGGGAACGTAGATCATCGGCGTGTCGAGGAGATCGAGCAGGACAAGGCTGTCCGAGCCGCCGGAGACGCCGACCAGAATCCGGTCCCCCGCTTCGATCATTCCGTAATCCATGACCGCCTTCTCGATCCACTTTTTCATATGCAGATAAAGCCTGGTCTCGTTCCTTGCCGACACGTCCCGCTGGTCTCCACAATGCAAATTTACACCGCCGCCATCGTACATGACTTGAGCGCTTTCTTCAAGGACAACGACGGCACGACGGCACTCCCGCCCCTTCAAATGCGATATCTGCTTGAAGATCACCGTCTTCTGGTATACACTTCCAACACATTCGGCCTGCGGGCGGGCGATCCAAAAACCCAAGTCCTTTATCCACAACCGCATCACAGCCATAGGAGGCGACATGACTGAAATCGTAGACATCCATGCAAGAGAAATCCTCGATTCACGCGGCAATCCAACGGTCGAGACGGAAGTGGTCCTGCTTTCCGGAATCATGGGCCGGGCCTCGGTACCCTCCGGAGCCTCGACGGGGGAGCACGAAATGCTTGAACTGCGGGACGGCAACAAGAAACGTTACCTTGGCAGGGGAGTGCGAAAGGCCGTGGCGAACGTTACGGAAAAGATCGCTGCCGAGTTGATCGGCATGGATTGCCTGCAGCAGCGGGAGATCGATTATGCGATGATCGCTTTGGATGGAACCGAAAACAAAGGAGCCCTGGGGGCCAACGCCATCCTCAGCGTTTCCCTGGCCTGCGCAAAGGCGGCTGCCGAGGCCCGGGAGATCCCCCTTTATCGCTATATCGGAGGGATTATGGCCAAGGACATCCCCGTGCCGATGATGAACATCCTCAACGGCGGCCAGCATGCGGACAACAACGTCGACATTCAGGAATTCATGATCATGCCTGTGGGCGCCGTCAACTTCCGGGAAGGCCTGCGCATGAGCGCCGAGGTCTTCCACAGCCTCAAAGCCGTCCTGAAGGGAAAGGGATACCACACGGCCGTTGGCGACGAGGGCGGTTTCGCCCCCAATCTCAAATCCAACGAAGAAGCCCTGGAACTGATCCTTCTGGCTATCGAAAAGGCGCACTACAAGCCCGGTAAAGAACTGGCCATCGCCATCGATGCGGCGGCCAGCTCTTTTTTCAGGAAAGGGAAATACATCCTCGCCGCGGAAAAGAAGCCGGAAAAGACGGCGGCGGAGATGGTCAGGTTCTACGAGGGACTCGTAAAAAAATACCCCATCGTCTCCCTTGAAGACGGCCTGGCCGAAGACGACTGGGAAGGATGGAAACTGCTGACCGAAGCCCTGGGGAAAACGGTCCAGATCGTGGGCGACGATCTTTTTGTCACGAACAGAAAACGGCTCGAACGGGGCATCGATCAGGGCGTCGCCAACTCCATCCTCATCAAGCTCAACCAGATCGGAACCCTGACGGAAACCCTCGACACGATCCAGCGGGCGAAAGAGGCAGGTTATACGACGGTCATTTCGCACCGGTCCGGCGAAACGGAAGATACCTGCATGGCCGACATCGCAGTCGGAGCCAACTGCGGCCAGATCAAAAGCGGCTCGCTGTCCCGCAGCGAGCGTCTGGCAAAATACAATCAGCTTCTGCGGATCGAGGAAGAGCTTGGGGAAGTCGCCGTTTACCGGGGAAAGGACGCCTTCTACTGCCTCAAAGGGACGAAGCAACCCCGCAGCGGCTAAAGGAACTTGAAGAGACGGCGGCGGAGGGCATCCAAGGCGCCCTTATCTTCGCTGAGGGAGTAATTCCTCAATGCGCGCTTGTCGCCCTTTTCCAACACCTCTGTGGCGATGAGGATCTCCTTCTCCTTGAGAAACTCGATGGCGCTCTCGTAGTTGGATTGCGAAAGGGCTTCGGAACGCCGGATTTCGCCCTTCTTATACATGAGCGTTCCCAGCCTGTTGAGATGCCTCAACCATTCTTTTTCCGGCTTGGCCCCCTTTTTCAAATAGGAGCAGCCCCGGAGGACCACCCAGTAGGACTCGATGTAATTGTGAATCAGGCCCGCAAAGGGCATCAGCTTTACCCTTCCCCTGCCCTTTAGCTCGATCCAGACTTGGCCGTCCCGCTCCTCGCCGGCGATCATCCCCTGATTGTGCAGGTACGAGAAAACGTCATTGACCTCGTCGAGGTCATCCTTATGTTCGTCGAAGATGAATTCATGCCAGAAAAGCCCCTTGAAGAACCGAAAATCCTCCATGACCTGATTCAGGGCGATGGTGCTTTCGCTATAGGAGAGCATGGATGCGGCCACGAACGTAACCGGCAGGAAAAAGTGAAGGATGTTGTTTTTGTAATACTCCAGGTTCAACCGTTTGCCGTCTTCGAGGGAATAAACGATCTCTTTTAGTTCCTGATCTTCCTCCTCGGCGCCCATCTTCGATATGATCTCGGACTGATCGAAAAGGGCAAGGGCGTCGCCGATAGCCTTTTCCCTGTTCGCGAAGGTGGCGGCAAAGCTCACCTTGCGATGGCTGAGGTAATCGTGGAAGATATTGAGGACATACAGCAGATCCTCCTGAGAGATTCCCCTGCGGTCCTGGCAAAGCAGTCCTGACGCGACGAGTGCAAAAGGCGTAACGACGGAAACCTTGTTGATTTCCAGAACAACCTCGTAACCGATCTTGCGGTAGAGGCTCTGCCTCTCATCAAGGGTCATCTCCACAAAGGGCTTCTCCTGGGATTCCAGGTAGGCCTTCATGAGCATGGGCTCGCCGATACCGACATAGACCCGTCCGTAGCGCTTCCTGACGACACTGCCCGTCTTGAGCACGTCCGTCGCCTTTTCCTTGGCCTTGGGAATGCCGCCCAGCTCCATCAGATAGGACTTCTCCTCGATGACCCGGTCATAGCCGATATAGACGGGGACGATGGCCAAGTCTTCGCAGGCCCCATCCTGGAAGGCCTGGATGATGATTGCGAGGAGGCCGTACTTGGGCATGACCATCTTTCCCGTGCGGCTTCTTCCCCCCTCGATGAAAAACTCGAGGGGAAGCCCTTCCCTCAGGAGCACCTCCACGTACTTGGAAAAGACATGCCCGTAGAGTACATTCCCCCGGAAGGTACGCCTCAGGAAAAAGGCGCTGGACTTGCGAAAGAGATAGCCGACCGGCCAGAAGAGCAGATTCGTACCGGCCGCGATGAAGGGCAGTTGGATGTTGTTCTTATAGAAAACATAAGAGAGCAGAAAGTAATCGATGTGGCTTCGATGACAGGGAATGATCACAAAGGGCATCCGTTTGGAAACCTGCCGGATCTTGGCCAGTCCCTCCTGATCCACGAAGACGCCGTCGTAGATGTTGTTCCAGAGCCAGGTCAGGACCTTGTCCCATATCTCGATGAAGATTTCGCTGTAATCGGAGGCGATCTCCATCAGATATTTCCGGGCCTCCTTGACCAGGGCGGGATATTTCACCCTCCCGTCCGCCGCCAGTTGCTCCAGGTTCCTTTTGAGTCCTTCGTCGCTGAGCACCATACCGATGAACTCATCCCTGGATTTCAGGATGGGGCCAACGGTGGCCTCCTTCTCCTCGTCGATGCGATCGATCAGTTCCCGCCGCAACTGGCGGCCTACCTCCGGCAGAACGGCACCGAAACCGACACCGGAGGCGTTCAGCCTGTCGTTTGTCCTGATGAACTCGGACAGGTCGACGGCATCGGCCGAAATGACCGTGGCCTTGTTGGAATAGCGCATGAATGTGGCGATTCTCTGGATTGCTCCCGCGTTGTCCGACTGGCCGGCAAGGATATTGATCACATTTTCCTGTTCCCGCTCGCGACGCCTTCCATAAGTGACCATCTCCGGCACGATGAATATCGGTTTTTCCATATTCATCTGGGCTTCGATCAACTGGGCGATGGCATCATCGGCATGGGGGTCTTCAAAAAATTCCGATCCGCCCAAATGGATGATGGCGCTGTTGCCTTGCCGGACCAGTTGCTTGAGAAAACCCGTATCGTATGGATTCTTGAAGGTTCTTTTAAAAAAGGGGCGCAGCAGGGTGTGAAAAAAAGTGTTGACGGCAACGGGAAAAGGCTGCCAGGCATTCATGTTGACGCCATGGGAATAGACAGGGCGGGGGATCCCCTTTCTGGCCGACAGTTCTCTGAGGATCAGGCTGTTGAGCTGGCTCTTCTGTTTCAGGGCATAAACGACGACGCCCCGTTCGGACAGCCTTCTTAAGGTTTCCGCTTGCTCATCGTCAAAGCGCACCCTCGAGAGGACTTTTTTGACAAGCCACAAGAGGGAGAAATTGTCCTTCTCATAGAGACATTCCGCATAAGGTTCATTGTGTTGCGATTGCTCTCCGCTGGGACCATCAATGGATGCCATGGCTGTTCCTGTGAATGACTGTCGATGGAACCTACTGTTCGGTCAGAGGGAATTCGTCCGGGAATTGCTTGTACATGTATTCCTCTACATAATCGCGAACTTCAACTGCAGAAGAGAACTTCAAGACCCTTTCCAAAAGCGCTTTGGACTCTTTAAGGGTTGAACCCCTGATAATCTTCTTGACCCGGGGGATAGCCAGGGGATTCATGCTCAGTTCATCGAGTTCCAGGCCCACGAGAATCAAGGCATAGATAGCTTCTCCCGCCATTTCCCCACACATGGCCACAGGGATTCCCGCCTCGTGACCGATGTCCACAACCCTTTTTATCAGTCTCAGAACGGCGGGATGAAGGGGTTCATAGAGATAGGTCACCCGGTCGTTCACCCGGTCGATGGCTAGAGCGTATTGGATCAGGTCGTTGGTCCCGATGCTGAAAAAATCCACTTCCCGGGCCAGAGCATCGGCCATGATGACAGCCGAAGGCACCTCAACCATGACTCCGATCTCAATCCGGTCGCCTACGGCAACACCCTCCCGGATCAATTCGCTTCTCACTTCTTCGAAGATTCGCTTTGCCTCCCGAATCTCCTCGATTCCCGAGATCATGGGAAAGAGGATCTTTACCTTGCCGAAGGCGCTTGCCCTGGCAATGGCCCGGAGTTGAACCTTGAAGAGATCCAACTCTTTCAGACAGAACCGGATGGCCCTCAATCCCATTTGGGGATTCATTTCCTTGGCCAGTTTGGGATCGTAGAAGAACTTGTCACCGCCCAGATCGAAGGTCCTTATGGTCGACCAGGCAAGACCCGCCACGCCCACAACGCTTCGGTAGTTGGCAAAGTGATCGTCCTCGGTAGGAAGCCGCTCCCTGTTTATGTAGACAAATTCGGTCCTGTATAGGCCTATCCCTTCAGCACCGTGAACGATTGCAGAAGGAATCTCCTCGATGAATTCGATATTTCCGCCGATTTCCACCTTGTAACCGTCCTTCGTAACAGCGGGAAGACCTGCATCTTTGAGCGAAATCTCCTTTGCATCGAGATAGTCCCTTTCCTTGACCTCATATCTCCTAATCATCTCGGGATCGGGATTCACGATGGCAAGACCTACAGTGCCGTCAATGATGATATCATCATTGGTGCGGACCAGTCGGGTGATGTTTTCCAGTCCTACGACGGCCGGTATCTCAATGGAGCGGGCCACGATCGCCGTATGGGAGGTTCTGCCTCCGATATCCGTCGCAAATCCCAGAACCCGGTCTATTTTCATCTGGGCCGTGTCTGCCGGCGATATGTCCGATGCAATAATGATGACGCCTTCTGCAATGTTGATAATGGCTCCCCTTTTTTCTCCGGCGAGATTCCGTAGGATCCTCTGCCCCACATACTGCACATCACTGAAGCGCCCCCGGAGATAGTCATCTTCAACTTTTTCGAAGATTTCCCGGTACGAATCGATCGTCATCTTTATGGCCCATTCGGCATTGACGCGCTTGTCCCGAATGTAATCGATGGTCCGATTGATGAACATCTTGTCCCGGAGAAGCATGATATGGACGTCGATGATGTAGAGGGGTTCCTTGCCGGCAAGATCGCTAAGATTGCTCTTCAGCTCCCGCAGCTGCTGTTCCGACTCCTTCAGCGCCGCCCTGAAGCGTTTGGTCTCCTTGGCAACGAGTCTGGCATTCTTGATCTTATAAAAGGATACCTGGATGTCCAGCGGATCATAAATATAGGCCTTCCCGATTACGATACCGGGAGATACACCAATTCCCTTTATGACGAAGGTTTTTTTTGAATCATCCCTTTCCATCAACTCTCACCGAACTTGCTCGCAATCAATCGGCCCAAGTCCTCAATGGCCTCCAAGGCATCCTGTCCCTCCGCCCTGATCGAAATCCAGCTCCCTTGAGGACAGGCAAGGGTCAAGATGCCGAGCAGACTTTTACCGTTGACCACTTCGCCATCTTTCTCAAAGAATATCTTCGACTTGTATTTACTAGAGACACCGACCAGCTTGGCGGCCACCCGCGCGTGAAGCCCCAACTTATTGGTAATCCTGAAGGATCTGATTTCTACCATCTCAAATAGATACAATACAAAAAAGAACAGCCGCCCCGTAAAGAATATTCACGGGCGATGTCCCTCTTTTGACGAGCCAATAACATAGAAAAATAGATAACGGTACGAGCGACGTAATGAATGCCTCCGGCAGGAAACTGAACTGGCGGCACGTTCCAGCGCCGAGCACCGACGCAAAGATAGCAAGAACCACCAGAGAAAGCCAGCGTATTTTCCTGGCCGCCGTCAAAAGATGCATGGACTTGATGAATTCTATCCCCAATAAGCCCTTTCTGTAACCCTCGACGAACCCCCCTAGTCTGACCCAAAGATGAAAGGGGTTGTATACACAAAGCACGACGAGAGGCGCAATGGCCGACCCCAAAACGGCCAGGATCGCTCCAACCATCGAGGCAAAGGGCCTCAGGGCGCCCCAGAAGAAGGAATCTCCAAGGGCCGCATAGGGACCCATAAGGGAGCCCTTCAGATCGGCCGTCGAAAGGACAGCGTCCCCATCATCCAGCATCGCCGCCTCTTCCATTTTTACAACGGAGCCAAGCACGGGACCGGAGAAATAGGGATGGGTATTGAACATCTGCAGGTGGCGGGTCAGCATCTCCTGAATTCGCCCTTTATGATCCTTCCATCTTTTGAAGAGGGGCACCAGAGCGTAAGCGAATCCAAGATTCTGCATCCTTGAGAAATTCAGAGAGGATTGAATCAGAAGAGAGCGAAGGACGATGCGGCTCAATCCGCAAGGGTCCATTAGCCTATCCTCCCTATTCTCATAATAACCCCCCATGCCCCGTGGGACGCCACGAAGCATGAAAATCACCCCCTCCCCTTCCCTCCCCATCGAGGGGGGG
>JAFGIO010000157.1 GCA_016929555.1 Deltaproteobacteria bacterium | reverse complement strand
ATGGTTTTGCCCTGTCCCGACAGTTCGTAGCTCATCTCGATGCCGTTGGCCTTGATCTTCATCATTGCCTCCTTTCTCGAGCAGGCCGTGGAAAACCGCTCATCTGCCCGTTTTACCGGAATGGCGCCGCAAACCGTATCGCTCGACCCTGGTAAGAAAATCCCCCCGTCCTGTATCCCTCGCCCTCGATGGGGGAGGGACGGGGTTGGGGTGCTTTTCTTGCTTCGTGGCGCCCCACCGGGCATGGGGCGCTTTTTACATGCCCCTCGCTCCTCGGTTCTTGGGCCCGCATCCGAGCATTTTGAAACCGCCTGCCCGGTCGTGATGCGTTTCATCACCTTGTGAATGGTTCTATCAGATTACTCGATACCCTCCGAAGCCCCGGACGACCCCTCTAAAGCTCGGCACCGAAGGCCAGGGCCTTTCGATGGATGACGAGCCCCATCTTCTCATGGATCAACTCGTTGCGCCTCACAAGAAAGGGTTGATAAACGAGCAGTGCATCCGTGAGCGTCATCCGGAGATCGGGGAGGAGCTTCATCATCTTTCTCTTATCCATCATCAGATTTGCGATTGCAAGGGGAATGCTTCCGACGGCATCGGCGAGGGGCATGGTCACCGGGTGAACGGAAGCGCCCTCGAAGGTTTCCTTCGCCTGCCCTCCGGGCTGATAAGCGGTCATCTGACGGGTCCATCTCATAAAAAGGGCGGGATTGAGCTTGAAGGCCGGCGACCAGAAATACAGGGGGACCGCTTCGTGGGACGGCGTCGCGATCTTGGGCAGGTTCGCCAGTCGGATGAGATCGGCATAGGATTGAAGCCGAACGCCTTCGATGTCGGCTCTCATTCGCCAGAAGGGTAAATGTACCAAGGGACCTTCCCCACCCGTCATCACCGAAAAATCGATCTTCTCCAGGGATGAATTCTTACAGATCCAGGCTGTCTGGCAGTTCCGGCACAGCAGCACCAGGGCGTCCTTCTCCCCCTGGAGGTCCCAGCCACAATGGGGACACAGTGTGGACACGAATCGGACCTGCCAGTCCAACGGTCGGTCCTGTTCCAACAGATCCTCCAGGGACCCCTCGTCCCAAGGAATGACGGGGCGTTTGAGAATTGCGTCAAAGAGCCTTCCGTCTTCACGGTAAAAGGGGGCATATATGAGGCTTTCCACATCCCCGATCATGAACTGCAGACTGCCGGAAGGACCGAACTGCAGCGCGGTCTCCACCAGATCCCTCAAGGCGCTGTCCACTTTCGCAAAACGGCCTTCCGTCTCCGGGGAGACGAATTTCAGCTTGAGGACCTGGGGTCTCAATCCCAGAGAGAAAGGAAGACCCTTCACGGGGGCTGTCAAAAGATTCAGGTCGGCAACCCGGTAGTCAATGTTGCGTCCACGGACTTGGTAGGAAAGCCCCCGATAGCGCCGGTAGGGCACGTAGAGAATCTCCTTCGCCGTTTCCAGGGGCGGCGGCAGGCGATAACGAAAGGGACCCTGGGACAGGAGATAGAGTTTCGTCCGGCAGTAGGAACAGGCAAGCAGATGATCCGTCTCGTCCAGGAGGACCGGCGCCCCGCACTGGGGGCACTGATGCTCGATCTGCCAGGATTCCCGAGAATTGTATGAATCGGAAATCATCGAAGCCCTCATGGTAATTGCCGATCCGATGAAGCCGGCATGACACGATCAGAATCACAATTCCAGCCTTACTGCCTTCATTTATGCTTATACATAAGTATCCCTTAAAGGCAAGATCATCATCGCGCGGCAACTCCCTCCGAGGTTCCCTTTAATTATCCGGTGCAAATAATTTCAGATATTGACCGTAGCCTTCCTTTTCCAGTTCCTCTTTCGGGATGAATCGCAGGGCCGCCGAATTCATGCAATAGCGCAGGCCTGTCGGATGGGGACCATCGGGAAACACATGGCCCAGATGGGAATCGCCGTGCCTGCTGCGAACCTCCGTGCGAGCCATGAAGAGGCTGCGGTCTTCCTTTTCCACGATGTTTCCAGGTTCCAGCGGCCGGGTAAAACTGGGCCAGCCGGTGCCGGAGTCGTACTTGTCGAGCGAACTGAAAAGCGGCTCCCCGGAAACGATATCGACATAGATCCCTTCTCTTTTGTTGTGGACATACTCGTTTTGAAAGGGCGGTTCGGTCCCGCATTTCTGAGTGACATCGTATTGCATCTTCGTGAGTTTTTTCTTCAGTGTCGCGTCGGCCGGCTTGCCGTATTTCGGTGCAGCGGCCGGCGTCCTGCCTTGATCGTTTTTCCAGGTCTCCCGAAGGAAGCCTTCCCGGCCCGACCCGCTCCGGTAATATTTGTATCGCAAGGGATTCTTCTCGCCGTATTCCTGATGATATGCCTCCGCCGGGTAAAAGCTGGTAAAGGGCAGGATCTCCGTGACGATGGGCTTGCCGAATTTCCCCGATCTTTCAAGCTGCCGTAAAACCTGCGCGGCTGCGTTCTTTTCCTCATCGTTTCCATAGAAGATGGCGCTGCGATAACCCGGCCCGCGGTCGGCGAACTGACCTCCCGCATCCGTCGGGTCGATATGCCTCACAAAGTGATTGAGTACCTGCTCGTAAGAGACTCGGTCCGGGTCGTAGTAAACCTGCACCGCTTCTATATATCCCATTGCAGAATAGGTTTCGTAGGTCGGGTCCTTTCCTTCGCCCCCGGCATAACCGGACACAACCTTCAGCACTCCCGGCAGTTTCTTCATATCGGACTCCACGCACCAGAAGCAGCCGCCGGCCAGCGTGGCAATGCCCGTATTTTTCGCAATTTCCGCCTTTGTCATTTCATTCACCTCCGATGATTGGGAACCGCCGCTCTGGCAGGCGAGCATAAAACTCAACAATATTGTGTAAATGAATATTCTTCTCATTACGTCCCTCCTGCCGGCTCACGGCAAAGATCTTTTCACCTGAGCTTAAGGACGATTGCGCAATTGTCAACTCTCGACATGGTCAACTGGATAGGCTCTCGGGGAATTGTGGAGCGGGATCTAAACGGCGAACAAGACAGAATCCGAACGTATCTGCACATAGATTCCCTTTGCGAGAAAGGGGCTTGGAATTCATCGCCGAAACAAAACAGTCGGAAAGAGGTCTTTTTGCACTTTACATTATAAATCAGAAGGGCAGAAATGACAGGTCGATTGATCCTGTCCTCGCGCCTTCACCACACCTTGCCTTGCCTTCTTTGCATCACCGTGAGTCTCTCCGCAAAGCCGAACCTTCGATAGAATCCAAGAGCGTCTTCATTGCCCTCGGCAATGGATACCCTGACGGTTTCACAGTTCTGCGCTTCAAGCCGTTCGAGGGCGCGTGACATCAATGCTTCGCCAATTCCTCGGCCCCTGCAGGCGGCATCGACGAACAGGGAATCGACCTCTCCGGCGGACCCGTCGACCGTGGCGATGCAGTAGCCGATGGTCCTGTCATCATCCTGCGCGATATAGGCGAACAGGAGGTCCCTCCTGACCAGGACCTCCATCCGTCTTTCGAAGGTGAAGGTAGAATAATGGTCTTTGAAGTACGTGGAGCGTGCCAAATGATGGGCGTTCAGGCCCTCCCACAAGGTTCTGATGGCCTCTAAATCCTCTTTGCCGATCGCTTCGATCTTCAAGGCATCCTCTTCGGGAATTACATCCGTTCCCCGCATTGGTTGCAGAAGACCGAATTCGCGAGGTTTTCTGTGCCGCAATGGGAGCATTTCTTCAACGACGGCTTCCGGTCCACGGGCTGACCGCACTGGAGACAGAATTTGGCGCTCGCCGGCAGGTTCTTGCCGCAATGGGAACACTTTTGCATGACGAGGAGCTGATGCCCGCAGAAGGGACAGAAGCGCGCCTCGGCCGGCACGTCCTGCCGGCAGTCGGGGCACTGGAACGCCCCGGCAGCGGCCGGCGACGACGGAGCAGCCGACGTACCCTTGAAAGCTTCGGCAAACATGGCGGGCATCATGAATCCCATGCCCATGCCCAGACCGGCGCCGGCTTCCCCCTGGGCGCCCGAGGCCGTCTCCATGGCCATGGCCGCCTTCAT
>JAFGIO010000025.1 GCA_016929555.1 Deltaproteobacteria bacterium | reverse complement strand
TGGGACAACGTCATCGGCGTTGCCACCGACACCCCCTACGACTGCTGCCGGCTGAAGAACATGGCCCCCGAAGGCAACTGGAACGTCCTGGATCCCGTGCCGCATCAGACGGGGACTTTCCGGCCCATACCGGAGCTCTCGGACTACAGGACACCGATAAAGAACCTCTATGCCACGGGGGTCGGCTGGTCCTGGGGAAACGGCGCCTCGGTGGGCGAGGGCTACAGTTGCTACAAAACCATCGCGGGCGACCATGGGCTGGCGAAGCCTTGGCTCGATCCGGGGAAGGAAGAACCCGATTCCCTGTATCGGATCATGCTCTCTCAGGAAAAGGCGCTGCAGCAGAAGGCAGAAAGCGATGCGAAACGAGGCCTGGCATGAGGATCATCGCAAGGGCCGACGAAAAGCCGGAAGAAGGCCGCCGCCCAGTACCGGTGTAAGGAAATTTACAGCAGGGTGACGGCAGGCGCGCATTCCCCCTGCAGATCGACAAGGGCGCCGCAGCCGGAAACCATATTGCAGTTGACGACCACCGTCTCGCCGAGACGGGCCATGCCGGGCCTTTCGTGGATGTGACCGCAGAGGAGCAGCCGGGGTTGCCTGGCCAGAACGATGTCTCGCAGGCCCGTGGAACCGGTGTGAAAGCGACCCAGAACCTCATCCAGTATTCCATGGGGAGGAGGATGGGCCACCAGGACACAAAGGCCGTCGATCAGAGGCCCGGCCTGTTCCATCGTCTTCCTTTCCCTCAGACCGATCCGGCTCCGGAAGGGAACGGGCAGGGTCCCGCCGAGGCCCACGAAACTCCGTCCCTGGAGGACAATCTTTTTCCGGTGCAGGGAGGTCAGATTTGCATACCGGCCAAGCGAGCCCTCCAAGGAAGGCGGATCGGTATTTCCACGGACAAGCAGAACGGGCAGGGCAAGATCGTTGAGACGGTCCAGATAATCCGAGGGGTTCCCGAATGCAGTGATGTCTCCGGCGATCGCCAGAACATCCGGCTTCAGTGCCTCGATCCGATCCCTGATGAAGGCCAGTCTTTTCAGGCAGCCGTGCGTGTCTGCCACGCTCAGGATTCGCATCTGTCCATCCATCGCGGCAGGAAAAAGGTCCGGGAGGTGCCTTCGCCTGCTTCTTCAAAGAAGGCGGCCCTTTGTAAACAACCAGGGTGCGCCGAGGGCGAACCATATTCCCACGAGCCAATAGCGGATAAACCGAAAGAGAGGCTCGGCCCCCAGGCCGTCAAAGGCCGTTTTCAGCCCCAGCCACAGCGAAACGAGAACGGCTGTCCCCAGCAGATAGCGTAAGATCGCCTTCTTCCAAGAGGATTCGTATTCGAAGCCGACATAGCGACGTTCCAGTATAAAGCCTAGCCCAAAACCCATAAGCGTGGCCCCGACGGTAATCCCCTCCGGATCGCCCGCGGGATAACAGAGGATCATTACGGCGGGAACCCCCAGGGCGGCGCCCGCCTGCCAGGCCAGTCCCCGGCGTTTCAACCAGGCGGCTACCGGCGCTTCCAGCTTGATAAAGGCCAGCAAGATCAAGGCGCCCAAAAGGTAGCCTCCGGCCAGATCCGTCGGAAAATGAACCCCCAGATAGAGCCGTGAGAGGGGAATCAGGACCAGAAGCAATCCCGAAAGGACCCACAGCCAGGGTCTCCGGAAGCTGGCGGACAGATAGCCCCAGGTGACAACGGCATGCTGGGTATGGCCGCTGGGCAATCCGTGGCCTGCAGCGAAGGAGAGCCTTCGAACACGCGGATCGTACTGAAAGGGCCTCGGCTGGTGGGCAAGAACCTTCACCAGTGCGTTCAAATAGGCGGAAAACAAAAACAATACCGTGAGCCTGACGCCGATCCGACGGTCGATACACCAGTAGATTGCCGGGAGGAAGAGCAGAAAAAAGGACTCTTCTCCCAGCGCGGTGGCCGCCCTGAAGGGCAAATCGAATGCTGGACTGAACCTCTGCAGGTAGAGGATCGTCTCTATGCCCTGCTGCAGAATGGTATCCAGAGGCCCTCCCGTCGCCTTGGGTGCTTGTGCGAATCACCCCACCTGCTTTTCAAAAGAGGGTGGTAGGTCTGCCCTCAGAAGACCGGATTTTCTATGGTCCGCTCGGCCGCGTTGCAGAGGATATTGACGACCATGATCACCGGCGCGAATCGCTCGTCCTTGGTCTGCCCATGATAATAACGGTAATAGATTTGCTGGGAAATGACCGCCAACCGGAACAGTCCGAAACAATAATAGTAATTGATATCCCCGAACGACAGATGGGATTTGTTCACATAGTAATCCACCATTTCTCTGCGGGTCTGGCTGAATTCCAGCTCGGGGGGCATGAAACCCAGAAGCTGCATCTCTTCGGGATCGTCGCGCTGGATGCGATACGCCAGGATGTTGCCAATGTCCATGAGGGGGTCGCCGATCGTGGCCATCTCCCAATCCAGAACGGCGATGACCTTCAGGGGATCCTTTGCATCGAGGACGACATTGTCCAGCTTGAAATCATTGTGGATGACAGTGGCCCTCCCCGAATCCGGGGGCATCTTTTCGACGAGCCATCCCATCAGCCCTTCCGCATCAGGGGCATCCGGTGTTCGGGCCTGCCGGTAGCGGTCAACCCAGCCGTCCACCTGCCGTTTCACATAGCCCTCGGGATTGCCGAAGTCCTCGAGTCCTACGGCCTTGTAATCGACGGCATGGAGAGCGATATGAACATCGGCAAGGTTCTCGCAGAGTTTCCTGGCCTGTTCCGGGGTGTAGGTCAGATCCCGGGGGAGCTCCTTCCGAACGATGCGCCCCTTGACGCGCTCCATGACATAGAAGGGACAGCCGATGATGCTTTCATCCTCGGTATAGGCGTAGGTCTGCGGACAGTAAGGGAAAACGGGCTTCAGGGCCGTCAGAACCCGATATTCCCTCCCCATATCGTGGGCGCCCTTCGCCTTGCGGCCGATGGGGGGCCGCCTCAGGATCAGTTCCCTCTCGCCGACCTTGACGAGGTAGGTTAAATTGGAATGTCCCCCGGGAAACTGTTTCAGGGTCAATTCCCCCTGAAGACCGGAAATGGAGTCCTGCAGGAACTGGTTCAACTTCGAGCTGTCAAGCCCTTCTCCCTCACGAATGGCGGAAGTGGCACTGTCGATGACATCTGTCTTTTCCATCTCTTAACTCCTGTAGCCTCTTAAACATCCGAATATCCCGCCGGATTGGCACGCTTCCGTTTCTCTCTTCCCACCGCCTTCGTCAGGCCGCGCCTACCGGTTTTCCGTCAACGATCTGGTCCAGATATTCCGAGAGGCCGTAGCCCAGCTTCCCCCGGCACTTCCATTCCGTCATGCCCTCGGTGATCCTCGTAACCAGCCGTTCGCCCTCGGGGGTCTTGCGCTGGTTGCGTAGCGGCACCATGGAAAGGACGGTTCCTTCGACCTCGTAGGTATCCCTTTCCGTTTTTGCCGTGACGAGAAGTTTTTTATGATACCAGTCTCCTTCCGTCCACTCCGTTTTGAGGTCGTTTTCCAAGATCATGTCGTACCGACCCTCGTTGAAAACCATTCCGGAACGTACGGTGGTGCCGTCGCGCATGGAGATAACGCTCACCATGAAACCGAAATCCGGGCCGAAATTGGCGGTGAGCCAGCGGTACCACCAGATGGACTGCCAGTAGCGGGGTCCCCAGGAGTGATCCCGCAACCCGAAACCGTCGATTTCCCAGCTCTGGTCACCGACCCGGAAGCTGCCCTTCCCTGCGATATGCTGCTCGTAATGACCCTTGGCAAAATTCATCATCTCCGCCTCGGCCTGCGAAGAGGGCGCCTTCTTTTCGGCAGGTTCCCCGCCGTACATAGGAGACAGGCCGGTGTACTCCAGTCGGACGGAACAGTCCAGCCAGGGATTCTCGGTAAAGGCCTTCCTGGGATCGGCCATCTCCACGGGATTGCGCAGATGGACAACCTTGCCCTCATAGCTCACGTTCAGCCTCTTGAAGGGTTCCACGACCTCGAATTTCATCCCGCCGGCATCGAAGGCGTCGTTGTTGGCGATCTTGGGACGGTTATACATGAAGGCCACACTGCCGTCCGGAAGATAAAGGCAGGTTGTCATCTCGGCATAACCCTCGTTTGCACGGTTGCCGATCCGGAAGAAGCCTCCCGTTTTCTTGCCGGGATCGTAAATATTGAAATACATGCTCTCGTTGAAATTCTCTGCCGTCTCCAGAGGATGCATATACTCGTCGCTGGGTTCCAGTTTCCACAACATGGTCCGTTTCTCCTTTCCTTGAAAAGCCTTTCCCCCCAGTGGGAGGAGGAATGATGATCGATGCCGCCTTCACGGTCCCGCCGGCAGTCGCTTCGGCTTCTCCGCCAGCCTACTGTCCATCCGGTTATCGGCAACTGCTTCCCTCTGTCGGGTCGGGAGCACGAACTTGAATACGTACACACCGACGCCTGTGGACCTTCCAGGCCTTTCTGTATCATAGATGGAAGAAACAATGATATAAAAAAAGCAAGAGGGCCTCCTAAAACGGGCATCCGGTACCGTGATAAACGATAAAACAGCATCCAGTCGCAGAAGCGGCATTTGAATGAAGGCCCTCAGAGAGTTTCTTGACAATGTTCTCCCTGCCGGACTAAGATGCATCGAGAGAACAGCCGGAAAGGACGCGCCCTTCATGGAACAGACAGTCCCTTCTTTCATCGAGGCGGCGAAGGGATACCGGTGGATGCCGATGCTGTTCGTCCTGTTTGTGGGCCTTGGGCTTCGCCTGCACGGTCTGGGTGATTGGTGGTTCAACCCCGATGAAGGCCTCCACTTCGATATCGCCACCCAGCCTTCTTTTCCGGAGATGATCCGGGTCAGCCTCGATCAAGCCAACCCCCCTTTATTCTATCCGCTTCTCCGGGTGTGGAATTCCCTGGGCGAAGGGATATATTGGCTTCGTCTCCTCTCGGTGCTGGCCGGCATGGCCTCCATCTGGATCTCTTATCTTCTCGGCCGGCAATGGGGAGGGCCTGCGGCTGGTCTTACGGCCGCCCTGCTGATGGCCCTGACCCCGGGAGCCGTCGTCCTGTCGCAGGTGTTGCGGCAGTATACCATCGCCCTCGTCTTTCAACTGCTGACGGTCCTGTTCATGACCCGCTACATCCACCGTTTCCGGAAACAGGACTTGTGGGGTTACGCCGTCTCCCTCGTCCTCGCCCTTCTCTGCCACTATGCCACCCTGCTGATCCTGCCGGGGCTTGCCGTCGCCTGGGTAGTTGCTGCATACACCCGTCGCTGGGGCCGTTCGGACCTGAAGGCAATGCTCTTTGCCCACATCCCTTCGGCAATAGCGTTTTTTTTGGTCTTCGGTCTTCACATCGGCCCGAGGCTTCTTGGCAGTTCCCTGCAGCAGGATGCCGTCGATACCTACCTGAAACCTTACTGGATAAGCAATATGCGGGACATGCTCCCGGCCATCCCCGAATTGCTTCGCTACCTTTATGGAACAGGTATCCACTGGTTGCTGCTGCCCTGGATCGTTTTCGGGCTGATCACCCTTGCCGGCAGTCGGGATCTCTGGCTATTGGGCTTGTGCCTCGGCGTGGCTGCCACCGCCTTTGCCATGGCCGCCCTTCGCCTTTATCCTCTCGGCGGCACCCGTCACTCCTTATACATGCTGCCCTTTCTATTCATTCCCATCGCCGATGCCGTCCGATATCTGGCCTGCCGCAACGGACGTGTCCTGATCGCGCTGCTTGTCCTGTGTGCGCTGGCCGGCTACGGCCTCAGTCGGCCGGGACTGACCGACCCTGAAAGTGGTTTTGTTACGCAAGCGGCCGAGCTTGAAAAAATCATTCCCATGACCGATTTCCTGAAGCTCCAGTCCCAACTCCTCCAATTGTCGCATGCCCCGGGACTGATCATCATCGATCAGGAAACCTACTATGCACTGGCCCCGGTCTTCGGCGCCGCCCGCTTTGCCGGATCCACTGAAGGTCCCTTTCCCTGGAACAGGCGCATGGTCTGCGTCTATCCCCACTGGAGATGGGAATATCAAAATCGAAAAAACGCTCCCTGGAATTATCTTTTCCAATGCACCGAGGGATACGGTCGTTCCCGAAACGGCGGTGAAGGCACGCAGGAAGCGGATATCCGCATGGTCAGAATGGGATGGAGCCCTTCCCTGATCGAGTGGATCAAGGCCCACCCCTCTCCGGAAGGATCGGTGCCTGTCTTGACGGATATCGAACAGGGGATTAACAGCGAGCTGTTCCGCATCCACTTGCAGGGCCATTCATTGGCAAATCTTTCCCCACAATGGAATGGCCGCTGATAAAATATGTGCATGACAGGAGCGGGAATGTGTGCGATGAGGCAAGCCAATCTTAGGGAGGATTGCCCGTAGGCAATTTCAGTGAGCTATCGGAGATGGAAAAATTCAAAGGAAACCTAACGATGACGATCAAAGGCTGGTGGTGGTGGGCCGCTGGAAAGGGGTTTGTCCGCCGCTGAGGATATAATCAATCAAGTCCAGGCCGTGGAGAAACGCCAGTATTCTTCACGGCTTTTTTATTTGAAAAAGGGAGTACCGTCATAAAAGGCCGTGAAAGTCACGGCCTTTTTTTATGCCCGAGGAGCCGCTGCATGTACTATCCGGATATTGAGTCTTTCAAGAAACTGGCCTTGCGGGGAAACCTGATTCCCGTCTACCGGGAAATCCTCGCCGACATGGAGACCCCCGTTTCAGCCCTGATGAAACTGCGCAACCGTCCCCAGGCCTTTCTGCTGGAAAGCGTCGAAGGGGGTGAGAAATGGGGCCGCTATACCTTTCTCGGCGCCGATCCGCGCCTTGTATTCCGTGTGCGAGGGCAAGAGGTCATCCTAACGGAAAACGGAAAGGAGCGCCGCTTCCCCCACGGCGGCGATCCCCTGAAACACCTGCAGGCGCTGCTGGACCGCTGCCGCCCCGTCGAACTGGACGGGCTGCCGCGCTTCTACGGCGGCGCCGTCCGCTTTTTCGGCTACGAGATGGTGCGTTTCTTCGAGCGCCTCCCGGAAAGGGCCAAGGACGACCTCGATGTCGACGATGCGGTCTTTCTCGTTACGGACTCCCTGATCATCTTCGACAACGTGCGGCATACGATCAAGGTCGTTGCCTGTGTATCCATCGAAGGCGAGGCGGCACTCGATGCCCTCTACACCCAGGCCACGGAAAAGATCGAAGGCGTCATCACGATGTTGAACGCAGCGCCTTCGAAGGAACCGTATCCCAGCTCCAACGGAACCGATCCGTTGACGGGCAACAGGACCCCCGAGGCCTTTCAGGCCATGGTACTCAGGGCCAGGGAGTACATCGAGGCCGGCGATATCATCCAGGTCGTCCTTTCGCAGCGTTACGAGGGCAGGACGGACCTGGATCCGATCCATCTCTATCGGGCGCTCCGTTTCATCAACCCGTCGCCCTACCTCTTTTTCCTCAAGATCGACGATCTTCACCTGATCGGTTCCTCGCCGGAGGTCATGGTCCGCCTCGAGCAGGGGGTGGTGGAGCTGAAGCCCATCGCCGGCACGAGGCCGCGCGGAGAAACCGAACAGGAGGACCGGCGGCTTTCGGACGAACTGCTCGAAGATCCGAAGGAAAAGGCGGAACACGTGATGCTCGTCGATCTCGGAAGAAACGACCTGGGCCGGATCGCCCGAACCGGCAGTGTTCAGGTGACGCAACTGATGGTCGTCGAGCGCTACTCCCACGTCATGCACATCGTTTCCCACATCCAGGCGCAGCTTGCCCCGAGCAGGAATGCCTACGACGTCCTGAAGGCAACCTTCCCGGCGGGAACCCTCTCGGGCGCCCCCAAGATCCGGGCAATGGAGATCATCGAAGAGCTGGAACCGACCAGGCGGGGACCTTACGGCGGCGCCGTCGGTTATTTCAGCTTCACCGGGAACATGGATTTCTGCATCACGATCCGGACCCTGCTCATGAAAGGCAGGAAGTTTTACATCCAGGTCGGCGCCGGGATCGTGGCGGACTCCGATCCGGAAGCGGAATTCCGTGAAACGCAGAACAAGGCGGCAGGGCTGATGAACGCCCTGGCCCTCGCCGGGCGCAACTTCGCAATCGAACAAAACAACCAAGGGAGACAGCCATGATACTGATGATCGACAACTACGATTCCTTTACCTATAACCTCGTCCAGTACCTCGGGCAGCTCGACCGAAACGTAACGGTTCACAGGAACGACGAGATCACCCTCGAAGGCATAGAGACCATGGAACCGGAGGCCATCTTTCTGTCTCCCGGTCCCTGTAGACCGGAGCAGGCCGGCATCTCCGTGGAGGTCATCCGGGTCTTTTACCGCAGGATCCCGATCCTCGGCGTCTGTCTGGGCCACCAAGCCATCGGCTACGCCTTCGGCGCCGATGTGGTTCGGGCCGGAAGGATCATGCACGGAAAACCCTCTCCCATTCGAAACGACGGTCTGACGATCTTCCGGGGGCTTCCCAATCCATTCCAGGCCGGCCGTTACCATTCCCTCATCCTCCGGCGCGAATCCCTTCCCGACTGCCTCACCGTCACGGCGGAGACGGAGGAAGGCGAGGTGATGGGCATCCGGCATCGGGACTACCCTGTCGAGGGCATCCAGTTTCATCCGGAGTCGATCCTCACCCCCAACGGGAAAAGGATCATCGGCAACTTCCTGAAGCTGATCGGGCCGGAAAAACCGGCCTTTTCGGAAGAAGCAACGCTCTTGCAACAACACAAAACAATAAACGCATAAGGAGGCTTGGAAGGTATGATCAGAGAGGCAATCGGCAGGGCGGTGGCGGGTGAAAACCTGCGGGAAAAGGACATGACGGATGTCATGGACGAAATCATGGAGGGCAGGGCGACGCCGGCCCAGATCGGCGCTTTCACGACGGCCCTGCGGATCAAGGGCGAAACCGCCGGGGAAATAACGGGCGCTGCCAGGACCATGCACCGCATGGCCACGCGGATCGATGCGCTGGCGCCTGTTGTCGTCGATACCTGCGGCACCGGCGGCGACGGGATGAACACCTTCAACATTTCAACGACGGCGGCCTTCGTAGTGGCCGCCGCCGGGATCACGGTGGCGAAGCACGGCAACCGGGCCGCCTCCAGCAGCTGCGGGAGCGCCGACGTCCTGGAGGCCCTTGGCGTCAACATCGACGCCCCGCCCGACGTCGTTGAAGAATGCCTCCAGCAGATCGGGATCGGCTTTCTCTTCGCCCCGAGGCTCCACGGGGCCATGAAATACGCCATCGGCCCCCGGCGGGAGATCGGCATCCGTACCTTCTTCAATGTGCTGGGACCCCTGACCAATCCGGCCGGGGCGACGGCTCAGCTCCTGGGTGTCTACGAAGCCGGTCTTACGGAGATGCTAGCCTCGGTCCTCCTGAACCTGGGGTCGAAACGGGCCTTCGTCGTTCACGGTTCCGACGGTCTCGACGAGGCGACCGTCACGGGCGAAACCCGCATCTCCGAAGTCCGGGATGGAAGGGTCTTCACCTACAACATCAACCCGTTACCCTTTTTCGGTGAGGTTTGCGACGGCGCCGAGCTCACCGGCGGCGATGCCCGGAAGAACGCCCAAATCACCACCGGCATCCTGACGGGAGAAAACGGCGCCCGCCGGCGGATCGTGCTTCTGAATGCCGCCCTGGCCATCGTTGCGGGGGAAAAGGCGTCGACCATCGACGAAGGCATCGAGATCGCGGCCGAGTGCATCGACAGCGGCCGGGCCGTCAAAAAACTCCAGGCCCTGATCGAACGGAGCCACCGCTGAAACCGGTCTTCACGGAAGGAGCCAGAAAATGATTCTGGATCGGATCGTCGCTGAAAAAAGAGAGGAAGTCGCTCGTCTGAAAAGAGAAACGCCGCCGGCTGAGCTTGCCGCAAGGGTTAGGGACCTTCCACCGGTCCGCCCCTTCGGAGAGGCCCTTAGTGGAAAGGACTGCGCGATCGTTGCCGAGATCAAGGGGCGCTCCCCTTCCCGGGGTGTCCTGAAGGCCGTTTTTGATCCTCCGAAGATAGCCGCTGTCTACGGGAGCGGCGGCGCGGCGGCGCTGTCCGTTCTGACGGACGGTCCCTTTTTCGGAGGCGACAAGGCCCACGTGGCCGCCGTCAGGAAGGTCGTTTCCCTGACCGTCCTGAGGAAGGATTTCATTATCGATGCCTGCCAGGTCTACGAGACGAGGCTCATCGGCACCGATGCAATGCTCCTGATCGCAAGGCTCCTTGAGGGCTCGCAGATCGAGGAATACCTTCAACTGGCGCTTTCGCTTGACCTCGATACCCTCGTCGAGGTCCACGACCGGCCCGACCTGGAAAAGGCCCTTGCCGCCGGCGCCGGGATCGTCGGCATCAACAACCGTGACCTTGGCACCTTCGCGACCGATCTGAAGGTGACGCTCGATCTGCTGCCCTCCATACCCGAAGGCCCCATCGTCGTCAGTGAAAGCGGCATCCGGACGCGCGGCGACATAGAAACCCTCAGCGCTGCAGGCGTCCGGGCCTTCCTGATCGGCGAGACCCTCATGGCGGCGGCGGATGCCGGAGCGAAACTGCGGGAACCGATGGGTGGAAAGGGGACGGGCAGTCCATGACGGAAATCAAGATCTGCGGCATCACCTCCCTCGAGGACGCCCTGACGGCTGCCGACTGCGGCGCCGACGCCCTGGGCTTCATTTTCCACCGGCCGAGCCCGAGGTTCGTGACCCCCGAGAGGGTTCGGAAAATCGTCAACCATCTTCCGCCTCATATAGCCACGGTGGGGGTCTTCGTCAACAAGCCGGCTATTGAGGTCCGCGAGATCGTCTCCCGCTGCGGCCTCCATCTGATCCAGCTCCACGGGGACGAATCGCCGGCCTATTGCTCGCAGTTTCCCGCCTCGACCCTGATCCGCGCACTGTCGACTCACAGCAGGGAAGACCGGGAAAGCCCGGAGTGCTATGTGGTCCGGGCCTTTCTCCTGGACGCCCGCGAGGGCGACCGCTACGGCGGGACGGGAAAGACGGCCGACTGGGACCTCGCCGCCCGCATCTCGAGACGTTATCCCCTCATCCTGGCGGGAGGGCTTCAGGCCGGAAACATCGTCCGGGCGATACATTGCGTCCGCCCCGCGGCCGTCGACCTCAACAGCGGCGTCGAATCGCAGCCCGGAAAAAAGGACCGGAGAAAGATCGAAGAGACCGTCGGGATCATCCGGAAAATCGACGGAGCAAAGGCGAACCATTCCTGCAAGATTTTCAGGCCCGAAAAGGCCCAGTGACGCAGGATCGACCCATACATCCAATCCCCGCCAGGAGATTTCGGATCATCAAGAACGACCCTCGGGAACATTTTTGTGTCGTCCTTCCCCTCTCAAACAAATTTGTGTGCCGAACCGTGCCGATACATCAACGGCTCTCTCCAACATTCCATAAATACAATCAATAGCTTGGCCTGTTAAGGCTCTTTTGGCATCGCTTTTGCCCTCTGCTTGCAACGGCGGCATGCGCCGATTTTCAGCAGGGGAGGTTACCATAAAATGAACTCGGGTGATACAGCGTGGGTGCTCATTTGCACGGCACTGGTTTTCCTGATGACGGTGCCCGGCCTCGCCCTCTTCTACGGGGGTCTGGTCAGGCGAAAGAACGTGCTTTCCATCCTGATGCAGTGTTTCATCATCATGTGCGTCATCCTGCTGCAGTGGGTCCTCTTCGGATATTCACTCGCCTTCGGGCCCGATACCGGCGCGGGTATCATCGGCGGCCTGGACTGGGCGGGACTGAGGCATGTAGGCGGCCCGGTCAATGCCGACTATGCGGCGACGATTCCCCATTCCGCCTTCATGATCTTCCAGGCCATGTTCGCCGTGATCACGCCCGCTCTGATTATCGGGGCCTTTGCGGAACGGATGAAGTTTTCCTCCTTTCTGGTCTTCACGGTCCTCTGGGCGACCCTGGTTTACGATCCCCTGGCCCACTGGGTCTGGGGCACCGGCGGCTGGCTTCGGAAGTTGGGCGCCCTGGACTTCGCCGGCGGGATCGTGGTCCATACCAGTTCGGGAATCTCGGCCCTGGTCATGTGCCTGCTATTGGGCAGGCGAATCGGCTATCAGAACGCCCCCTTTCGGCCCCATAACCTGCCTTTCACGGTGACGGGAGGTGCCCTGTTGTGGTTCGGCTGGTTCGGCTTCAATGCCGGATCGGCGCTGGCCGCCAACGAGCTGGCCGCCAACGCCTTCGTAACGACGGCCGTCGCCACGGCGGCGGCGGGGCTCACCTGGGCCTTGATCGAATGGCAACAGCACGGCGCGCCGACCGTTCTGGGAACGACCACGGGCGTCGTGGCGGGGCTCGTGGCCGTGACGCCGGCCTGCGGCTTCGTCAATCCCATGAACGCCATCTTCATCGGCATCCTGGCGGCGCTTGTCTGCTACCTCGCCGTGGCCGTGGTGAAGGCCAAATTGGGTTATGACGATGCCCTGGATGCCTTCGGCGTCCACGGTGTGGGCGGCCTTTGGGGAACTCTGGCAACGGGGCTCTTCGCCGAGACGGCTGTCAACGGCGCCGGCGCCGACGGGCTCTTTTTCGGAAATCTGCACCAGTTTCTGGTCCAGGTGGGACTCGTCATCATCGTTCCCCTCTTCGCGGGTGTCATGACCTGGTTCCTCTTCAAGTTCGTCGACGCCCTGATGGGCATGCGGGCGGAAAAGAGGGCCGAGATCATCGGGCTCGATCTTACCCAACAGAGCGAGGCGGCCTACACCGTCATCGAATAAGGTTAACGATAAAGGAGAGGCATCATGAAATACATCGTCGCGATCATACAGCCCCACAAGCTGGACGAGGTGATGAAGGCCCTGGAAGAAGCCGAGGTCAACCTTCTGACGGTCTCCAATGTCCTTGGGCGGGGCAGGCAGAAGGGGGTCACGGAGGTTTACCGGGGCGCCCGGGAGGTGGGAAGCCTCCTGAAGAAGGTGAAGATCGAGATCGCCGTCAACGAGGATTTCGTGGAACCCACGATCAATGCCATCACGACCGCAGCCCGAACGGGCGAGATAGGGGACGGCAAGATCTTCATCACCGATCTCGCCGAGGTGATCAGAATCCGAACGGGGGAACGGGGAGGCTTGGCGATAGGATAGAAACCGACGCGAAAATCCCGAGATTCTTCATATAGGCTGATCGTCTTGACCTTCAGGGAAATGCCCCTGTTCTGCATGAACCGGATTTGCTCTCCTCGCTCGGCCGGGGTCCCGGGTGCCCGGAGTTCCTCAGGGCTCGTGTAAAACAAAAAAAGAGCCTGCCCTTCCACGGGCAGGCCCTTTTTCGGTTCAGGGATCTTCATTCGAGGCGGCGCAGGAGCAGCGCTATCCCTTTTCAGGCATGGCCGTGGGTTTTCTCCTTCTCCTCGCCGTAGACCACGAGTTTGCCGGCTTCTTCCATCTCCTGGAGCCACTTGGGG
>JAFGIO010000156.1 GCA_016929555.1 Deltaproteobacteria bacterium | reverse complement strand
TTCATCGAAAAGGAGCTGATTCCGCTGGAGCCGGAGTTTCTCAACCGGCCCGCCTCGGAGATCATGCCGATACTCAAGGAGAAGCGCCGGATGGTCAAGCAGATGGAATTGTGGGCGCCCAACCACCCCAAAGAATACGGCGGGATGGGGCTGAATCTCATGGAACATGCCTTTGTTTCGGAGGTCCTGGGTCGGACCCCCATGGGTCATTATGTCTTCGGCTGCCAGGCCCCCGATGCGGGAAACATCGAGATCCTGCACCTCTACGGGACGGAAAGCCAGAAGGAGACGTATCTGCGGCCGCTCGTGGCGGGGGATATCCGGAGCTGCTTTTCCATGACGGAGGTGGATCTTCCGGGATCGAATCCGGTCCTCATGGATACGACCGCCGTCCGAGAGGGCGACGAATACGTCATCAACGGCCAGAAATGGTACAGCACCGCCGCCGACGGGGCGCGCTTCGCCATCGTCATGGCCGTGACCAATCCCGAAAATGCCCCCCACCTCCGGGCGAGCATGATCATCGTCCCAACGGACACGCCGGGCTTCAACCGGGTCAGAAACCTCTCCGTCATGGGTCACGTGGGCGAGGATTTTTTCAGCCATGCCGAGATTCTTTACCAGAATTGCCGCGTCCCTGTTGAGAACCTCCTGGGCCGGGAAGGCGAGGGGTTCGTCATCGCCCAGCAGCGGCTGGGGCCTGGGCGGATCCATCACTGCATGCGCTGGATGGGGATCTGCGGCCGGGCCTTCGACCTGATGTGCGGCCGGGCCTCGGAGCGGATCATCGCCCAGGACGGCCGAACCCTGGCCACCCAGCAGATCATCCAGTCCTGGATCGCCGAGAGCGCCGCGGAAATCCAGGCCGCGAAGCTCATGACCCTGCACACCGCCTGGAATATCGAAAATCTGGGCGTCAAGGAGGTCCGCGAGGAAATCTCGCTGATCAAATTCTTCTGCGCGGGGGTTCTTCAGAGGGTCGTGGACCGGGCCCTGCAGGTCCACGGAGGCCTGGGGATGACGGACGATCGGATTCTCGCCCATTTCTACCGGGCCGACCGCGCCTCGCGGATCTACGACGGCCCCGACGAGGTCCACAAGATGACGGTGGCCCGCCGGATCCTGAAGGGCTACGCCGGCCGCGACGTGAAATGACTGGTCCCTTCAATCCTGCGTGAGGGCAACATGAATGATTCACAACACCCCGCAAATCAACAGAAAGCGGGTTTTTATGTGTCAAAAGTTCTAACGCACCGCCAGGAGCCATCCGCGAAGAGGCTCCTCCAGGACGGCCCGCCGAGATTTGATTAAGATGGGATTGGTTCGCAGCGCCATGGAAAAAATCCGTATTGTGGTGAGTTCGCCGGTGGACGACAGATCGCTGGCCATGATCGCAGACGCCGGAGATTGGATCCGAATGGACTACCTCTGGCCCCTGATGGGTGCGGCGAGAAAGGGCGATGAAAGAGCGAAGGCGTCGCTGGATTCGCTTCTGGCCGAGGCGGAGGTCCTCTATGGGTGGCTCCGGGTGCTGCCCGAGAGACTCCCTTCACGGGCACCCGTGCTGAAGTGGATCCAGACGATGTCGGCGGGTGTAGACGAGCTGCCCGAGGAGGTCCGGCAAAGCCCGATCGTACTGACAAACGTGAGCGGTCTCCACGCCGTTCCCATCGGTGAATTCATTCTCGGCGTCATGCTGATGTTCGTCAAGCAGGCCCCGCTGTGTTTCGAACAGAAACGGCAGAAGCAGTACAAGGGATTCTCCCCGGGACTGCTGCGGGGTCGGACCCTGGGGATCGTCGGTCTCGGCCATATCGGGAGGGAGACCGCCCGTCTCGCCAAGGCCTTCGGCATGAGAGTATGCGCCACCCGTCGATCGGCCAAACCGGGAGACAGGGCAAGGTACGTGGATAAGGTCTTTCCCCTTTCCGAACTGCTCGGGCTGCTTGCAGAGAGCGACTTCGTCGTTCTGAGCCTGCCGCTGACGGCGGAAACGAGGGGCATGATCGGAGAGCGTGAGCTGCGGGCCGTGCAGCCCGAGGCCTATCTGATCAATGTGGCCAGAGGGGCGGTCGTGGATGAGGATGTCCTCGTCCGGGCTCTGCAGGAGGGCTGGATCGCCGGCGCCGGTCTCGACGTATTCACCAAAGAGCCGCTGCCGGAGGAGAGCGGGTTGTGGGACCTTCCCAACGTCATCCTCAGTCCCCACATCACCGGCCTCATGCCGGATTACCTGGAGCAGGCCACGAGGCTCTTCTGCGAGAATCTGGAGCGGTACCGGGCAGGGAAAAGACTGCTCCATCGCGTAGACAAGGCAAGGGGATATTGACGGATCGCTCCGTTTTGCCGCGGTTCCAGCCTTGTTTCCTATCGACGGCGCCATTCGAAAAGGGCCGGTGACCCTGTTTTTCAGCTGTCGGCGCTGCGACCGCTATTTCTTCTTTTCGTCCCGCGGGAGGGAAGGGAGGCGGCGGGGCTGGTCCTTCCCGCAGTGGAAGCAGGTTCGGGCGTACCAGTCCGAGGGCGAGCCGCAATGGGGGCAGAGCCATCTTTTCCGTTCGCCTTCCAGCCAGGCCTCGACGCCCACTTCGGCGATTTTTCGGAGGTTGTCCAAGACCTCTGCATGATGGCGCATGCCGTCGTTGTTGAAATCGGTGACGAGGGAACAGGGGAAGTCGGGACAGTCGGAACAGCGGGTCACTCCGTGCTTCCTTTCGGCGCAAAGCCTCATGGAACACTGCCGGCAGTAGGGAGTCAGGCGGCCTCCGGCAAGACAACCGTCGCAGTCAAGCTCCTCCGGCGTCACATCGATGAAAGACGACATCGCTTGCGCGATCCGCTCTATCCCCTCGCGGTTGCCGTCCTTGCGCGCCCGGTAAATGGTGCAGGCGCCGCAGTAAAGCCCGCATACGGCGGCCAGGTGTTTTTCCTCCATGGGTTCTTTCTCCTTTTACGAATGGAAAATCATCCTCCCCGCGTCCTCGAAGGCGATAACAGGCGATGGAGGAATCGGTGCGGGGAGCCGGACGGTCAGAAGATACCACAACGGCTTGGGATATTGCCACCGGATTCTGAGGGACCGCAACGAAACAGGCACCGAAACAATTCTTGCAGCGGTGTCCGTTTCAATGTAAGATACGCCCCATATTGGGATCTCCAGTTTCAACCGGCTCCTGCTTGGCGGCAAAGAAGGCAGAGCCCCGTCTTTTTTTCATTGATCGATGAAACCATAAAATCAGACAGGAGGAGGTTCATCATGCCAGACACTGCGTTATCCGGTCTCAAGGTATTGGAATTCGGGAATCTGGTCTCCGCCCCTTACTGCACCAAGCTCATGGCCGATCTCGGCGCCGAAGTGGTCAAGATCGAAGCGCCCGGTGTCGGCGATGAGGCAAGGAGGCGGGAACCCTTTGCCCAGGACAAGCCTGGCATCGAACGGAGCGGATTGTATGCCTACCTGAACGCCAACAAGTTGAGCGTCACCCTCGATCCGTCCACGGCGGTGGGGAAGAAGCTCTTTTGCGAACTGGCCGGCAAGGTGGATTTCTTGGTGGAAAACAACCCGCCCGCTCTCATGGAGGGTCTGGGGCTGACCTACGAGGCCCTCGAAAAGATCAACCCCATGCTGATCATGACCTCCATCACCCCCTTCGGCCAGACGGGACCCTTCAGGAATTACAAGGCCTATGAAATCACGGCCTACAGTGCAAGCGGCTACGGCTATGGAAGCACAGCCTGCATTCGCGAGCCGGTCATGCCGCCGGTAAAGGCGGGGGGAAGACCGTCACAGTTCAGCGCCGCGCAGGTGGGCTCGGTGGCGTCCATGTTCGCCCTCTTTGCCCGCGATCAGATCGGGGCCGGCCAGCATGTCGATGTCTCCATCCAGGAGGTCATGGCGGGCCATTATGAATCGGCCATAGAGCACTGGACCTTCGCGGCCAACGAAATCGGCGGCCTCACCAACCCGATCCTCCAGCCCATGCTGCCCCTGGAATGCAAGGATGGATGGGTGTTCCTCATGTGCATCGAGGATTTCCAGTTCGACAGATACGTCGAGGTCATGGGAAATCCGGAGTGGGCCACCAACGAGCTTTTCAAGGATCGTTTCTCCCGGGCGGCTTACCTCGACGCCCTGTGGCCGCTGCTGACCGAATGGACGATGCAGCATACCAAGGAAGAGGTCTTCCAGAAGGCTCAGGCCAACCGCGTCCCGGTGGCTCCAGCCTACAACGCGGAAGAGATCGTCAACTCACCCCAATTGGCGGCGCAGCATTATTTTGTCGAGATCGACCATCCCGTCATCGGGAAGGCCCGGTACCCCGGCGCTCCCTACACCCTTTCGGAGACCCCCTGGCGAATCGAGCGAAAGGCGCCCCTGCTGGGAGAACACAATGAGGACATCTACTGCGGCTGGCTCGGATACACCAGAGAGGAACTGGTGAAATTCACAGAGATCGGCGCCATTTGATCCGGTTACGGGAAAGGAGGAATCCCATGAACAAGAAAGTTCTCGAAGGCATCACCGTCGCCGATTTCGGCAACGCCTGGGCGGGCCCGCTCTTCGCCAGGTCCCTGGGGGACATGGGCGCGCGGGTGATCAAGGTGGAAAGCCTCAAGCATATGGACGTCACGAGACTGCTGCCTCCCTGGGAGCCCGGGAAGGGAATTACCTACAACAACTCCGGCTATTACAGCTACATGAACCGGAACAAGCTGGCCGTCCAGCTCGACGTGTCCACCCCGAAGGGCCTGGAACTGTGCAAGAAGATCCTTGAAATCAGCGATATCATGGTCGAAAACTACGCCTTCGGGGTCATGAAGCGCCTGGGGCTGGGCTATGAGGATGTCCAAAAGGTCAACCCGAAGATCATTTACGTGTCCATGACGCCTTTCGGCTCGCAGGGACCGATGACGAACTACGTGATGTACGGACGGCCCCAGGTTTATGCAAGCGGCATGGCCTACACGACGGGATACCCCGACATGGCGCCCCTGTGCCTGCCCACCAGTTTCGGCGATCCCGTGGCGACCCATCACGGCCTCTTCGCCGCGCTCAGCGCCCTGCGCTACCGCTCGAAGACGGGCAAGGGTCAGTTCATCGAGCTTTCCCAGTGGGAGGGCCTGGTCAGCATTCAACCGGAAAACATCATGGACTACACGCTCAACAAGCGCATCCGTGTCCGCCAGATCAACAAGGACGAGTTCATGGCCCCCCATAACTTCTACCGGTGCAGGGAAGGCGATCTGAAATGGGTGGCGATTGCGGTGGCTTCCGATGAGGAGTGGGCTGCGCTTTGCAAGGTCATGGGCAATCCCGAATGGACAAAGGATAAAAAATACGCCGACGGATACGGCCGCTGGAAAAACCAGGAGGAAATGGACCCTCTGATCGAGGAGTGGACCCTGAATTACGAGCAGTACGAACTCGCGGAGATGCTCCAGAAGGAAGGGGTGGCCGCCTTTCCCTGCCTGAGCAACCGCGGATTGGTGGAGGATCCCCATCTCAACGCCAGAGGTTTCTTCGAAGAGTGGGATCACCCCGAGATCGGTGTGAAAAAATACGACGGCATGCTCTGGAAAATGAACAGAACCCCGCCACGCGTCGAAAGGCCTGCGCCGATGCTGGGCGAACACAACAACTACGTCTTCGGGGAATTGCTGGGCCTGCCCCAGGAAGAAATCGACCAACTGGTGAAGGACAAGATTCTCTTCTGACGCTGCCTCAACGCTCCCAGCGAGCGGCAGGAAGGCCTTGCGGATCCCTCTCCCCCTGCGGGCGAGGGATCTTTCAAAGATACTTTCCTCCGGCAAAGCATGGCGCGGCCCCATCCAATTCCAAAATTCGGGAATGGCGCACCCCGGCGTTCGCGAGTTCTTTGCCGAAGAAGCCCGGAAGAGGGCCGGGGGAACGCTCGTCAGGGCACGAGAGATGAGAATCATCTACGTTACGGATATTCACGATGCCTTCGCGAACCTGGAAAGGCTCCTGCAAAGGACCATGGCGGACCTCTATCTTATCGCCGGAGACCTCACCTATATCATCTTCCCATCCTACGACAAAGCCTGGGAATTCATGGGGCTGCAGGAATACTTGCTGAAAATCAAAAAGAATGAAAAGGCGGAAGGGACGCTTTACGGGATTTCCCGGGATATCCTGGGCACGGATAACGGGGGATCGGAGGAACGCAGGCGCAGCGCAGTGGCCTATATCAGGCAGAGCGACGAGGCGCAGCGCCGCCTGCGGGCGAAGTACGATAAACTTGCCGGCATCTTTTCCAGGTTTTCGGATCGGCACATTGCGGCAATCCCGGGAAACTACGATATGGATCTGCGGGAAACGTCCCTCAAGGACTGGAACCTTCACCTCGACTCCGTGGAATTCGACGGCCTGAAAATTTCGGGCTATGGCGGAGCGCCCGTTCAGACGCCCGGGGTTCCCGACCATATCGGCGTTCGATTCAATGAAGGATATCGGGATGGGGAGTTTTTTTCGGAACCCTATGATTACTTCAAGAAAGAGCGGCCCGATATTGCCGTGACGCATCAACCGCCCTACGGTTTCATGGACACCCTGGCCCCGAAGGGCCATGTCGGCAGCATCGGGATCAGGAATTTCATCGACGAGCGGCCGCCCAAAATCGTTTTCAGCGGCCATATCCACGAGGCCTGGGGATGCCGTTACAGCGGGGGAGTTTTTTTCCTGAATCCCTCGAATTTCGGCCGATTCGTGGAGGTGAACCGCGTCAAGAAAGGGGGATATTTCTTCGATCTGATCGTGGAGAGAGGGGACCTTCAGGTCGCAACGCTCCGCAAGCTGGAGGGTGAAAGAATCCTGGATTTGGCCGATTATATGCTTCGGGACGGCGAACTGAGGAAACTGGTGCTGGACGAACGCCGGATCAGCGAACTATCCCGGCAGGCTCCAAGGGAAAGCCATATCCGATCCATCTCCAGATTCAGGCGCCTGAAACAATTCTTCCTGAGCCATGAAAACGAGGCGTCGAGGCGGATGATCCAGGATCTGCGCGTCATCTACAGGGACATCGAAAAGAGGGGGATGCATGTCGCCTTCGATCTGCTGGGTTCCCTGAACTTCGGCATCGCCGAACCAAGCTCCGATGTCGACCTTATCGTCTATCTGCGGGGAGAGGAATGCCGTCCGGACCCCAACGACGCCTGCTCCATTCCGCAGCCGCTCCAGGCCGTTTTCGACGAGCTGCGCAGGCGCCGCATGGAAATAGATGTCTGCGACAGTCTCGATCTGGACAGGATCGAAAGGGCGATCCGCGCCGAAGATCTGGAAGACAGCCACCTGCAGCGTTTCGCTTTCTACAGGTCCGTCTGCCGTCCCGTGAATCTCCGATTGATCAAGGAGGTGGAAAATCTGTTCCTCGACCATCCCGCCCTGAGAAGGAAACTCGAAACCGCTGTCCGGGAATATGTGCGGATCATGATCAGCTCCGCACGACACATTTACTCGTTCAAGAAATATCAGTCGAGGCTCATGGAAAAAGGAATCCGGATGCCCGAAGAGATCGCCGAAGTTCTGAATAAATACCTAAGGGAGGCTTGAGGTGTCCCATGAAATCGATCTGCTTCGATGTGAGCAACCTGAGGATATAGGCGACCACATCGGAAACGATTCCCTTCTTCCCATGGGTTCCTGCAGGGAAGCCTTCCGGCTGGTGAAGATCAAGTCCAAAGAGGTAATCGAGGCGGTCTTTGTCATGGATTGAAACATTGGTGAACCTGCAGGAAGCCGAAAAGCCATCCAGCTCTCTTTCCGATGTGGATCGGGGCGTTTCATGAAGGATCTGAAGGGGAAAAATGTCATAGTGACGGGAGGTTCCCGCGGGATCGGCCTTGAGATTGCGAGGGCTTTCCTGAAGGAAGGCGCCAACGTTTTCACGATCGCCCGCAACGGCGATAGTCTGGCCGCATCGGTCAGGAACCTTAAAAAGGACGTCAAGCCCGGACGGACGGTGGCAGGATATTCCTGCGACGTAGGCAACCGCGAGGGGATCGCCGGGACAATCAGGCAGATCGCATCCCAAAACGGCGGCATCGATGTTGTGATAAACAACGCGGGAATGTACGTTCCCGATTATTTCGAGAGACAGGATCTTGAAGTGTTCGAAAGGACCGACAGGACCAATTACCTGGGCGCCGTTTTCACCACGAAGGCGGCGCTTCCGTTTCTCCTGGAGCGGAGAAGGAGCGCGATTGTCTTCGTTACATCGGGCGCAGGATTGAAAGGGATCTTCGGGTACTCGAGCTACTCGCCGACCAAGGCCGCCGTTCTCTCGCTGGCTGAAGTCATCAAACAGGAGCTTAAGGGCAGGGGCGTTCAGGTGGCGGTGTTGTGCCCCCCTGACGTGGACACCCCCGGGCATGCCGAGGAACTCAAGATCAGGCCGACGGAGTGCAATGCGTTGTCCGAGAGCGGGGGTCTGATGACGGCGACGGAAATAGCCGGAATTTTGATGAGCGGCTTCAGGAAGGAGAAATTCCTGATCATCGGCGGCTTCGAAACGAAACTCCTGTACCGGCTGAACGGCATCTCTCCGCGTTTCGTTGACTTCTGCTTCGAAAGGTTGATAGTCAGGTCCCGTCGAAATAACAGTAAAAAACATCCATGCCCCGTCGGGCGCCACGAAGCATGAAAATCACCCCCACCCCAACCCCCTCGAGGGGGAGGGATACAGGGAAGGGGATTTTCTTAATAAACCCCCATGCCCCGTGGGGCACCACGAAGCATGAAAATAAGCAAGGTCATTCCCGCGAAAGCGGGAATCCAGGGTTTTATTTTC
>JAFGIO010000155.1 GCA_016929555.1 Deltaproteobacteria bacterium | reverse complement strand
GCGGCCATGGTGGCGCCCGCCCAATGCCCCTTGCCCTGAACAAAGTTCATGGGACCAATGACGCCGATCTTGATGGTTTTCCCCCAGGCGGGAAAACAGAACGCCAGGATCAGACACGCCGTTAACAGTACGCTCCATCCAAGGGTATGCCTTCTCATCGACTTTTCTCCTTTCAAGCTATTGGGTTTTTGTTAGGGACACCTGTGAAAAGACGCCTGATAGGGAAAACGGTCATCAGAGCTGGTTGCGTCTTTTTTTACACGTAAATCCTGAAACTCCAGCCGAAAGATCTAAGCCACGATCGGATTCCACTTTGATGAATCATCAGCTATAGGCAGTCGAGATGCTGTTTATAAGAAAAACGAGCCTCAAAGCAATGTTTCAAGGCGTATAAGGGCAAGTTCAATGGCGATTTTTTTGCGAAAATCCACTTTTTTCTAACAAATAGCGGCAGGAAAAGTCAACCTCATTTTTTAATGGGATGAGGGCAATTTGGTAACATACTGTGATATATGTTAATTTTCACTAGCTTGTCGCCGTAAAGCAAACAGAGCCTCTTCTTTATCTCAGCGATGATCTTACGGATATGAGGCGGCATGATCGACCTCTTTGTTCCTGTCAAGAAAAAAACCCAGATTCCCGCCTGCGCGGAATGACCTTGCTTGTTTTCATGCTTCGTGGTGCCCCGTGGGGCATGTGGATTTATTGAGATGGAACGGTGAAGCAACGATGCCAAAGAATCATCAGATCCCAGTCCCCAACGACTGCACATAATTTTTGAATTCCGTTTTTGCCAATGTATCCGTAAGTTTTTTATCAGCCGTGATCATTTTTGTCTCGTAAATTCCGGCAACCGCTACGTACATGGCATCGTAAACCGTTATTCCGCTGTGCATGGCGATGAAAACAGCCAGAGGCAGGACCGGCTTTGAGGATTGAATCCTTATGGGTAAAGAAGTGATGGAATCAACGATTTCACGACTTCCTCCGGCATCAATTCACGCAGCCTCCGCTTCTTCCAAAGGATGTTCCCGGTTTCGGGATAGAGCAGGTCCGGCGTAAATAGCATAACCTCACCGCCCGCCGCCCGTGCCAGAACTTCTTGGGATTTGTCCGAAAGGATCTCCGGAATATAGAATTTGATCACCACGCTCGCATCGATGACCAGATTCACCTGCCCCGATCCTCCCGTATCGATTCAGCGCTGTCGGAAAATGAGAGGTTCTTCCCGGCCAGCTTCAACCTTATCTCAGTCGCACGCTGCACGATGTCTTCATAGGGTAGGCGGGCTGTTTCCTCCAGAATACCCCTCAGCTCCCGCTGCAGGGGACGATTGTGGGCTTTGGCTCTTCGTTTCAGTTCGTTTATAACTTCATCGGGGATATCACGGATCAATACGTTTGCCATAGGATGCCTCCTTGCTATCATAATGATCGCATGAAGCGCGGCGGGCACCAGTCCGGATTGTGCCAGGAGAAACCAGACGGTCTGCATCTGCGGGGTTCCCGAGGCCGTGGCGATGCAGTAAGCCGGCTGTCGATCCTGATACTCCGCCAGGATGTCGCGGCAGCACCCGCTCATGTGCAGGAAAAGGGTTTCGTAGTCCGTCGGGTCGGGGATGTCGAAAAGATGGATGTGGGTGTGGATATCCCCCGCCCGTTTGCCCATTTCCAGCTGGAGTTGCCGGGCGTTGGGAAGCGTGTTCGGCGTCGTGAAGATGTGGACTGCGTCAAAGGATCGTTCTGCCAGAAGCGTCAGGACCGGCCCATCACTGAAAATGCCCTTGACGATCTCGGGATTGAAGGGATCCCGGTTGCCTGCGAAGGTGAGCAGAATATTCATTGGCTGCCTTACATTACGGACTGTCGCCCTTCATGTTTTCGAGAAACGCATGGGGTGTGACGATTTTGATTCTTTCGTATCGACCGATTTCAACCAGCGCCTTGTCACCGGAAACGACGTATCCGGCCTTCAGGGCGAGGGCGCAGGCGATGAACTTGTCGTCGTCGGGATCGGAGACAATGTGAATATCCGGAGTTCTGGTCGTAAAGACGATGTGATAACCAGCGGCGAAGAATTGCAGCAGCTCCTCCAGTTCCGGCGTGTTGTCGAGTCCCAGGCGTCCAAGGACTTCGATGTACTCATCAAAGATGTCCCGCGACAGGCAGAGCGTAATGCGTCCTTCCTTCCACAGGTCGATGACGGCTCGCGGCTTCCCGCCGAAAAATGAGGAGATGAAGACGTTGGTGTCAAGGATGACCCTCATGCCCTGCCCCGCCTGACTTCCCGAAGGATTTCAGGGATGCGCTCGATCGTGGCGCCCTGTGCAGACAGCCGCATTCCGATTTTTTCCCAAAGGCCATCGACATAGGCGGCGATATCACGGCTGGAGATGTATTCTTCAAGCAATTCCCGGACGACATCGCTGGTCGTTTTCCCTTCCGCCCGGGCGAAGCGGTTGACTTTTTCTTTGAGCTCCGGATCGATCCGGATGATCATCTGAGAGGACAAGGCCTATCTCCTTTCGCTGGATCGTATTAAACGCATATACGATATATGCAACATAAAACCTTGTCAACGACATTTTTTAAAGGACCCTGTTTGAAGTACTTATGGAAATTCGAGCAGATGGACGTGTTTTTTGAGCCAGCGCTGGTGCTGTCTGTAATCGGGCATCACCGCTTCGACGAGCTGCCAGAAGTTTCGGGAATGATTTTTTTCGCGGCGGTGCATGAGTTCATGGATCACGACGTAATCGATGACGGCGGGCGGTGTCATGATCAGCCTCCAGTTGAGGGAGAGCCGGTTGTGGGGCGAACAGGAACCCCAGCGGTGCCTCGCGTCGCTCAGGCGGAAATCGATGGAGGGAAGGTCCATTTGCTTGCCGTAGTGACGCAGCCTTTCCGCCAGATGCGTCTCAGCCTGCGCCCTGTACCATTCGAAGAACAAGCGGCTCCCTTGCGGGACATATGCGCCTTGGAGGATGAAACGGTCGCCTGTGAAGCTCAGGGGCTCTTTGATTCCGGATTCATCGACCACTTCGAGGGGGTGGGGAATCCCGAGGTAGAAGAAGCGCTCTCCGGAGGAGAAGGCTTCCGGCTTTCTCAAAGGCTGCTGTATGAGCCTTTCGTCGAGTCTCCTTCCGATCCAGGATTTCTTCCGCTCGTAGAAATCATCGATTTCGGCGAGCGGAACACGCCAGGGGGCCTGGATGACGACGGAGCCGTCTCTTTGAACCTGCAGAGAGAGGGTCCTCTTTCTTCTTTTGCTCCGAACGAGGAGGTAAGGTCGTTTCGCTTTGGCCATCT
>JAFGIO010000154.1 GCA_016929555.1 Deltaproteobacteria bacterium | reverse complement strand
TGCCTTTTCCCGCCACTTCCCGGCCATAAACTGGCTTAGCTCCTATTCACTCTATCAGGACGTGGTCGATGGAAGCGCCGATGAGAGGATCGATTCTCAATGGGCAGCCAACCGCAAGCGCGCGATGTCCATCCTCCAGAGGGAAGCGGAGCTCGATGAACTTGTCCGCCTGGTCGGCATCGATGCCCTGGCCCACGAAGACCGCCTCCTGATGCAGGCCGCCAAGATGATCCGTGAGGATTTTCTCCACCAGAATGCCTTTGATGACCGCGATAGCTATACGTCGCTCGGGAAACAGTTCAACCTCCTCAAGGTGATCCTGCATTACTACGACGAAGCCAAGGCAGGCCTGGCCGCCGGTATCGGCCTGGATGACCTGATCGGCATCGAGGAACTCGACGAGATCGCCCGGGCGAAGCTCATTCCAGAGGATGCCATCGAGCAATTCAGGGAGCTGGAAGAAAAACTTACCGGTGCAATCCGAGGGAAAATTCAATCATGAGAGGGAAACAATGATTGCAAAAGAGTACCGGACAGTTCGACAGATTACGGGTCCCCTCATGCTTGTCGAGGGTGTGGAAGGGGTTACCTACGGAGAGCTGGCCGATATCAAGCTCGGCGATGGCAGCCTGCGTCGGGGCAGGGTGCTCGAAGTCAGCGGCGACAAGGCCATGGTTCAGGTCTTCGAGGGCACAAGCGGCCTCTCGCCGCAGGACGTCAAGGTGAAATTCCTCGGCAAGGGCATGGAATTGGGTGTTTCGGCGGACATTCTGGGGCGGGTCTTCGACGGCTTCGGCCTTCCCGTCGATGACGGCCCGGCCATCATTCCCGAAAAGTACCTGAACGTGAACGGGAATCCGATCAATCCCTTTGCCCGCGATTACCCGAACGAGTTCATCCAGACGGGCATTTCCACGATCGATCTGCTCAATACGCTCGTGCGCGGGCAGAAACTCCCCCTCTTTTCCGGCTCCGGTTTGCCCCACTCCCGCATCGCGGCCCAGATCGCCCGCCAGGCAAAGGTCTTGAAGACGGGGGAAAAATTCGCGGTTGTCTTTGCGGCCATGGGGATCACCTTCGAGGAATCGGAGTTCTTCATCTCCGACTTCCGGCGCACGGGCGCCATCGAGCGGGCGGTGCTTTTCATGAATCTTGCCGACGATCCGCCCATCGAACGCATCTCCCTGCCTCGAATGGCGCTCACCGCCGCGGAATATCTTGCCTATGAGAAGGATATGCACGTTCTGGTGATCCTGACCGATCTCACCAATTACTGCGAAGCGCTCCGCGAGATTTCCGCGGCGCGCAGGGAGGTGCCCGGCAGGCGCGGCTATCCGGGCTATCTCTACACGGACCTCTCCACCCTCTACGAGCGCGCCGGACGCATCAAGGGCAAGAGCGGATCGATCACCCAGATCCCGGTCCTTACCATGCCCGAAGACGACAAGACCCACCCGATCCCGGACCTCACCGGCTACATCACCGAAGGCCAGATCATGATCCATCGCGGTCTTCATGCCCAGGGCATCTACCCGCCGGTGGACGTCCTCCCGTCGCTTTCGCGGCTCAAGGACAAGGGGATCGGGGAGGGCAAGACGCGGGAGGACCACGCCGACATCATGAACCAGCTTTATGCCGCCTATGCCCGGGGGAAAAACGCCAAGGAACTCGCCGTCGTGCTCGGCGAGAGCGCCCTGAGCGAAACGGACGTCATGTTCGTCAAGTTTTCCGATGCCTTCGAAGATACTTTTGTGCGCCAGGGGGAGGATGAAAACCGCCCGATCGAAGAAAGCCTGCGCATCGGCTGGGAACTCCTGACCATACTTCCCAGAGGCGAGTTAAAACGCGTGCGCGATGCGTACATAGAAAAATACTATCCGAAGCACTGATCCATGGCGACGAGATTATCGGTCAACCCGACGAGGATGGAGCTTTTAAAGCTGCGCCGGCGTCTGGTGGTCGCGCAACGCGGCCACAAACTCCTGAAGGACAAACTCGAAGGCCTCATGCAGGAATTTCTGGCCTTTGCCAGGGAATACAAGCGCGTCCGCATGAGCGTGGACGAGGAGCTGCCCTATGTCCTGAAACTCTTCGTTCTGGCGGAAATCACCTCGTCGCGGCAGATCGCGGAGGACGCCCTGGAAGGGACGAGGCAGGAGCTCAGGATCCACGCGGGCAAGCGAAGGCTCATGAGCGTCGTCATACCCAGGATCGAGGCCGCCTTCGGCGAGGCGACGGGGATGTATTCCTTCATTCATACCTCCCCCGAACTCGATCAGGCGATAGATTCCCTGAAGGCCTTCATGCCGAAGCTCGTCAGGATGGCGGAGCTCGAACAGACCGTCCGAATCCTCAGCGCCGAGATCGAAAAAACGCGCCGCAGGGTCAATGCCCTGGAACATACCTTCATCCCGCGCATGATCACGACCATCAAATACATCACCGGTAAGCTCGACGAGATGGAGCGATCGAACATCAGCCGTCTCATGAAGGTCAAAGCGATGCGCGGGGCCCGGTAAACCGACCCCTGAGGCGAACGCAATCTCAAGAATTCTTTGAAGTCTGGATGGAACGCGATCGCGGCCATCAATCTTTTTCTATTAAGCCCTTACCAAAGAACCCGGGAGTCTCCGCATGTCTGCCGACGAAAAGCACGCAGGCGGGGAAAAAGCGGCGATGGTTTCGCCGTACCGCTCAGCTTCAGGATGTTGGCGGTTTTCTTTCAGCGTTTTCGTGATTCGTTTCCGAAGATCTTCAATCCCATAATGACAAGGGGCTCTGCCGTCATACCTCAACGCCCAAAAGGACTCGCAGCGCGAAACCAAGCAGAAAGCTCAAGCTCGCGACGCCGAGACTCAGGGCAGCCATTTCGGCAAAACGTTTCTTGAAGGGCTGATCCATAGCCACGGATATGTAGAAGTTGAACAACGCAATGATGAGGATGGCCGTCGAGAGCGTGCATGCAAGCGACACGTAATAGTTGTTCAGCACGAGATAGGGCGCGATAAGCAGAATGACGGTCATGACATAGGTCGTCCCGGTGTAGAAAGCGGCTTTCAGCGGATGCTGGGCGGTCGCTTCCGCCTTGGTCGAAAGATATTCCGACGCCGCCATCGATAGGGCGGCAGCGATGCCGGTGATGGACCCCGTCAGGGCAATCAGCCTGGTGTTTTGGATCGCCAGCGTGAATCCGGCCAGCGCTCCCGTGAGTTCGACCAACGCATCATTCAGTCCGAGCACCACGGATCCGATGTAACGCAGCCGTTCCTCATCCAGTATACCGAGCAGCGCGTTTTCATGCTCGTTTTCCTCTTTGGCGATGGCATTGACTTCGTCAATTTCAGCAGGCAGATCAGCATATGCCTGCTGGGCTTCCACCTCACCGCGCTCCATCAATTTCGTTCCGAAAGTGAGGCCGAAAACCCGGGCAATCCAGTAGAACATCCGGACTTTGGTCCAATTCACTGGCGCTTCCTCGCCGGTGTAGCTCTTCCATTGCTCGTAATGCCTCTTCTCGTCCTCGGCAATGCGTTCCAGGATGCGTCTGTTCTCCGGCGACTTCTCTATCCGGGCCAATCGATGATAAATATGGTGCTCGGTAATCTCGTTGCGCTGATAGTCCAGCAACTGTTTCTTTGTGTCCGCCGACAACATGGTTCCCCCTTCTTTCTCAAGCCAACGCCCGCGTAACCGGCTGGCAATGGAGCGTAGCGTAACTGCCAGACCGGGTTGATGCGGATCCGGTGTGCCCTGCATGGGCGTGAACTTACGGGGTGCAAGGCTCCTTCCCCCTGTACGTGAATCCTGTCAATGATTTCCATCATTGACACAAGTGCCAGCCGAAGGCAAGGGCGGAACCGCGAGGGACCGTCCGAAGGAAGCCGGAGTGCAAAGCTGTGAGCCAAACCTGGCCCGGACCGGATCCGGGGAACAGAAAAGACGATTGAAGGTCGTCATCGGCGACCATCTGCAGAAGGAGGCCAACGGTAGGTGCGTGAATTTTGTTTCTCTCAGGCAGCCGGCTGTCGTCTACTTTTCGGGAGAGGCCAGGGTTCCTTCGGCGCTGAAGGGAATCAGGGCGGGCATCAGGAATTGACCCTCCGTATGAAGCCTTCCCGTGACTTTGTAGTTGATGGCTTCCTTCTCCTTGAGTGAAAAGAAGCCCTTCACGACATCGGGGAGGGATGTATAGAGGCTGACAGCGACGGTCGCCGTTCCCAGGGCGGGGATTTTCGTTTTGCGGTCCGACACACCCGAAGCCAGTTTCCTGTCGTTCACGATGAGCGAACAGTCGATGCCCTTGATCTGGAGGGGTACCTCGTTCGTATTGACGATCCTAAGATCCACCTGCAGCACCTGCTCCAGAAGGCCGATTTTCTCGATGCCGATGTCTGCGAGAGAAATTTGTGGCGCCTCGAGGCGCTTTCCCGGGGCGGCGCATCCATAAAGGATCGTGATGATCAAGGGGATCAGTGCTGCCCTGCAAAAACATTTTCCTTTCAATGCTTGTACCATAACGAGTCCTCCTTCTTGTTCCGCTACCGCAGTCTCGGGTCCATGGAATCCCTGATTCCCTCGCCCAGGAGGTTGTAACCGAGGACCGTGATGAGGATGGCGAGACCGGGATAGAGTGAGAGCCACCAGGCGATGTCGATGTTGTCTTTGCCAGCCGTCAGGATGTTGCCCCAGCTCGGCGTGGGCGGCTGTACGCCGATTCCCAGAAAGCTCAGGGCCGACTCGGTCAGGATCGCCCCGGCGACGCCGAGCGTCGCCGCGACAAGCACCGAAGCCATGGCGTTGGGGAGAATGTGGACGAAGATGATGCGCAGGTTGCTGGCTCCGATGACGCGCGCTGCCAAAACGAAGTCCCGCTCCTTCAGGGAGATGAAATCCGCTCTGACGAGGCGGGTAATCCCCATCCAGCCCGTAAGGCCGATAACGATCATGATGTTCCAGATGGAAGGTTCGAGAAGGGCGATGACTGCCAGAATCAAGAAGAATGTAGGAAAGCAGAGCATGATATCGACGAACCGCATGATGAGCCCGTCGATCCAACGGCCGTAATAGCCCGCTAAAGCGCCCAGGATCGTTCCGATGAATATGGCGACACCGGTGGCGGCGAAACCGACCTTGAGCGATATCCTCGCTCCCCAGATCATCCTCGAGAGGACATCGCGTCCGAGTTGGTCCGTTCCCAGGGGATGGCTTGTCGAGGGGGGCATGAGGACTTCCTGAAGGTTGATTTCGCTGGGATCGTACGGAGCGAGCCACGAGGCCAGAAAAGAGACGGCAAAGAGCGACAGCACGATCACGCTTCCCATCAGGGCCATCTTGTTTTTTTTGAACCGTTTCCAGAAATCTTCCGCCATTGCGTTTCCCTGGGTATTCAATCTCCGTTCAGGCGACCCGGATTCTCGGATCCGCCAGGGCGTAGGAAACATCGGCGATCAGGTTGCCGATCAGCGTCAGCAGGGCGCCGATGAAGAGGATGCCCATCACAACGGGATAGTCCCTGGCCATGACGGCCATATAGAACAGCTGGCCCATGCCGGGGATGGCGAAGATGGTTTCGAAGATCACACTGCCCCCGATGAGGCCGGGTACGGACAGCCCCAGGATGGTTATGACCGGAAGCAGGGCGTTGCGCAGGGCATGCTTGCCGATGACGACCCATTCGCTCAGACCCTTTGCGCGGGCGGTCATGATGTAATCCTGCCGGATGACCTCCAGCATGTTCGACCTCATGTACCGGGAAAGTCCCGCCAGCCCCCCGAAGGCCGAGAGCGCAATGGGCAGGATCAGGTGTTTGACCAGATCGAGAAAGGCCTCTGCTGGTGGGAGGTATTCATGGTTCAGCGACCGGATGCCGGAGATGGGCAACCAGTCGAGGTGGACGCCGAACAGGATCATCATCAGCAAGGCCAGCCAGAAGGTGGGGGTGGCAAAACCGATGAAGACGAAGACGCTTGTGATCCTGTCGAAGAGCGTATCCTGGCGGACGGCGGAAAGAACGCCAAGGGGAATGGCAATAACGAGAATCAGGATCATGGACAGGACATTGATGACGATGGTGATGGGCAGCCGCTCGATGATCTTGTCGGCCACGAGGCGGTGATCGGAAGAGAAGGACCTGCCAAGATCGCCTATGGCGAGCTTCTTTACCCAGAGGAAATATTGTTGATGAAAGGGCTTGTCCAGATCGTACATGGCCCGGAGCCTTGCCTTTGCCTCGGCGGAGGCCCGCGGGTTCATCTGGGTTTCGAGATCGGTCGGCGAGCCGGGCGCCAGATGCATGACGCCGAAGCAAATAATGGTGATCCCGATCAAGAGCGGAATCATGAGAATCAGTCTCTTCAGGATATAGGCGGGCACCGTTCATCAGCCTCCCGAAGGTCGAGCCTTCATGGCGACATCCTTTCGATGCCGGCGGATCGAGGAGCCGCCTTAAGGATCGCCATCGATTCGATGTTTTTTAGGGCTTGCCAGAGATCCTTTTCGCTGTGGGCCTCGATGGTGAGAATCGGCTCCAGGTTCCTACGGGCGAGATGGGCGAAAAAAACGCGGACGGGGAAATTGCCATCCCCCGGGGGCAGATGGGCGTCGATATCGCCCCGGTTGTCGTGCAGGTGAACCTGGCCGAGCCTGCCCGCGAGACCCTCCATCCAGGAATCCAGGGGCGTATCGGCAAAGACGTTGAAGTGACCCGTGTCGAAACAGAAACAGACCCGCTCCGAGGGAAGGGCCTCCAGAAGCGCCACGAGAGTGGAAGGGTCGTTTTCGTAGACATTTTCCAGGGCAATCCTTGTATCGAATTTTTCAGCAGGATCGAGAAAATGCCGCCAGGTATCGATGCTATTCTCGAGCCAGAGCTTTTCAGCGGTCATATAGTAGCGTTTGTCGAAGGAAGGATGGCACACGACGGTGCGGGGATGAAAGAGCGGCACCAGGTCGAAGACCTGCTGGAGGCGATCCCTGGTGACCTGTCTGATCTTCGGGTCCAGGGCGCCGGGGCGGAGATCCAGGAAGGGTGCGTGAAAGGTCACCGTCAGCCCGGCCTTAAGGAGCGCATCGGCCACCCGTCGGAAGTCCGATATTCCATAAAGACCGAAGGTTTCATGGTTAAAGCCGATCTCCGGATTGAGACCTTCTTCGATGAACATGTCGAGGTGACGCTCCTTCAGCAACCTGAAAGGGATATGAACCTGTACCCTTTTTCTGATTTCATGCATGGTGATGTCCGATAACGAGGTCGATCCTGATTGGCGGTAGCCTTCCCTTACCATAGAGAAGGGGAATTCACAATCGGCAAATCCGGATTGACAGCATCGCAAAAATCAGCTATTGAAAACAGCAGGTTAATGGACGCCGTCTCCGGGAAATTCCGGCCGGGCTCGGAGACTGCAAAGGGAAGGGCGGGCAATCGGGGAAACCCCTTTTACGACAAAGCATGGAGGCCTGTTTGATCGAAGAAGGAAGGGACGTTGAAGGCAAGGTGCTGCTGTGTGTCAATGCCCTGCTTGAAAAGAAAGCGAAGGATGTCATTGTAATTAACATCAGAGAGATATCTTCCTTTACCGATTACTTTATCATCTGCAGCGGGACCTCGGACCGTCAAGTCAAGGCCCTCTCAGCATTCATCCAGGAAAAACTGAAGAAATCCGGTATCTATCCTCTGGGCGTCGAAGGCGAAACGTATGGGAAGTGGGTCCTCATAGACTGCGACGATATCGTCGTCCATATCTTCCAGGAGCCGGTGAGGGCCTTTTACGATCTTGAACGTCTCTGGCCGGAGGCGCCGCGGATGGTGATCGGCGATGACACGACCGAAGTGACCTTTCTCGATCAGAGCCTGTCATGATAAAAAAAGTCCTCGAGGGCCTCATAGATGTCGTGTTTCCTCCGAGCTGCATCGGCTGCGGCGCTTTCATGCATGAAAGCGGTTTCGGTTTCTGTCCCCGATGTGTCGCTCAAATCGCCTGCATCAGCTCGCCCGTCTGTTCCTGTTGCGGTTTGCCGGTGGCGGGAAACAGCGGCGGCGATCATCTCTGCGGGGAGTGCCTTCGAGAGCCGCCTTCCTTTGGCAAGGCTCGATCCCTCGGCCGCTATGAAAAAGCGCTGCTCGAGGCGATCCACAGGTTCAAATACGGGGGGGACATCGCGATCGGTGAGATTCTCGGCAATTGGATGGCGGCCTACCCTTACCCGGATTTCGAACCGAAAGGCCATTCCCTGATCATACCCGTTCCGCTTCATTTGAGGCGTTTAAGGGAGCGTGAGTTCAATCAATCGGCCATCCTCGCAAAAGCCCTGTCGCGGCGTTTTTCGATCCCTCTGGACGCGATGGCGCTCAAACGGCGCGTCCATACGGAACCCCAGGTTGCGCTCGGCAAAGGGGACCGCGAGGCCAACGTCCGCGGCGCCTTCGAACTCGCCGCTCCGGAACGGGTGAAAGGGGAGAGGATTATTCTCGTAGACGATGTTTATACCACGGGCAGCACCGTAAAGGAATGCGCTCGAATCCTGATGGGCGGCAAAGCCGCTGCGGTGTCCGTCCTCACACTCGCCAGGGCGGTTTAAAGGGGTACCTTATGTCAGTGGAAAAGATCTATACCCATGCTGAATTGAAAGATGAGCTGGAACGTCTAAGGCGAGAAGGGAAGATGATTGTTTTTACCAACGGCTGTTTCGATATCCTCCATGTGGGACATGTGCGGTACCTCAAAGAGGCGAAAGGGCTGGGCGATGTTCTGGTCGTCGCCCTCAACAGCGACGCCTCGGTCCGGGCCATCAAGGGAACGAAAAGGCCGCTGATTCCGGAAGCGGAGAGGGCGGAAATCGTTTCTTCCCTTTCATCCGTCGATTATGTGACCCTTTTCGATGAATTGACCCCTCTCGAGCTGATCGAGTATCTAAAGCCCGACGTCCTGGTCAAAGGCGGTGACTGGACGGAGGACCGGGTGGTCGGCCGCGATGTCGTGAGGAGTTGGGGAGGACGGGTTGCAATTCTTGCGGAGACCCGGGGGGCTTCCACCACGAACATCGTCGAAAGGGTCCTCGATGTTTACCGGGACAAAAAAGATAGGTGACCGTTCGCTCGATGCGCGACGGATCGGGGCGCATTTTTTTCTTTACAAGAAGCCGCTCTTTAGGTATGAAAGCATTCCGCTCCGTTTTTATACGGTTACGTTGCGTGCGGTTGAGGTGTGAACGTGGCTATGAAACCCGAAAAACTTGAATTTTTCAGATACATGCTGACCCAGAAGATCAATGAACTGCTGGATGATGCGGGCAAGACCGTTTCCGAAATGACTGTCGGGAAGGAGAATTTTCCCGATCCCAATGACAGGGCCTCTCTTGAATCCGATCGCAATTTCGAGCTTCGGATCCGGGACAGGGAGCGCAAGCTGATCTTGAAGATGCGGGAGGCAATCAAAAGGATCGATGACGGGACTTTCGGTATCTGTGAGATTTGCGGTGGGCCCATTTCTGAAAAGAGGCTCGCGGCGAGACCCGTGACGACCCAGTGTATCGATTGCAAGACAAAGCAGGAAAGAATCGAAAAGCTCAAGGGCGAATAGACATCTTTTAGATCTTAGTCGTGTCCGCTCGAATGGTATCTGAATAATGAAGCGCACATCTCAGTAGAAAGCCGCGTCCCTTCTTCGAGCCGCCTTCCCTTCCAGTCACGGTGACCGGCACGGCTGCAGGGAGATATTCTGTGAAAGAGGCCTTCCCAGTCCTGCGGGTTCGAGGCCCTCGGCCGGTGACATTCCCCGTCGGAAATACCCCTTTTCAGCAATCGAGTTAAAATAGATGTTCCTGAGAGTCGCCATTCCCATTCCGTCCGACAGAACCTTCCTCTATGCCGTTCCCGAAGCCCTGGAAGGCGCCGTCGCCGTCGGCAAGCGCGTCCTTGTTCCCTTGGGGAAGAAGGTGAGAACCGGTTATATCGTTGAAATAACGTCTGAATCCTCCAATATCGATGTAAAAGAGATCATCCGGATCCTCGATCCCGAACCTTTGATGCATGAAGAGGATCTTCGGTTTTACCGGTGGGCCTCCGATTACTATTTCTATCCTCTGGGGAAGATGCTTGGCGAAATTCTGCCGGCCGGCGGCGAGCCCAAGAGCGAATCATGGGCGATGCTTGTCCCGGCTGGGGAGCGATGCGAAGAGGCAGGCGGTGAGGATACGCTGTCGCCGCTCCAGCGAAGGATTGTCGATGTGCTGGCCGGAACGCCTCGAGGGATTCCGGTGGAGAATCTCTGCAGGAACCTGGGCGGGAAAAAGATCCTGGCGGCGTTGAGGGTTCTTCGCGAGAAAAAGGTTGTGCTCGTCGAGGACAAACTTCCGGGAGTGCGGCCGGCCGGGAGAAGGGAAAAATTCGTGAACCTCCGCGAAGGGTGGCCGGCTGGGGTGAAGGCTACGGAAAAACAGCTCGTGCTCGTCCGCTTCATCGACCGGTACGGCGAGGTGCCGATGGGCACGTTGAGAAAGACCTTCGGGGATTGCTCCGCCCTGATAAAACGCCTCCAGAGCAAAGGACTTGTGACCCTTTCAGAAAGGGAGGTCCCACGGCGCCCGAAACCGCTTCCGGCCCTTGGATCTCCAGGGGTCTCTTTTATCCCCAACGAGGCCCAGAGGGGGGCGCTCCGGAGAATCCTCAAAGATGTCGCGGTCCGGCGGTTCTCACCCATCGTACTGCACGGCGTTACGGGCAGCGGGAAGACGGAAGTCTATCTCCGGGCGATAGGGGAAACCCTTCGGCGCGGCGGCGGCGTGATCGTTCTCGTTCCCGAAATCGCTTTGACTCCCCAGCTTCTGCACCGATTTGAGGAGCGGTTCGGGGACAGCGAAATCGCCATCCTTCACAGCGGCATTGCCAGGACCGTCCGCTATGACCAGTGGCGGCGGATTGCGGCGGGTCAAGTCAGGATGGTGCTGGGGGCTCGATCGGCCCTTTTCGCACCTGTCAGGGATTTGAGATTGATTGTCGTAGACGAGGAGCATGACACGTCCTATAAGCAGGAAGACCACATGCGCTATCATGCCCGTGATCTGGCCCTGGTAAGGGCGAATCTTGCCGGGGCGGCCGTTGTCTTGGGGTCGGCGACTCCCGGACTCCAAACCCGCTTCAATGTCCAACGCCGCCGCTACCGCTATCTGACCATGCCGCAAAGGGTGGAGAAACGGCCCATGCCGTCCATCGAGATCATCGATATGAGGAAGGAAGAGGTCAGGGATAGGCAAGGCCCCATGCCGGTCCTATCCAGGCTGTTGCGCGAGGCAATCGGCGAGACCCTCGCCGGGGGGAACCAGGCGCTTCTCTTCCTGAACCGGCGAGGATTTAACACCTTCATGCTCTGTGCCGACTGCGGTCACGTGTTCAGATGTCTCAATTGCGACCTGTCGCTGACCTATCACAGGGAAGAGGGCTCCCTGAAATGTCATTACTGTGATTTCAGCATCGTCATGCCCGGTTCCTGCCCCGGTTGCCGAAGCCGGCGGATCGCCAGCTACGGGGTCGGCACGGAAAGGCTGGAGGCGGAGGTTAGAAAACAGTTTCCAGAAGCCCGCATCGCCCGAATGGACAGCGACACTACGGCAAAAGCGGGCGCCCATGAACGGATCTTCCGAGCCTTACGCAGGCGGGAGATCGACATTCTCGTGGGTACCCAAATGATCACGAAAGGGCACGATTTTCCCGGCATCACCCTTGTGGGCGTCATTTCGGCCGACATGGCGCTCAACATGCCCGACTTCAGGGCCGCGGAGCGAACCTTCCAGATCCTCACGCAGGTCTCGGGCAGGGGAGGGCGAGGGGATCTTCCGGGGCGCGTCTTCATACAGACCTTCAATCCCGACCATTATGCCATACAATGTGCAAAGGCCCAGGATTACGGAAAGTTTTACGATCGGGAACTCCCCCTGCGTCAGGCCCTCAACTATCCCCCCTACTCCCGCATCGTCAACCTCGTCATGTCCAGCCTCCGCCGGCAGGAGGGGCATGCCCGTGCCGAACGTCTTGGGAAGATAGCCCGGAACTTGGCGGAAGAGAACGGATACGGTCGTGCCGTTGAAATCGTCGGTCCTTCCGAAGCTCCCCTGTCGAGGGTGAAGGGGAGATACCGCTGGCAGCTCCTTCTTAAAGGCAGGGATTCACGGGTGATCCATGAAGTGGTCAGAAAGGTCCTCGAACGAACCGCCGGAGGGTCCCTCGATATCAAAATCGATGTCGATCCCATTAATTTCATGTGAAACGGGTGTGCAGATTTATTGCGGCCGGGAGTGTTTGGGTGTATAGGAGGGCGAACGACACCGATCCGCCTTACCATACTTCTGGACGGGTCGCCATCGCCGGTCCATCATTTCATGGGGAGGACAGTTCATGACTTCCACCGAACAGATGCTGAAATCTATCGACGAGATCCTGCATCCTGCATCCGTGGCCGTTGTCGGGGTCCCCAGGGGCATGAAGACGGGAAAGCTCTTTTTCATGGCCCTTCTGGATCAGGGATTCTCCGGAAAGATTTATCCCGTGTCGCCCCAGGCCGACGAGATCGACGGCTTCAAGGCCTATCCAAGCGTATCGGCCATCCCCGGACCGGTCGATCTTGCTATCGTTTTGGTGCCGCAACATTTGACCCTTTCCGTGGTCAAGGAATGTGCGGCCAAAGGGGTCAAGGGCGCCGTCCTGTTCACGGCGGGGTACAAGGAAATGGGCACCGACGAGGGGCGCGCGCAGGAAGAGGAACTGGCCCGGGCAGCCCGCAGCTCCGGCATGCGGCTGATCGGACCGAACTGCATGGGCTTGTACGCTCCGCGCTCCGGGCTATCCTTTTTCCCGGAGCTGACAAGGGAGCCCGGTTCCGTGGGGCTCGTCTCCCACAGCGGGTCCCTGGCGAACATCCTCTGCCGCACGGCCCCCCAGCGGGGTATCCGCTTCAGCAAGGCCATCAGCCTGGGAAACGAGTGCGACCTAACGAGCACCGACTTTATCCACTATCTGGGAAACGACGATGAAACCCGCTTGATCGGCGCCTATATCGAGGGGATAAAGGACGGCGCGCGATTTTTCGAGGCGCTGCGGGCGGCTTCGCTGCAGAAGCCCGTCATTGTCTGGAAGGTGGGGTTGACGCCTGCGGGGGCCCAGGCGGCTGCCTCCCATACGGGCGCCCTGGCCGGCGTCCGGGATGTCTGGGAGGGCATCGTGGCTCAGACCGGAGCCGTCCCGGTGGCGGGTTTCGAGGCCTGGTTCGATGCCCTGATGGGGTTTTCCATGCTGCCGGAACGACTGGGAGACCGGATCGCCATCATCTCGGGGCCGGGAGGGCTGGCCGTTTCCGCTGCCGAGGCCTGTGCGGAAAACGGTCTCAGGCTGGCCCGGCTTTCGCCGAAGACACGGGCGGCCCTGAGCGAGGTGGTTCCCGCGACCGGCACGAGCCTGCGAAATCCCGTCGATGTGGGACTCACCGCGTCGCTGGAGATCGATATCTACATCCGAAGCGTCCAGGCCGTCGCCGCCGACCCGGCCGTGGACGCCCTGGTGATCATCGGGGCGGGAATGGGGGCCGAGGCCAACCGCCTCTACACCGATGCCGTCGTACAGGCGCGTCGGGAAACCGCTAAGGCCATCCTCATGGTCAACCTGCCCGGATTCGATTCAGCCTATATTTCCGAGTTCTGTAACGCCGGCATCCCCTATTTCGAATCTTCCGAACGGGCCATGAAGACCTACGCCCGTTTCCGAAATTATCAGCTTTGGAGAAAGAAAAGGATCGGATCGGGACCTACGGGGACTGCGTAATGGCCGGCAACCGCCGGGGATTGTTTCCCGCGGGCCGCATGAAGATCCGGATTTTTTCTGTCTGCGATCATGACTGCTGCATGGAGTCGATCATGGCGGCCAGCAACTCCGTATTGTTTTTCGGCGGCACCTTGCGGTCCGCCCGCAGGACCATTTCCAGGGATTCGGTGGGGCAGACGGAAACGCAGAGCCCGCAGCCGATGCATCTCCCGCTGTCGCGTTCGGCCATATCGTCCTTCAGGGAAAGGGCCTCCATCGGGCAGCGTTCCACGCAGGTTCCGCATCCCTGGCAACTTTCCTGGTCGACTTGAACGATGTAGCTTGAATTGGCGCCGAGCGCATATCCCATCGTTTCACCACCCGCCTCCTGGAGCATCTTCATGCTCCGCAACGGTCCGCAGTGGCAGACGCAGCAGTTGCAGATGAAGTCGATCCGCTTGCTCGTATTGCTGACGATGTGCACGAGTCCGGCCTCCTCGGAACGTCGCAGGATCTCTTTCGCCTCCTGCGGCGTTATCTGGCGTCCAAATCCTTTCTCTATGGCGAAACGGGCGGAATGGCCCAGGGACAGGCACACATCCTTGATCTTGCCGCAGCCCTCTCCGATCAGGTCGGCATGATGGCGGCAATAGCAGGTCGATACGGTGATACAGTCGGTGGTTTCGAGGTAAGGCATGAGCAGTTCGTAGGGAAGAACCTCCGTGTTTGCCGTGATGTCTTCCTCCACGGGGATGACCCTCGAAAAGGGCACGGAAGGACCACGGGCGCCTTCGGAGGGAGAGGCATGCCTGCTCATGGCATGGAAATAATCATGGAAGAGCCGAGCGATTTTCTTGTCTCGTTCGCCCGTTTCGCCCTTGAGGAACTGGTATTCGAAGATGCCTGGAACGAGGGTCAAGGTTTTATAGAACTTCCTTCCCCCGTCTCGGTAACTATAGATGATCAATCCCTTGCCGGCCATCCTGTCAAGGATGGCGTCCGCTTGACCGGTATCCATCTGTGCCGCCCTGGCAATCTCATCGGCTGCCGCATGCCCGAAGGGCATCTTCGTGAACAAATCCGCTTCCTCGGCCGTGAAGAGCTCCCTGAGAAGGGAGTAGAACTCCGGGCACTTGATGGGCAGGACCGCCCCGCCCCGCATGTTCAGCGAATCGATGAGCCGGGTGTATATGGTATCTTCCATGCGTGCACTCCCTTGATCCCCACCATCTTTCGGATGGGAGGGGGACCGATTTTTGCGGCGAGTATAATGATGAGACCGTGGCCTGTCAATCGAAATCCATCGTCAAAGCAACCTGGCCGGATAAGGTTTTAATCTCTTGATATTAGTTGATGTTTCATTATCGATGTGCCTGTTTCCCGTTGGCCGGGGTGGAGCGGCCGGCAGGCTACAGACCGGCCCACAGGGCGAATCGGTAGGCCAGGACGCTCCCGAAAAAGGAGATGGCGAGCATCAGGACAAAGGACGCGGCAAACCATCTGTTGTTTTCCATTTCCTGCTTCATGACCACGACCGTGGCGGCGCAGGGAAGGAAGAGCATCAAAGCGACGAGAAAGGAGAGGGCGGAAGCGTGGCTGATGACGGTGGGCAGGACCTTGATGAGACCCTCTTCCCCCACACCGTAAAGGACGCCCAGGGCGGCGATGGCGTTTTCCTTGGCCACGATGCTCGTGAGCAGCGCCGTGAGCATCTTCCAATCCAGCCCCATGGGCCTGCCGATGGGTTCAAGAAATCTTCCGACCCAGGCCAGGATGCTGTCGTCCAAGCGCCCGTATGGCAGATAGGATAACACCCAGAGCGCGACGGATACGATGAGAATGACCGTTCCCGCTTTTTTCACGAAGGCCATGATCCTGTTCCAGACGACCTTACCGATAATCTGCAGATCGGGCTTATGATAGAGGGGCAGCTCCATGATGAAGGGATTGATTTCCTCTTTTTTCAGGAAAAACCGGTTGACGAGCTTGCCGGTCAACCCCAGAAGGAGGATATTTATGGCCAGGAGCGACCAAGCCACCGGTGCCGCCTGCTTTCCGAACACGGCGGTGCTGACGAAAATCAGTACGGCCAGACGGGCCGTACAGGGGACGAAGGGGGTTAGCAGGATCGTCAGAAGCCTCTCCCTTTTGGCATCGAGGATTCTTGTTCCCATGACGGCGGGCACATTGCAACCGAAACCGAGGCAAAGGGGGATGAAACTCTTGCCGTGGAGTCCGACCATGTGCATGAATCGGTCCATGACGAAGGCCGCCCTTGCCATGTATCCTACGTCCTCCATGAGGGCCATGACGGTGAAAAAGATCAGCAGGATGGGGAGAAAGGTCAAAACGGATCCGACGCCTCCGATGACGCCGTCGATGACGACCCCCTTCAGCCAAAGGGGACTGTCGTCAAAAAGAGGCGAGATTTGAACCGCCAGGGTGCTCACCAGGTATTCCAATGCCCTCTGGAGAGGGAAGCCGACGCTGTAAGTGAACAGAAAGACCAAGGCGAAGGCGAACAGCAGGATGGGGATCCCGAATATGGGGCGTGTCAGGACATGGTCAATGCGGTCCGTCATCAGGACCTGGCCCCTCTTGAATCTCGAAACGGCAGCCCTGGCAACCTCCTCGATCCAGTCGTAACGCCCTCCAACCACGGCATGCAGCGAATCTTCATGCCGGGCCAGGATCGTGAGGATTTCATTCCAAATAGACGGGGGAGCGATCCCCTCGATCATGGTGGAAATTTCTGCGTCACCCTCCATGAGTTTGATGGCCGCCCAGCGCGGGGTATAAGGGGGTTGCAGCGAGTCCTTGATGAGATCCATCAGCTGCGTGAAAACGGTCTGGTGGTCTGGAAACACTTCGGGCATCCGGGGATCGTAGGTGACTTTTTTATCGGCCGTGGCGATAACCTGTGTGACCAGCTCACGGATGCCCCTGTTTTTCTTGGCAACCATGGAAACGACGGGAATGCCGAGATAGCGCTGGAGGGCCTTGACGTCGATGCTGATGCCCTGGCTCTCCGCCACATCCATCATGTTGAGGGCAACGATAACGGGGGGTCCCAGCAGCAGGAGCTCTGAAAGCAGGTATAAACTGCGTTCCAGTATCGCTGCATTGGCAAGCAGGACGATCACGTCCGGAGCGCCGGTGAAGATGAAATCCCTTGAAATCCGCTCTTCTTCCGAAAAGGCGGTGAGACTGTACGTGCCGGGAAGATCGATGATATGCATCTCGATGTCTTCTCGGATATGGATGCCTTCCTTCTTTTCCACGGTTTTGCCCGGCCAGTTGCCTACATGCTGGGACAGGCCCGTCAGGATATTGAAAACGGTGGATTTGCCGACATTCGGCTGGCCTGCGAGAGCCACCAGAATCTTTCTTCGGGCCGGTTCAGGGCGCTCTTCGCTTGTCGATTCCACAATCCGGTACACCAGGATCTTTTCCGCCTCGCCTTTTCCCAGGGCGACACGGGTATCGCCGATCTGTACGATCAGCAGACCTCCGCTGCTTTGAAGGACCTTGATCCTCATGTTCAGGGCGATACCCATGGAAGCCAGACGCGTCGTCAGCGACTTGCCTCCCGATAAATACATCACGATCCCCTCCTCTCCCGGATTGAGGATCGCAATGGGTACCAAGTCCTTGGTCATATTCTGCCTCACCTTTGCTGCATTACGGACGGACCGTTAAATAGCGTTTGACAATGTTCGCCGTTATGTGCCATATTTCGCGCGCGGATGCAACAGCTATCCCTGAAGAAATAGCTAAAAAAACTGAAAGGTAGAAGGCCGCCGCCGGCAGCCGGAAGGCAAGGTCGATCCGGGTGCCGACGATGGGTCGAGGAGGATTGAAATGGGTGAGAATAATACGATTATCCATGTGAGCGACGGGAATTTCGAGACAGAGGTCATCAAGTCGGACAAACCAACCCTGGTGGATTTCACGGCGCCCTGGTGCGGCCCCTGCAAGGTCATTGCACCGATACTCGAGGAACTTGCCGAGGAATACGCGGATCGAATAAAGATCGTGAAACTCGATGTGGATGAAAACCCTCAAACAGCAACCAGCTTCGGTATCCGCAGCATCCCTTCTTTGCTCCTATTCAAGGAAGGCAAACTCCAGGACACGCTCATCGGTTCCGTTCCCAAGGCCCGACTGGAAGATTTCATGAAAAAGAGCCTGTAGGCCGGGATCGCAGGAATTTCCGATATCAAAGGGTACCTTTCGATGTTTTCTTCGAAGGCTTCTGGCGGATCGACGGTCCCGCGATGGGGGATCCTATGATTGTTATTAAGCGCATACTTCCCACGATGCTTGCCCTTGCGTTTGTCCTTTTCGGATGCGCCTGGTGGCAGCGCCCCCCCCTGCCCGGCGCTTCGCCGGAGAGACTGTACCAGAGGGGTTATGAAGATTACCAGAAAGGGCGCTACGAGAGGGCCATCGAAGCCTTTCAGAGGCTGAAGGAAGAATATCCACTGAGCAAACTGGCAATCCTGGCCGAGTTGGGAATCGCCGACGCCTATTTCAGCGACGGCGAGTACGGCGAAGCAGAGGCTTACTACAGCGATTTCATCAACCTGCATCCCACCAACGAGAATCTTCCCTATGCCCTGTACCAGCTCGGCATGTGCCACTACAAGCAGATGCCGAGCATAGACAGGGACCAGACGGAAACACTGAAGGCGAAGAAGGAATTCGAGGCTTTGCTGACCCGTTTTCCCAGCAGCAAGTTTGCCTTCCTGGCGGAAAAGATGCTCCGCGAGTGCAAGCGGAAACTCGCCGAACACGAATTCTATGTGGGGGAATTCTATTTCAGGCAGAAGCAGTACACCGCCGCCTTGAAGCGGTTCGAGGGAATTGCCAGGCAATATCAGGATGTCGGCCTGGATTACAAGGTCAATTACTTTATTTCAGAAACGAAGAGACGGCTTGCGCAGCAGGAGCCGACGAAGAAGTAACGACGGCAGGTTGGATTGGGAGGTGAATGGACTCATGATACACAGACCGCTTCCGGAGGCCTTTTTCAAGCCCCGCCATGTCGCTGTGGTTGGGGCTTCGAAAAAAAGAGGATTCGGGAGCGGCATCTCAACGATGCTCGCGGGTATCGGCTACCGAGAACATCTCTATCTCGTGAATCCCCGTGAGAAGGAAATCGACGGGCTGACGGTTTACCGGCAGTTGTCCGATATACCGGAGGATATCGATCTCGCCATTTTGATCATGCCTGCTTCACAGGCGCCCGATGTGGTCGGAGAATGCGTGGCGAAGAGAATCCCGGCCGTCATCCTGGAGTCTGCGGGGTTCAGCGAAACGGGACACGAAGGCGCCCTCCTGGAAGAAGAGGTCAGAAAGCGGCTCCGAGGGTCGGAGACCCGGGTCATCGGCCCGAACTGCATCGGGATCGTCAATCCCCACGATCGCTTTATCACATCGCAGATCGATCTGGACAGCCTCCGGCCCGGCAATATCGGCGTTATCGCCCAGAGCGGCGCCTTCGGGAACATCCTGTCCGACTGGGCACCGGTTCAAAACCTCGGCTTCAGCAAGCTCGTCACCATCGGCAACCGCCTGGACGTCGATGAATCGGACCTGCTCCGCTATTTCGCCCATGATGAAAAGACCGACGTTATTGTCCTTTATCTCGAAGGCGTCAAGGACGGCCGGCGCTTCTTTGAGGCAGCAAGGTATGCGAACGCCCGGAAACCCATCCTGGTCTTCAAGGGCGGAAGTTCCAGCGTGGGGAAGAGTGCTGCGGCCTCACACACGGGAAGCCTGGCAGGGGAAGACGGGCTCTATGAAGGCATCTTCCGGCAGGCCGGCGTTATTCGAGCGGCTTCCTTCCAGGAACTCTTCGATATGGCCCGGGTCTTTTCCCGGGAACCGTTGATGAGGGGACCCGAAGCCTGCATCGTTACCTGTTCGGGCTCGCTGGGGGTCATGGCCGCCGATGCGGGCTCCGCCCTGGGGCTTCAGTTTCCCGAGCTGGGGCCTGAGACCGTCGATAAGGTCCGAAAGCTTGCGCCGGCCTGGATGAATGTAAGGAATCCCCTGGATGTGGGACCTTCCGGCCTTTTCATTCAGGCGACCAAGGCGGTCCTTCGGGACGATCGCATTCACGGCCTAATAGCCCTGCCCGTGATCCCCAATGCCGTCGTCCAGGAAATCGTGGAGAGCGGCGTGGATCCAACAACCCTCTACGGCGATCCCGAAGAATACAGAAGGCTGGCGCCCGGCAAACCCTTCGTGATGCATACCGTGGGGGGCGCCTTCTGGCTCGACATGGTTCAAAAGATCTACGGCGATACTCTCACCATCGTGAGTTCCGCCGAGATTGCCGCGAAATCCCTCTGGTCGCTCTACCGTTATCATGCATTCCGGGGGTGACCAGGGGGACGCCCTTTACATATTTATATTTGGAATTATCGCAAACATACTATACCGTTAAATGTAAATATATAAAGGGCGTCCCCTACTACCG
>JAFGIO010000153.1 GCA_016929555.1 Deltaproteobacteria bacterium | reverse complement strand
TCCCGGAAACGGTCCTGCAAAACCCGCTGAAGTTCGAGCGCCGTCCGCAGGTCGCGGGCGTCAAATCCCGTCTCGTAAAGCTCGATCAGCCCCCAGATCATAAAGGCGTAGTCGTCAAGGTTTCCCGTCATGGCGGGCTCACCACAACACCAGCGGTGACGAAGCCGCCCGTCAGCGGTTTGCATTTGTGTCCGGACAAAGCCGGCGGCCGCGCGGGCCGCGTCGTGATATCGCGGCTCATTGAGAACGCAGGCCGCCCGGGCCAGGGCTGCGATCATCAGGCCGTTCCAGTCCGCGAGAATCTTCTCGTCCCGCCGGGGGCGGACCCTGCCGTCGCGGATAGCCATGAGACCAAGACGCACCTTTTCCGTGCGCCGCCGGAATTCTTCCCCGGAAATGCCATGCCGGGCCTCCTCCTCAGAATCGACAAGATGGAGGATGTTGAGGCCTGTCTTCTTCCCCGTCAAGGGATCCATGAAATTTCCTTCCTCCTTCAGCCCGAAGATCTCCGCGGTAAAGCAGGCCTCCTCCGGATCGAGAAGGCGGATCTCATTCATCCCCCAGAGGTAGAAAAGTCCCTCTTCCCCCTCGCTGTCGGCGTCCTCGGCAGCGTAAAATCCGCCTTCGGGCGCGTGCAGATCGCGCAGCACATATTCCAGAACCTCCCGCGTGGTTCGGGCGTGTTCGCCGTTGCCGCCCGCCTGGAAGGCCTCCGTAAAGGCCAGCGCGCAGAGGGCCTGGTCGTAGAGCATCTTCTCGAAGTGGGGAACGAGCCATTCCCGGTCGGTGCTGTAGCGGTGGAAACCGTAACCGATCTGATCGAAGATCCCGCCCCGGCGCATCGCCCGGAGGGTCTTATCCGCCATCCGGATGGCCTCATCCCTGCCGGTCCTCTCTCCGTAGCGGATCAGGAAGAGCAGTTGATGGGGCATCGGGAACTTCGGGGCGTCGCCGAACCCGCCGAACTCCGCATCGAACTCTCCCCGAAGCTCCGCAAAGGCGTCGGAAAGGGTCTCCTCACCGAGGGCTTTCCCCTGCTCCGAGCCGGCGTCCCGGTTCTGCAGGACGGATACGACCCGGTCCGCCGCCTCTTCGATCCGTTTTCGTTCCGCTCGCCACTGCCTGCCGATCCGGGGGATCAGCTCGATGAGCCCCGCTCTGCCCCATCGGCTCTCCTTGGGGATGTAGGTGGCCGCGAAGAAGGGGCGTTGCTCCGGCGTCATGATGATGGTCAGCGGCCATCCCCCGCCACCGGTCATCATCTGGCAGATTCGCATGTAGATCCCGTCGATATCGGGCCTCTCCTCCCGATCCACCTTGACGCAGACGAAGGCCTCGTTGAGTAGGGAAGCTGTCTGATCGTCTTCAAAGGATTCGTGGGCCATGACATGGCACCAGTGGCAGGTGGAATAACCGATCGACAGGAAGATGGGTTTGTCCTCCCGCCTCGCCCGGGTGAAGGCCTCTTCCCCCCAGGGATACCAGTCCACGGGATTCCCGGCATGTTGCATGAGATAGGGGCTCTTCTCGTGCCGCAAACGGTTCCGGATTTCCGGGATCATCGCATTTCCCCTCCGTGGCGTTACAGTGTCGAGGTCAAACGGGCCAGCCCGCCGGTCACATCCTTGTGCAGATGGATCCGGATCGCAAGGCGGCCCGCATCGAGCAGGGCCTGCCGGTCGCCGAAGGCCTGAGCCTGTTTCAGCACACCGAAGGTGATTGCGGATTCCGGTCGGGCGATTTCATCGGGGATCGGCGCATCCTTCGGATCGTCCGCTGTGAACTGGATGAAAAGACCGCGCCCCGCGTCCCCTTTGTGGAGCTGCCCTGTCGAATGGAGAAAGCGCGGGCCGTAGCCCACGGTCGCCGCCATGTGGAGATCGTCCCTGATCCGCATCCGGAGGCGCTGCAGGGCCTCGTCCGTCTCCGGCGACGGCGTCAGATAGGCCTGGAGCGCCACGTACGCATCCGGTTTTGCCTGCAGGAGAAACATCGGCAAAACCACCTCAGACTGCTCGGCCGGGATCGCGCCGTAGAACGACAGGCCGGGCACCATCAGGAAGGCTTTCTCCGACGGCATCGTGCCCTTGTCCTCGAACTCCGAAATCATCTTCCGGGCAAGAACCTTGGCCGCCTCCACGTTCGGCTGATCGAATGGGTTGACCGCCAGCCGCCAGCAGGCAACCGCTGTAGCCATCTCCCAGAAGAAGCACTGCCCGCCCAGATCATAGGGATCGTCGATTTCGATGACGATGACCGGATGGCCTGCTTCGGCGAGCGCCTGCAACGGCTCGTCCTCCGCCGTGTCGCCGGCGATTCGGATCGCGCAGAAGATGCGGTCCTCCCCATAGACCTCCGGCATCCCGATCTCCTCGCCGACAAGCGGCAGGATCCCCTCTTCCTCCTTCCCCGTGCTCTCGGCGATGAGCTGTTCCAGCCAGTCGCCGAACGGGGCAATCTGCGGCGAAAAATGAAAGTTCAGCTTGTCGCGGCCCTGGGCTGCGAATTCACCGATCAGCGCCCCAAGAACCGCACCGGTCGTGGATTCGCCGTTAAAGTTGAATTCGGCCTCCGCCGCCTCCGCGGCCC
>JAFGIO010000152.1 GCA_016929555.1 Deltaproteobacteria bacterium | reverse complement strand
GCTGGGGTAGGCTTTGAGACCGAAGATTTCACTGGCGTTGGGATTGACGGGATAGATGCTACCCGGGTATTTCAAACTCACCAGATTGCCTACCAGCCAGTAGTTGACGGCGTTCATATTCCGGCTCGCACCCACCACGGCAACGCTCTGCGCATTGAAAAACAGGTCCAGAAAGTGCTGCTTGTGGTTATTCATATTTCCACCTGATGATTGTTCCGCAAATATCATTGATATGAACTTCCCTTTCCGCGAGGGGAGTATAAACGGGTCGTCTCTTGTGTGTCAAGATAAGAAGGCCGTGAGATATGGGGTGGGGCTGCGGGCGTTAGCGGGATAATTTCTAAAATGATTGAAGCGTTATGACTGGATATCCTCCTCTCAGGAGCATTCGAATTCACCGCAGACTTGAGCATTACGCGTTGAATTCTTGTATTGTATTTATTCATGAAAGATAGGATCGATACCTTCATGAAGCTACGCTTCAGCCGGATGAACTTGTTTTTTTCTTGCCCCCATGATTGGCGGTTTTCATAACGAATCATAAATCGCCCCTTGCTCCTATTCGGCAAAGGGGGGGTGGGAACAGTATCGATACACACGCTTGGCCCGTCGGCTCAGCGAACCTGGGAGTACCGATAGAGCCCGTACATGGCACGGGCGGCCTCCTCGGGGAACTCGTAAAAGGGGATTCCCCGCTCCTTCATGAGATCGTAAACGATCCCCTGCATATTGTCCCGCGTGGTCATTACGATCAAAGGTTTTCCATAGCGCCTGGGGATATCGGACAGGGTATCCGCAGCCTGAAGCAGCTTTTGAATATACTCGGGATTCGTGGAGCGGATCTTCACCGGCGCCATCGAAATGATGCCATCCACGAGCGGATGCTTGGCGAGATGTTCGACGACGGTGGCAATCGTCATCGGCCGGATATCGGCGGCCAGGTCGACAGGGTTCTTCGGCGGAGGGGCGTGTGGCAGAAGATAGGGCTGAATGGCCTGCACCGTTTCTTCGTCAAGCTCCGGGACATCGAGGCCCAGAGAGCTGCAGGCGTCGGTGGTGACGACGCAGTGGCCGCCGCCCCCGGAGGCGATTGCGATGCGGTTTCCCTTCGGAAGAGGCTGTTTCGAGAGCGCTTCGGCCAGGTCAAAGGCGTGGCTCACATCGTAGGTTCTGATCATGCCCGTCTGTCGGCACATCGCCTCGAAGACCTCATCGGAACCGGCGATCGAGGCCGTGTGGCTCATCGTTGCCCTGGCCCCCTGTCCGGTTCTGCCGGCCTTGTGCACGATGATCGGTTTTTTGCGGATCACCTTCCGGGCCACCTCCAGAAAGCGGGAACCGTCTTTGATCCCTTCGATGTAAAGGACGATCACCTTGGTTCCGTCATCCTCGCCCAGGTATTCCACATAGTCTTCCATGCAAAGGTCCGCCTGGTTCCCGACGCTTATGAAGGCATGAACCCGTAGCCTTTGTTGTCGGCGGTCTGCAGGAGGTATCCCCCCATGGTGCCGCTCTGCGACAAAAAGGAAATGCCGCCGGCCTGCGGCGTGAACAAAAAGGCCGCGTTCAGGCGGACTGCGGAGCTCCAGATGCCCATACCGTTGGGACCGACGATGCGGATTCGCCCCTTTTGGGCGATCTTGACGACTTCGTCCTGGAGGGCCTTGCCCCTGGCACCCGTTTCCGCAAAGCCTGCGGTGATGACAACCCCGGCCTTTACCCCTTTTTTAACGCAGTCCTGCATGGCATCCGGGACCGCCGGGGCTGGGACCGTGATAATCGCAAGATCGACCGGCCCCGGGACGTCGAACACCCTCGGGTAAGCCTTCAGACCGAACACCTCTTTGTCCTTGGGATTGATCGGGTAGATGTGACCCCTGTATCCTGAATTCACGGGTCTCGCGACCATCCAGTTTCCCCACTTCTCCGGCGCGTTCGACGCCCCGATGATCGCAATGGACTTTGGTTCGAACAAAGGCCTGAGCTCGGCGACGATCTTTTTCGACATCTGACACTCCTTTCATTGATGAAACCGTGAAAAGTCCGATTTGACCCCTTCTTGTCATTCCCGCGAAGGCGGGAATCTAGTAAATTCAACATATTCTGGGCTCCCGTTTTCTCCCGCCTTCGGGGGGGCAGGCTGCAAGGGGGAGACATGGTTTGAGATTTTTTAGCGTTCATCTTTCATTGCATCGGGGATGCTGATTGACGGTCTCGCTGGAGTGGAAGAGGTCCGTGGAGACGGCCAGCTTGTCCAGGAGTCCCGTCAGGGGTCTCAGCCATTCGAGAGCGTCCTCGACAGTGGCCCAGTGCACGTTGCTCACCAGCCCCTCCCTGAATCCTGGTGCCGCCGGATCCTTGGCCGCGCGAACCATGACAAGATAATAAAGGAACGGCTCGCCGCCTTCGAGATAGATGGTCTCCACCGTGCCCAATTCCCTTGCTTGGCGGTAGATCTCCCGTATCTGAGCCAGTGTCATGAAGCCCTTCTGGGTGAAGTTGCCCCAGACGAAGCGGTAAGCGCATTCTTTGTTGCACTGGTAGGTCAGCAAGAGGTGAAATCCCGTTAGGTTCATCGGATCCTTCCCGACCGGTGAGACGGGATGGTAGATCTGGGATCGTAGTGAAGAAGCCACGCTAGACTTGACACGAAACTCCTTTTTGTGGTGAGAGTATAGGACAAGACGTTCTGTCTATCAAGGAAATATTGGGTGTGAAGCACGTTGTGCCGTTTCGGTTGCCGTGCGATCGGGCCGCTTCGTTGACCGTGCAATCCGGAGCACGGGTGGTACGAAGATATGCCTTGCGCCCGGCGGTTGATGACTCGATCCGCAGCCGGGCTGAAGGGAAGCGGATTGTGCGAAAAAAACGCTGAGAGTGTTGAAAGGGGCTAGAATGAGCAGCCAGCAAGTATTGAAGGAATATGCAGCGAGGATCGGTTTCCCCGAGTCGGGCACTATGGAGCGGATTTTCGAGATACTCTACGACGGGGAGCAGGATGTGGCGGTCATCGGCGCCTTGCCCGCATCGATACCGGAAATAGCGAAGAAGACAGGGTTGAGGGAAGTCGAGATTAAAGGCATCTTGGATCGACTGTTCCTACGGGGTGCCGTCGGTCATCCGATGCGCCGGCCGGACATTTACAAGCTCTTTCCGGCCATGATCGAACTGCGGGATTCCACGGCCCTTTGGCCCGCCGCGCCCCAGGAGCTTTTCGAACTGTGGGACCGGATCATCTTCGAAGAGGTGGTGCCTCTCGTCGGATTCCTGAAGGATGCCAAACCGCCGGCCGCTCTGAGGGTCGTGCCGATCGAAGAGGCGGTGGAATCGCGCAGCACCGTCCTCGATATCGATTCGGCAAGGAAATTGGTCAGGGACGCTGAACTGATCTCGCTCCAGAACTGCGCCTGCCGCGTTCATGCCCGCCGGATGGGGCGTGGACAAGACTGCCCGCTGCCGAGCACCGAAGTCTGCATGCAAACCAACGGTTTCGGCGAAAGCGTTCTCAGGCGGGGAGTGGGCCGGCAGATCACCGTCGCCGAGGCGCTAAAGATCCTGGGCGATGCCGAGGACGCCGGGCTGAACCATATGACCAGAAACAGCACGGCGAAAGACACCTTCCTGTGCAACTGCTGCGCCTGCTGCTGCACGGGCTTTTCCTTCCTCAAGAACCTGAAGTACGACGAGGTCTTCGCACCGTCCCGTTTCCGGGTCAGGCATGACAGAGAGGCCTGCACCCTTTGCGGCATCTGCGTTGATCGGTGCCAGTTCGGCGCGATCACGATGACGGATGATGCGGTGATCACGGATGCGAGCCGGTGTTACGGCTGCGGAAACTGCGTCATCACCTGTTCGAGCGGCGCCCGTGTCCTGGAGGAGGTCAGGCCCCGGGAATTCATCCGCGTGAAATAGGCTGTCGGCAAAACGGAAAATCCAAGAAGCGATGCGGCCCCGGCAAAACGGCCGGACAATGGTAGGCCAGAAGGAAAGGAGGGAAGAAGATGGAGACGCTTTATCATCGATCCGCAGGAGAGATTCTCGGACGGATCAGGGAAGGCCGGATCACGCCCGTGGAACTCATGGAGGACACCCTAAGGAGAATCGAGGCGGTCAATCCCGTCCTCAACGCCTTCGTGGCCCTTCATCCGGAGCGGGCCCTGGACGAGGCGAAGGCGATGACGGCGCGCCTCCGTGCCGGTGAGGATTGCGGACCGCTGGCCGGCCTGCCCATCGGCGTCAAGGACATGGAGGACGTGGCGGGCATGGTGACAAGCTTCGGTTCCGTTCCCTTCAAGGACAATGTTGCTGCCGTGGATTCCGTCCAGGTCGCCAGGCTGAGGGGGGCGGGAGCCATCGTCGTGGGCAAGACCAATACGCCTGAATTCGCCTTTACGGGCTTCACCAAGAACCGGCTTTTCGGCACGACGCGCAATCCCTGGAATCCGGAGCGCACCCCCGGCGGCTCCAGCGGGGGCTCCGCCGCCGCCGTGGCGGGACGGATGGTCGCCGCGGCGACGGGGTCCGACGGCGGGGGCTCGATCCGCATTCCCGCGTCCTATTCCGGCTGTTTCGGGATCAAGCCGTCTTATGGGAGGGTTCCCTGGGGGCCTTCGCCCTACCTCTATATGTGCCAGATTCCGGTTCTCGGTCCCCTGACGAGGACCGTAGAGGATGCCGCCCTCTATCTCGACTGCGTCTGCGGATACCACCCGTCGGATCCCACATCCCTCCCAAAACCTTCGGAGTCCTACCTGCGGCGTTTGCGGGACCTGCCGGAAGGCCTGCGCATCGCCTTCAGCCCCACCCTCGGCTATGCAAAGGTCCAGAGCGATGTCATGAGCCGGGTAGAAGCGGCCGTGCAGGTCTTCGCCGATATGGGACACGACGTGGCGCTCTGGGAGGGGGCCCTGCCGGACGTCGGGGATGCCTGGTCGATCCTGTTCAACTGCGATCTTTTAGGCCAAATGGAAGGGGATCTGGAGGCGTACCGCGCCGACATCGGAAGGACCATCGTTTCCGCCTTCGACCAGATGAAAACCCTGTCCGTTTTCGATATCATTGCGGCTCAGAGGATCAGGACGGAGGTGAACCGCATCGTCTGGGGGCTCTTCGACCGCTACGATCTGCTCCTCACACCGACCATGCCCACGGAGGCCTTTGCCGCCGGGGGACCCCCGCCTCCCGAGATCGAGGGGCACCCCATCCCGTTGCTCGGCGCCGTGGCCTTCACCTATCCCTTCAACTTCACGGGCCATCCTGCCTGTTCCGTCCCGGCGGGACTGTCGGAAAGCGGACTGCCCGTCGGGCTGCAGATCGTCGGGCCCCGCCATCGGGACGACCTGGTCCTGCAGGCGGCCTGGGCCTTCGAGCAGGCGCGGCCTTGGAACGATCGCTGGCCGGAGGTTGCCGCGTAAAACCCATGCCCCGTGAGCGCCACGAAGCATGAAAATCACCCCCACCCCTTCCCTCCCCCGTCAAGGGGGAGGGATACAGGGAGGTGGATTTTCGCACGAAAATCAAACATTCCGCCTCTGGCGGAGGCTGTACGTACAGAGATTGGAAAGAGCGCCGATCGCCGCATCCAGAGTCGCGTAAACGGGGAACCCTGCGTCGGCGAAGGCCCGTTTCACTGCGAGATTGATCTGCCTGTCCTGTGCGTCCTCCAGGTAGGGATCGATGGAGACGGTGACGAGCACCGGCTTTTTCGCGTTCTCCCGGGCCTGTTGGCAGCCCTCGACCATCAGCTCGATCAGCCGCTCCATGTGGGCCTCGACCTTTTGTCCCAGGGCGCGGCGCAGATAGCGGAACTGGTCGAACTGAAATACCAGCGAATGGATGTTCGGGTCCGAAGCGACCACCTTGATGATATCGGCGATGTTTCCCCTGGGGGAAACGTTGTAGTAGATGGGCCAGGCGTCCAGCGGGTTGCCGATGCTGGTGCCCGCGAGGGGAACCAGGGTCCGCAGGGATTGGAGGGTGCCTGCGGAAAACCGGGGCACCTCGATGCCTGCCTTCAGGCACCGGTCGGTCTGGATCACGCTGAAGCCGCCGGAATTGGTGATCAGGGCCATGGTCCGGCCCGCCGGAAGATGGCACGCATCGAAGGCCATGACGGTGTGGACCATCTCATCGAAACTCTCTACCTGAATCGCACCGGTCTGCCTGAAGACGGCGCTCCAGATCTCCGGCGAGCCGGCCAGGGATGCCGTGTGCGAGGCGGCCGCCCTCATCCCCTGCTCCGTCATGCCCCCTTTGATCGCGATGACGGGCTTTTGCCCGGCGGCTCCGGCCAAGGCTGCGTTCAGGCGTGCTGCGTCCTTTGTGCCTTCGATATAAAAGGCGATCATCTTCGTTTCGGGATCGTCGGCCAGGTATTCCAGGAAATCGGTGCCGTCCAGGTCGGCAGCGTTTCCGTAGCTGATTACCTTGCTGAACCGGAGGTTCTTGGTGGTGGCGAAATAGGAAAAGCATTCCGCCACGCTTCCGCTCTGGGCGACGACGCCAATATGGCCTTCCTCCGTGGGGGACTCCGGCACGATGGACAGCCCGGCTTTGGGGCAGTACACCCCGAAACAGTTGGGGCCGATAAGCCGGATCCTTCCCTTTGCCAGCCGCTGCAACTCCCTTTCCCTCTCGATCGCCTCGGGAACGCCCGTCTCGCTGTACCCGGCCGTGAAGATCTGAGCGACCTTCACGCCTTTTTGAATACACTCCTCCAGGATCTTGGGGAGGACGGCGGCCGATACACTGAGAATCACATAGTCGATCTCGCCATCCACATTCCGAATGCCGGGATAACATTTCTTGCCCATGATTTCGGTATGCCTCGGATTTACCAGATACAGGCGATCCCGGATCTTGGTCTTCAGATGAGAAAGCGTGGCGATGTCGTGGGGAGAGGCCCCGATAATCGCCAGACTGCGGGGAGCGAAGATGTATTCGAATATCTTGTCGCCTGTTGCCATGGGTCCACCTCCGTCTGTTTTCAGCCGCTTCCTCTATCATAGAAGCCGAAACAAGCATAGGACCAAAATCGCATTTTCTTCCCAATTGCCTGCCACGGCTGCGCCGATTGCTGAGAGGATGAAATCGTGTTTGGAAACCTGTCTGAGGAAATCAAGAGGATCGATGAGATTTTCTGTTGACGCGCGGGGGGCACTATGGCAGAAGATACCATATTTTTGATTATTGAAAGGAACCGTATCCCATGTCACCTGATCCCCTGACCCCGTACGGCAACCGGCCCATGGTTACCCCCATCGTCAATGCAGTGAACTACGAGTACGCCTCGTTCGAGGTATTGCGTCAGATCACGGACGGCGAGATCGAAGGCTATACGTACCACCGGGACGACAATCCTACGGTCCGGGCGGTAGAACACAAGATGGCAGCTCTGGAAAATGCGGAAGACTGCGTCATCTGCACCTCGGGGATGGCGGCGTGCACCATGGTGTACTTGACTTTCCTCCACGCCGGTGACCACATGGTCATCTTCCATGATACCTACGGCGCCAACTACAAAGTCTCTCTCATCCTCGAGCGCCTGGGCGTGAACATAACCTGGATTGACGCAGACAGGGCTGGGGACATCGAAGCGGAACTGAGGCCGAACACCCGCATGATCTTTCTGGAGACCCCGAGCAACCCCCTGTGCAAGGTCATAGACATAGGCGCGGTCAGAAGCGCCGCGGACAAGGTCGGGGCCATGGTCGTGGCGGACAACACCTTTGCGACCCCCTACCACCAGAATCCCCTTGCCCTGGGCGCCCACCTCGTGATCCACAGTGCGACCAAGGCGCTCGGGGGGCACAACGACATTATGGCGGGCGTCATTGCGGGCTCGAAACAGCACTACAATGAGCTCTGGTTTACCCGGCAGGCCATCGGTACCACCCTGGATGCACAGTCGGCCTTCCTGCTTGCCCGGGGCCTGAAGACCTTCGATATCCGCGCACAGACCATGTCCGCAAGCGCCCAAGCCGTTGCCGAATACCTCGAAGGCCATCCGAAGGTCCCGCGCATCTTCTACCCCGGTCTGATGAGCCACCCCGGCCACGGTGTTGCTGTACGGCAGATGCACCATGGCTTCGGCGGAATGCTGGCCTTTGACGTAGGGGACAACCAGGAAGACGCCAAGCGGTTCATCCTTAACCTGAAACTCATCTACCACGCGGTCAGCCTCGGGGCCACCGAGTCCCTGATCTGCATCCCTTACTTGACGACCATGCTTTATCTCCCTCCCGAGCGGCGTATCTGCTTCGGTGTCAGGGAGAACACCGTCCGCCTGTCCCTTGGAATCGAACCCACAGGGCGCATCCTGGAAGACCTCGACCAGGCCCTGGCATGCACGTAGGAACATTCATGTGAATTCTCGGGATCACGTTCCCGATCGAAAACGCTGTCCCGGTTGAGGGCATATTGCCGAGCACGGCCTGTGCGCGGATCGAAGCAATCGATCCATGTTATCTATTCAAGGCCGGCCAGGGGTCTGCGGTGGGCGCGTATTTTTACCGTCTGCTTTCTGTCCCGGCGCTTCGCACCGGGCCATCAGGCGGCTTCAGCGGCCAGTCTTCTCCGCGAGTACGCTCGCCTGTCAGCCTGCCGCTGATCCGCAGCGCCGTTATGTGGATGCGAATGAGAGTTGAAAGAAATGTTCGGTGGAGATGTATTCGTTGAAATAGCCGCTATTTTGGGCATTGCAACGCTGACCGGAATCATAGGGCAGAAATTGCGGCAGCCCTTGATCATCATGTTTCTGGCAACGGGCATTCTGGCCGGTCCGTCGTTTCTCGGCATCATACAAAGCTATGAGCAGATCGAACTTCTGGCTCATATCGGCATAGCGCTTCTGCTGTTTATCGTTGGGCTAAAACTCGACCTGAATCTGATCCGGACCACCGGTCCCGTCGCTACAGCGACCGGCCTTGGACAGATCTTGTTTACGTCTATTATCGGGTTTGTCATCGCCATCGCCATGGGCATGACCTATCTCAGCGCCGCCTATGTCTCGGTTGCGCTTACTTTTTCAAGCACGATCATCATCGTAAAGCTCCTGTCGGACAAAAAGGAAATCGACTCTCTTCATGGGCAGATCGCTCTTGGATTTCTGATTGTTCAGGATATCGCCGCCATTTTGGCTCTGGTCGGGCTGACGACGCTGGGGGCCTCTGTTAGCCGGGATGATTCGGGGTATCTCTCGTTTCTGATGATCGGTGCAAAAGGAGCGGGTTTGTTGGTTGCGGTTGCTCTGCTTATGAAATATGTCATCCCGTACCTGACCAAGCGTCTCGCCCATTCGCCGGAACTGTTGACGCTGTCCGCGATCGCATGGGCGGTCCTTCTCGGAGCGGGCAGCGAGCTGTTGGGATTCAGCAAGGAGGTCGGCGCATTCCTGGCGGGTGTCTCACTGGCGTCCACGACGTACCGGGATTCAATCGGTGCAAGGCTCACAAGCCTTCGGGATTTTCTTCTTCTGTTTTCTTCATCGATCTCGGCGTACGATTGGATTGGTCTATGGTGGGATCGCAATGGGGTGCATCGCTGATTTTTTCGATTTTCGTACTCGTCGGCAACCCATTGATTGTCCTAGTCATTATGGGAGCCATGGGCTATCGCCGTCGCACCGGTTTTCTCGCCGGCCTCACGGTGGCCCAAATCAGTGAGTTTTCGCTAATTTTAGCGGCGTTGGGGTTGAGCATTGGCCACATTACCGAAGAGACGGTGGGTCTGATCACCCTTGTGGGAGTGGTGACCATATTCCTGTCCACCTACATGATCCTCTATTCCTACCCGCTGTATTGTGTTCTCTCCTCCCCCTTGAAGATTTTCGAAAGGCGCAATCCCTACCGGGAGGCGGCCATAGACACCCTTGCCGGAACGGAAGCGGTTGACGTCATTTTGGTGTGATTAGGAAATTACGGCAGTGGCCTGATGGAACACCTTCTGCGGCGGAAAAATGCCGTCGTGGGGATCGACTTCGACCCCGGCGCTTTGGATAAGTGGCGCAAGAGGGGAGTGCCCGTTCTTTACGGGGACATGGCTGACCCAGAGATGCACGAACAGTTGCCGTTGAAAAAGGCGCGATGGGTTATCAGCGCCGTTCGTTCCAAAGAAATGAACCTGGCCCTTATCCGGAATCTCAAGAAGGATGATTCCACTGGGAAGGTGGCCTTGACGGCGACAAGCAGCCAGGAGGCCGCTGCGTTCGAAAAAGCCGGCGCCAATTTGGTGTTTTGGCCTTTTAAGGATGCAACGGAACAAGCGGCGGACGCCCTGACGTATGCGATGGACTTCCTGCCGGAAAGCGTTGACTGGCCTGTTTCGTTTCTGGAATTGCGTGTTCGCTCGGATGCCTCGGCTGCCGGTCGGACCATACGGGAACTCCCGTTATCGGCTTCGGGAATATCTATTCTGGCGGTCAGTCGGGGAGGGCGCATTTTTTACGAGCCGAAGCCGGACTTCAGGATTTTTCCGGCAGACCGTCTGCTCCTCATGGGCCATCCGGATGGATTGAAAGATGCGGAAAATATCCTGAATCAACCCGAAATGCAAAGAGACGCAAAAGACAAAGATCGCTTTGAAATTGCCGAAATCAAGGTGGCGGGGGATTCGGATCTTTCAGGCAAGTCTCTGGCGGAGCTCCATTTTCGAAAAAGGTTCGGCGCAACCCTGGTCGGCATACGCAGAGGCCAGGAACAGATCACGACGATCAATCCTGCAGAGCGCTTGCGCGGCGAAGATTGCCTGATCGTTATCGGCAAGTCGAGCGCTATCAAAGAGCTGATGAATCTTGCCCCTGTCTGACGGCGGACTGCCGGAGGATGGTTTCCATCTAAAACATATAGGCATGAGGTTTGCCATGAAACGTTTCAAAAATATCCTCTATCTGCACGAACCGACCGTGGACCAAGCATCGGCTGTCGCGCGCGCGGTTTCGCTGGCGGAAAACAATCAAGCGGACCTGACCATTGTCGACGTGATCCCGACACAAGTGGTCACGGCAGATATCGGCCTGCCGCCGGGAGGACCGACATCCGACGAATTGCGCGCCGCCGTGGAGTCTGATCATCGCACAATTCTGGAATCCATGGTTCAACCTTTCCGTGAACGTCTGCAGATCCGGCTGGATGTATTGATGGGAAAGACGTACCTCGAAGCGATACGGGCCGTATTGAAAAATGGATATGATCTGCTCATCAAACCTGCGGAGAATCCGAGCTGGACGAACAGGCTCTTCGGCAGCGACGACCTGCATCTTCTCCGGAAGTGTCCCTGCCCGGTCTGGCTGATGAAGGCGCCGGAGAAATCGAATTACGGCAGTATCCTCGCAGCTGTCGATTTCGATCTTTTAGCTCCCCTTCCTTCGGAGCATGATCTCAACCGCGAGATTCTGGAACTGGCCGCCTCACTAGCGCTTTCAGACTTTGCATCTCTGCATATCGTCCACGCCTGGGAAGCCCTTGCTGGAAAAACCATGCTGTCCCGGAGCGGCATGTCGCCGGAAGGTTTGATCCATTACGTTGAAAGAGAGCGTGGACGCCACAGGAAGGAACTTGACCGGCTGGGCGAACAACTGCGAGGCTGGATCGGCAAGGAGGCTTATGATTACCTTTCGCTTGGCTTTCACCTGCCCGAGGGACCGGCAAAGAAAGTGATTGCGCCATTGGCGGTGGAGTTACGGGCGGATCTAATCGTCATGGGTACGGTCGCCCGTACCAGCATATCAGGACTGTTCATCGGCAATACCGCCGAAGCCCTTCTCGACCAGCTTACGTGTTCGGTGCTTGCCATTAAGCCTCCTGGATTTAAGACGCCGGTGAAATCGGACGAATGACATTTATGCCCTTGTATGGGGTTGCCTGAGAGATCGATAGACTGATCGTGCAACAATTCACTTCTGCGGATGCAAAAAGACGCGCCGCACAGTTCAGTCGTTATCTCCCTGGGGAAGGAAAAGTGCTATGGAAAGAAACTTGATGGAATTGGAACCACGACATGCCCATGATCTTCTCGCGAGTTCCATAATACCGCGACCGATAGCATGGGTATCATCGATCAATAAAGCAGGACAAACCAATCTTAGATGCCGAACCTTCGCTTCAGGCTTGCAATTCCCGCAAGACCAATCCCGACAAGGAGCATCGTCGCCGGTTCCGGAACTTCCGAGTCGGTCAGTGGATTTTTATAATAGAAGATGAGATCCTGCGGATCTTTACCGTAATAATCGCCAGGAGGTGTCGCAGCCACATAATATCCCGAAGGGTTAAACGCAGGAGCGGCAGTAACAGCTTCATGAATGAACGCGTCAACGTCTGATGAATAGCCGCTCGTCTTAAAGACACCATCCGTCAAGTTTTGGCCCCATGTTGAGGTTGCAACATCAAAATCGAAAACCATTTCCCATATAGCTAATTGAACTTTTGCAGCCATGGTTGCGTCCGTTGAGGTATTGTCGTAATGCTTCCCCAGAAGATAGGCTGCCGTTTCATATCTTGAACCATCTGTCACTGGAATGAACTCGGCTTCATATGGGGCGGACGGCGAATACGATGGATCGACACAGTAACCTTTGTAGGACCCTGCAAATGGGCCTTCCAGAACGGTAAAATTGTACATACCGGCCTTTACAGGGCCACTGTAAAGGCCAACAATAGTTACATCCTGAGTTTGCTGGGGAGACGCGCCATCGAATCGTACTGAAGTTGCCGATAATGTCTCCACCATTAAGAGCGACAAAACAATCAGCACCATGGTTCCTGTCAATCTTTTCATATATGACCCCCTTTCTTCAGGACCATATTGACCGCTGCCAAATTGCACCATGATTTTCGTTTTGACAATTTGACATGATGTAATTACTGCATTCGCTCTTCATGCCTGCCAGGCCAAAAAAAATATAAGGTCACATCGATGCCTTGAGCTTTTCAGTGCTACAGAGCGACACAACCATTTGATATAGGTAAGTAAAGAAGATTTCTAGAAAATACAATACGAAAAAATCATGATTTTCGCTAATACCAAAGTATGAACAAAAAAACTAATCAAGCGCTTGTTACCAGCCGATCTTTTTCGCTTATTTCTCTGTAGTAACTTGAAATTATTGGTCAAAAGAAGATGAAACCCCCGTCTAATCAAAAGTCCATGAAGCCAGACACAGCTTTCTACCCGCAATCTTGCATGCTTGAGGCGCAGCACGCCCAAGGCTTTGTAGGTCAAAGAGATAATCGGCACAACCCAAATTTCCCCGTCATCTTGTCAAAAATTCGGGTTGAAATCTGCTACGAGGTTGTATTTCCCCGGAATCCCGCCTTCAACAAATAATCGCTACTTCCCTTGTAGCATCAGAGTATTGCATAGGCAGATCGAGAGAATTGCCGTAGTTTTATGATTCTCGGGATGACATCTTCGTGCTCTCGGACATATTCACGAGTGCCGTTTTTTCCAATTTCCCGTAGTCTCCTGGATTATCCGCTACCGGAAGGCGATTGCCTCGATCTCGACGGGAAAGCGGCCCGGCAGTTCCCGGACGGCCACGCAGGAACGGGCCGGCGGTTTTGAGGAAAAATAAGAGGCATAGACCTCGTTCATGGCCTGGAAGTCGGCCATGTCTGCGAGAAAGACCGTCATCTTGACGATCCGGTCGAGACCGGAGCCCGCCGCCTTCAAGGCCGTCCCGATGTTGTCGAGGACCAGCGCCGTTGCCGTCCGGATGTCGTCGGTGATGCGCAGGCCCTTTTCACTATCGACGGGCACCATGCCCGAGACGAAGAGGAAACCGCCGGCCTCCACCACGTGGGAATAGGGACCGCCCTTGATCAACCGGTCGCTGTTATAGACCTTTCTTTCCATGGAACGCCTCCGTTCAGAACCTTATTTTTCGTCTGAGAGACCATCCCTTTGTCGAAGGGAGACAGGAAGGGTTTTCGCTTGTTTCATCATGACCGGATGAAGCCGACAGGAAGGGAAAGGGAAATCCCGCCAGGATGGCGGGGTTTCCCGAGATGAAAACGCGGCTCAGAAGGACTGCTCCTCGCCCGGTTCCATGACGACGGCCTGCGCCGCCGGGGCGGCCTTCTTGAGGGCTTCCACGAAGGGCGCCGCATCCTGAACGAGGATGGGGAAGCTCTTGAAATGCATGGGGATCACCTTTTTCGCGCCCAGCATCTTTGCCGCCAGGGCCGCCTGCCTAGGATCCATGGTGAAGACGGAGCCGATGGGCAGCAGGGCCAGATCGATGGTATACAGCTCGCCCCAGACCTTCATCGAGTCGAAGATGCCCGTATCGCCGGCGTGGTAGATGGTGAAACCGTCTTCCAGCTTGACGATGTAGCCCGCCGGGGCTCCTGTCTGGGAGGAATGGAAGGCCTGGACCATGGTAATCTCGATGCCGTCGGCCTGATAAGTGCCGCCGATGTTCATCCCCATGCCGAAGACGATCTGGCTTTCCGGAACGCCGCCTTCAGCCTGCAGCCTCCCCACGGTTTCCGGCATGCCGACGAGTGTGGCGCCCGTCTTGACGGTGATCTGGGCGGCATCGCCGCTGTGGTCGAAGTGGTCATGGGTCACCAGCAGCAGGTCCGCCTTCTTGATATCGTCGGCGCCGCAGGGGGCCAAGGGGTTTCCACTGAACCAGGGATCGATGAGGACGACCTTTCCCGTGGCCGAGGTGATCTGAAATCCGGCGTGTCCCAGCCATTTAACCTTCGTATTTGCCATAAGGCACCTCCTTAGTAAAAGAAAGAACGTTTCTGAAATGCAGGAATGCTTAAATCCTCTCCGTGGCAAATACCTACATGCTTTGGGGTGCCGTTGTCAACTGATTTAACCGGCGGGATCCGGAGCCAGGGAACCGTTTCCGCTTCCGTATCGGGGAACGGCGATGGGGCCCGTCCGGTTCATGATCTCGACGCCGAAGGGTTCGAGATGGCTGAGGACGGCCTGCGTCTGCTCGCGGGTCCCCGCCACCTCATACACCGTGTAATCCCCGTCCATGGAAACGATCCTGCCGCCGAACAGGTCGATAGCTCTGAGGAGGTCGGCGCGCCTTTCACCGCCGAGGCGAAGTCCGATCAGCATGAGCTCCCGCTGGATAAAGCGAGGCCCCGTGTAGTTCTCCACTGCGATGACGTCGACGAGCTTGTCCAGTTGCTTCTTGATCTTTTCTGTAAAGTCGCCGTCGGCGCCGCCGGTCAGGGTGATCCTCGAAACGGCGGCGTCCGCCGTCGGCGCCACGCAGAGGCTCGCGATGTTGCAGCCCCGGCTGCCCAAGACCCCGGCGATCCGGGACAGAACACCCGGCCGATTGTTCACCAAGAGCGTCAGCGTATATTCTATGTCCCTACAGTCCATATCCTTAAAACCTCTTTCCTCAGGCGCATTTTCCATAGATCATGTCGATATTCGATCGGCCCGGCGGGATGATGGGATAGACGTAATTTTCGGGATCGACCGCCGCTTCCAGCAGATAGGGACCCCTGGCCTTGCGGAAGGCCTCGATTTCCTTTTCCGTGTCGCCTCCGGCCCGGACCCGCCCGGCCGGAATGCCGAATCCCCGGGCCACCGCCACCAGGTCCGTGTGATTTCCCAGGGTGATGGTGGTGAACCGGGCGTCGTAGAAGAGATCCTGGATCTGGCGGATCATGCCCAACTGGCCGTTGTTGATGACGACGATCTTGATGGGCAGGCGGTAATAGCTGATCGTTGCCAGCTCCTGGATGTTCATGAGGAATCCCCCGTCGCCGATGATCAGGACGACTTCCCGTTCGGGGGTGCCTATTTTGGCGCCGATGGCGGCGGGCAGGCCGAATCCCATGGTACCCATGCCGCCGTTGGTGATAAGGCTCCGGGGCGCCCGGGCATTCCAGGTGCGGACCGTCCAGATCTGGTTCAGACCGACGTCCGTGACGACGGTCGTCTCCTCTGGCAGGACCTTCTGGAGACGGTCGATGAATTGTCCCGCCTCGCCGCAGCCCCCATTTGGGAGCCTGTCTTCCAGGAGGGTTCTTTCACGGCGGATCTTCTGCAGCCAACCGGTCCTGTTGCGGGATCGGACCAGGGGCAGGAGGGCTGTCAACGCCTGGGCGATGTCCCCCACATAGGGCAGATCGACGGGAACGTTCTTGCCGATGGAGGTGGGATCGATATCGATATGGGCGACCCTGGCAAGGGGGGCGAATTCATCGAGGCGTGAGGTGCTCCGGTCCGTGAAGCGGGTCCCGACGGCCAGGATGAAGTCGGACTGGTGAACGATCCTATTGGCCAAGTCGTGGCCGTGGGTCCCGATGAACCCCAGGTTCAGGCCGTTGGCCGCCTGCACGGAGCCGATCCCCATCATGGTCGTGGCAAAGGGGATGCCGGCGCCGTGGATCAGCTCGTTCACCTTTCTGTCGGCCCCGCTCCATTTGACGCCGCCCCCGATGATGACGACCGGCCTTTTGCTGCGATTCAGAGCCTCGGCGATCTCCCTCAATCCGTTGCCGTTGCTTTGGTTTTTCAAGGCGGCAATAGGCGTTTCATCGAAACGGTTCTCCCGGATGGGGCCTGTTGCCGAGAGGATGTTCTTGGGAAGATCGACGAGCACGGGTCCGGGCCTGCCCGAGCGGGCCAGGGCGAAGGCCTGGCGGAGGGATAGGCCGAGATCGTTGATATCCTTCACCTGGAAGCTGTGCTTGGTGATGGGCAGGGTGATCCCGATGATGTCCGTCTCCTGGAAGGCGTCCCGGCCCAGCAGGTCCGTGCTGACCTGGGCCGTCAGGGCGACCAGCGGCGTCGAGTCCATGAAGGCTGTCGCGATGCCCGTAACAAGGTTGGTGGCCCCCGGTCCCGAGGTGGACAGGCAGACGCCGACCCGGCCCGTCGCCCGGGCGTAGCCGTCGGCGGCATGGGCCGCCGCCTGTTCGTGCCGCATCATGAAGTGGCGGACGGGGCTGTCGATCATGCGGTCGTGCAGGGGCAGCGAATTCGCCCCCGGGTAGCCGAAGATCGCCTCCACGCCTTCCCGCTCCAGGGTCCTGAGGACAATGTCTGCGCCGGTGGTTTCCATTTCCACTCCTTTCCAAAAGAAAAAAAGCCGCAAATTCATTCGAATTGCGGCTTCCATACACAAAAAAGCCGCGGGATTCGGGGTCCCGCGGCTCGACTTTTTAGGGGCTATAAACTCATAGATACCGAGCGGCGGTCCCCGGACGTACTACGACGAGTACGAGGGCGTATACGCTCGATACCAGCGTCCTGAAATCTGTGAATGTCCTATAACCCATGACCTGCAATACTTTCCGTCACTTTTGGACCTCTCCTATTATGAAAGCGATGCCCTTGTCAAGAATTTTTTTCCACTTCCGGCCCATCATAGATGCTGCCGAAGGAGGTATGAAGGCGAGATGAGCGGTTTCCGTGAGCGGTTTCCGTTGACAGCCGCAAGGGTTATCTTTATACTCCCCGAACCGGCAGGCCGTCTCCGGCCATCGCCCGAAGACGGACCCGACAGGATGCTGGGGATGCCTGCATTTGGGCCCTGAAGGGTGAACATGAAGATCCCCTTGGGGAAAGGCGATAAGGATTGGAAATGGACAAGATGTTGTGGAAGCCATCGGAAGAGCGGATCGAAAAGTCCAACCTGTACGCTTTCATGAACAGGGTCAACCGCAGATTCGGCAAGGATTTCCGGGAATACGAAACGCTCTATCGCTGGTCCGTCGAAGATATCGAAGCATTCTGGGCGACCTTCCGGGACTTTGCGGGTATCAAGGCCTCGCGCCGCGGTGAGGATGTCGTCGACGATCTGAGCCGAATGCCTGGCGCCCGATGGTTCGGCGGCACGACGCTCAATTTCGCCGAAAATCTCCTGCGCTTCCGGGATGGTCGTGTTGCCCTGACCTTCAAGGGCGAAGGGCGGGAAGTTCACAGGCTGACCTACGCGCAGCTCTATGACGAGACGGCCCGTTTGGCCCAATCGCTTCGGGAGGCCGGTATTCAGCCCGGCGACCGCGTCGTGGGCTTCCTTCCCAACATGCCCGAGGCGGTCGTGGCCATGCTGGCGGCGACGAGCCTTGGTGCCATCTGGTCTTCCTGCTCACCCGATTTCGGCATCCGGGGCGTCCTGGACCGTTTCGGCCAGATAAGGCCGCGGATTCTCTTCACCGCCGACGGCTACCGCTTCAAGGGGAATCCCATCGATTCGCTCGGACGCATCGCCCAAATCCTGGAGGAGCTGCCGACGATCGAACGGGTCGTCGTCGTTCCCTACATCGAGGAACGTCCGAACATCAGCGGGATAACCGGCGCAATCCCCTATGATGATTTCCGGCGGTCGGGCCCGGCGCCCCCGATGGCCTTTCCCCAATTTCCCTTCGAGCATCCCCTGTACATCATGTATTCCTCGGGGACCACGGGTCTGCCGAAATGCCTGGTCCAGAGCGCCGGCGGCATCCTGATCAACCAACTGAAGGAGTTGCTGCTCCATACGGACCTGAAGCGCGAGGATCGTATTTTCTATTTCACGACCTGCGGATGGATGATGTGGAACTGGCTCGTCTGTTCGCTGGCCGTAGGCGCCAACGTCGTGCTCTACGACGGCAGTCCCTTCCATCCCGATGCAGGCGCCCTCTGGCAGTTGGCCCAGGACGAGAGGATCACCATTTTCGGCACCAGCGCCGGTTACATCGCCGGTCTCCGGAACGCCGGCGTAAAACCCGGACGGGATTACGACCTGAACGCGCTCAGGACGATCCTCTCCACGGGGTCCCCGTTGCCTGTTGACGGGTTCGAGTACGTCTACCGGGAGATCAAGCAGGACGTCCAGTTGGTTTCCATATCCGGCGGTACGGACATCAACGGCTGCTTCGCGGCGGGAAATCCCCTGGGAGCGGTCTGGGCCGGGGAACTCCAGTGCCGCTGTCTGGGGATGAAGGTCGAGGCCTTCGATGAAGAGGGAAAGCCGATCCGGAACCGGCAGGGCGAACTGGTCTGCACGGCCCCCTCTCCCTCCATGCCCATCTATTTTTGGGACGATCCGGATATGCGGAAGTACGAGGCGGCCTATTTCAGCGTCTATCCGGGTGTTTGGCGCCATGGAGACTTTGTTGAAATCAACGACCGGGGAGGGGTGGTCATCTACGGCAGATCCGACGCCACCCTGAATCCCGGAGGGGTCCGCATCGGGACGGCGGACATCTACCGCTACCTGGACAACATGGCGGAGATAGAGGACTCTCTGGTCGTGGGCCAGGACTGGAAGAGCGACGTCCGGGTGATCCTCTTCGTCCAGATGGCCGAGGGTTACAGCCTGACAGACGAACTGAGGGACCGGATCAAAAGGACACTCCGGACCAACGCCTCGCCCCGGCACGTTCCCCAAAAAATCATCGCCGTGCCGGATGTACCTTATACGCTGAATATGAAGAAGGTGGAATTGGCGGTGAAAAGGATCATCCAGGGTCAGGCCGTTTTGAACCGAGATGCCCTCCGAAATCCCGAGTGCCTCGATTTCTATGCCCACCTCCAGGAACTTCGGGAGGATTGATGAGGATATGCGACGATCCGACAAGTAGGATTGCAAAATACCAAAAAATTATGGAGGAGGAACTATGAAGAAAGTCATTATTGCCTTGATATTCTGTATCGCCTTTGGCTTCGTGGCTGACGGGCTGGCTGCGGAAAAACCCCGAATCGGCGTTCTGCGGTTCACGAACAACACCCACGCTTCCTGGTGGCACGTCACCTCGGGAGAGGAACTGCAGGACATGCTCATCGCAGAGTTGGCCAGCACGAAGGCCTTTTCGGTCCTGGAAAGAAAGGAGCTCGACGCCGTGATCAGCGAGCAGACCCTGGGCGCCTCCGGGCTGGTCAACAAGAAAACGGCTTCGAAGATCGGGAACCTTACCGGAGCGAAGTACCTCGTGGCTGCAACCGTTTCCTCCTATGAAGAGGATACGGGCGGCAAATCAGGAGGCGTTTCGCTCTTTGGCGTTTCGGCGGGTCTCGACAAAGAGAAGGCGTACATGGCCGTGGACCTCAAGGTGATCGATGTGGAGACGGGAGAAATCGTCGATACGAGGACGGTCGAGGCCAGTTCCCAGACCTCGGGGCTCAGGCTCGGATTGAATATCGGTGGCTTTTCCGGCGATTACGGCACGAAGGCGAAAACCCCGACAGGAAAGGCCATCCGCGGCTGTGTCGTGGAGATCAGCGAGTATCTGCAATGCTCCCTCGTCAAGGGGAAAGACGACAAGTGCATGAAGGAATACGACGAGAAGGAGAGCAAGCGCCGGGAGCGTACCAAGGAATCCATCGATCTGGAATAGGGACGCGGCGTCTTAATGGATTTTACCGTCTCGTGAAAATTGACGCCCTCGAAAAAAGTGCTTTTCCCCGCCCTTGAGGGGAGGGTGAGCCAAAGATTAGCAAATTCATCATGGTTCACCCCCACTCTACCCCTCCCCCCTCGAGGGGGGAGGGTGATTTATAACGTAAGAAAATAGAATCGAACGCTAAGGTGTTTAAAAAAAGATCAAACGCTATTTTCATGCTTCGTGGCGCCCCACGGGGCATGAGGGTTCTTTACGGTTTCCTCAAAGAGTTCGGATCTCTATAGGGCTGAGATTCATCGAGCCTGAGACATTGTGGCGCCGCCGCTCGGTAAGCCGCGGTCTATTTGCCGAAAACCGTCTTCAACAGCTCCGTAACCCGGGCAGCCGGGGCGGTTCTGATCTTCTGCTCCTCCTGTGCGATCATGTAGAACAGGCCGTCCAGGGCCTTCTGCGTGACGTAGCGGTCGAGATCCAAAGCCTCCGCCTTGATGAACGGCAGGACCTTGAATTTGCTCGTCATCTCCCGATAGGAGAGGGTAACCCCTACCTGCTCCATGCTCTGCCCCACGATGGGCTTGAATTCCTCGAATAGCTTGTCCTGTGTCTTTGACCTGAAGAAGTCGGTTGCCGCGGTGTCGCCTCCGGACAAAATCTTCCTTGCATCGTCGAAGGTCATCGCCTTGACCGCGGCGATGATATGCTTCTTTGCCTTGGGAGCCGCCGTTTCCGCAGCCCGATTCATGCTGAGTTCGAACTCGTCGACCTGCTTGCCGTAGCCGGCGGCTCGCAGCAATTCGGCGGCCTTCTGGATTTTCTCGGGCAGGAGGATCTTGATTGCCTGATTGGCGAAATAGCCGTCCTTGCCGGAGACGATGCCGACGGCGTTGGCTGCGCCGATGGCAAGCGCCTCCTTGAGCCCCGAAACCGTCGTCTCTTCATCGAGGTTCTCTGCCTCCCCGGGGCTGCCGGAGGGTTGGACCGGCTGCAGATCGATACCTTTCTTGATGTCGTCAAGAAGACCGGCGCGAACGGGCGCGACAAGAAATGCGAATATGAAAAGGGATGCCATGATCTTTTTCATTTTGTATCCTCCTGATCGTCGATTCTTCTCCGAAGAAGGGATCATCTCCTCTTTTCCACGGATTGCAGGATCTCGTCCATCCTCCTCAGGGCCTCGCCGTAGCCCTCCCAGTTTCCCTGTTTCAGATACTCCTGGGCCTTCCTGTACTGCGACAGGGCTTCCAGGGCCAGTTCCCGGTCGGTTTTTTGCCCTTCCCCGCGGTAATCAGTGCCCGCGCCGGCAAGTGGTATCGCCGAGTCTCTTGCCGTCCTGCCCCCGAAGATTCTCTGCAGGGACAGGTCCAGGTTGTCCTCCATGGCAATGGCGTTTCCGAAGGCCACGATGACCCGCTTCAGCTCGGGCAGCCGTCCCTTTTCGGCGGCGAGATAGAGGGATTCCACATAGAGGATCGAACTCTCGATGGGAATGGCCAGCAGACTCCCCCGGATCACCTGGGAGCCGCCCTGGTTCCAGAGGGAGAGCTGCTTGGAGATTTCCGTGTCCTGGTCAATCCGTGCCTCTATCTGCCGGGGGCCGTAGATCAGCTTCTGCTTTGGGAAGTTGTAGACGATCACCTTCCCGTAATGGGGCATGTCGCAACGGGCCGCCATCCAGGCCGACATGTTGTCCTTGTTTCTGGGCGTGAAGGGGAGCAGCAGGATAAATTCCTCTTTCGCCTCGCCGGGGATCTTCATGACGGTGTAGTAGGGTTCCATCTCCTGTTCGCTGCCGTGTCCCGTCGCCTTGCCGGGTATCGACCAGAGATCCTCCTTGTTGTAGAACACCTGGGGGTCCTGCATGTGGTAGGCCCGGTACATCCGCGCCTGGATGGCGAGCATTCCCGGCGGATAGCGGATGTGGCCCCTGATGTCCTCCGGCATCTCGGCAAGCGGCTTGAAGATGCCGGGGAAGATACGGGCATAGGTGCGCAGGATGGGATCATCGGGATCGCTGATATAGAGATCGACCGATCCGTCGTAGGCATCGACGACGGCCTTCATGGAGTTCCGTATGTAATTCCCGATACCTGCCGTGGGTTCGGAATAGGGGAATCGCGCCGTCGTCGTGTATCCGTCGAGGAACCACAACAGCCGCCCTTCGGGAGAAAGCACCAGGTAAGGGTCGCCGTCAAGACGCATGAAGGGTGCGATCCGTCCAACCCTGTCCCTGATGTCCCGATAATACATGACCCTGCTTTCTGCGACGATGTCATCGGAAAGCATGATCGTCAGGGCACCGAAACGGGCTGCGAAGAGCAATTTCCGGAGGAAGGACAAAGGGACGCCCCCTTTTCCTTCATAGCGGGTATAGACGTTCTTTTCGCCCACGGGATAGTCGAATTCGGGTCGCTTCGTTCGCACGAAAACATACTCGTTGGAGGCCTCGCCGAAGTAGATTTCCGGACGGCTGACCCCGATATCTGCCGTCGATGCCGGCGGAATGTCCTTGATGAAAAATTCTGGAAGCCCTTCGGGGGAAATACGGTTGACCGGTCCCATGACGATTCCGTAGCCGTGGGTGTAAATCAGGTGCTCGTTCACCCAGGTCCGGGAGGGCAATGACGGATAGGACAACTCCCGGGGCGAGAGCATGACCTGCCGGTACTCGCCGTTGACGAGGTAACGATCGTTGTCGACGTCCATGAAGCGGTAATACGTCCGGATCTCCTGGAGCTGGCTGTATGTCGAAAGGAGCGGGACATGGTCCCAGAGTCGGATGTTCTTTACCGTAAGTTGGTTGCGTTCGAGATCCCTCCGGGTCAGGGTCGCTTCCGCCGGGAATTCACGGTCGTCGATATCGTTGAGTTTGTAGGCCAGCCGTGTGTATTTGATGTTTCGTTCCAGGTAGGGCTTCTCCAGGACGATTTCATTGGGCACAACCTTGAATTTCTGGACGAAGTTCGGGTAGATTCCCCTTCCGACAATCATGACGGTCAGGAGCAGCAGGACGGCAACGGCGGGGAAACGCCAGTTGAGGCCGAAGATGAAGGCCGCGAGGGCCGCACCGCAGACAGCGGCAAGGCCCACGAGCGTCTTGAGCACCCAAATCTGCGTCGTCACCTCCGTGTAGCCGGGACCGAAGACGACCCCCCGTTTCGCAAAGAGGACCTCGTTGAGTTCCAGCCAGAATCCGAAGGCCCCAAGGAAGAAGAGCGCCGTAACGAGGACCAGTAGATGGGTTTTGGCCGAGGGAGAAACGAAGAGCCGCCTTGGAGGAATGAACAGAAAGGATCGCCGAAGCAGGTAAATCATCCCCGTTCCGGCCGTAACGACGATAGAACTCGAGAGGAGCCAGCCGTAGAGTGCCTTCAGAAAGGGGAATTGAAAGACATAGAAACCGATGTCCTTCCCGAACAGCGGATCTGTCGTGCCGAAGGGACTGGCATGAACGAACCGCAGGTAAGCCTCCCAATGCGTTGCCCCTTGGAGGGCGGCAAAAAAACTGAAGATCAACGATGCCGCCAGGATCGGTTCCTTCAGCGGCCGGTCGGGGGCGATGCCGAAGGGGAGAGGAAATCCTCCCTGGATGCCCGTGTTTACCGGCAGTGATGAAAGGCGCAGGGCAAGGTAAAGGTTCCCCCAGAAAAAGAAGAAAAAACCGATGCCGAAAATCAGGGCCATGATGATCTGGGTAGCGAGCGTCTTGACGAACAGGCTTTCGTAACCTGTTTCTAAAAACCAGAACCAGTCGGTCACCAGGTAGATGATTTTCCAGGAAAGGATCAAAAGAACGAAAAGGCCGAAGAAAAGGATCACTCCCCGGGGGTTGCCCATCGGATGTCTTTGGGCCGTTGAGAATTTCATGATTCTGCTCCTCTTCGATTGTCTCCGTCAGGCGGCAGCGATCAGGAGGGAATGAAGTCCTGCGGTCTGACCTGTTTCAGAAGGATCGCCTCCGACGGGCATTCGCCTGCACAGAGCCCGCAGCCGATGCAGATATCGGCATCGACTACGGAGACGTCCTCGTCGCTCATGCTCAGGGCATCGACGGGGCAGATATCGACGCAAAGCCCGCAGCCGGTGCAGGCAGTGTCGTCCACAACGGCGCGGTAGCGGCTCGGTGCGAGGGCGCCTCTCGTGGCGGGATTCCGGACGAAGGGGATGCCGATGCAGCAGCATTCGCAACAACTGCACAGAACGTTCCCGATCCCGGCGCGATTTTCCGTTGTGTGGACGAGACCGGCCGCCTCGGCCTTTTTGAGGATCTCCTTCGCTTCCTGGACGCTGACCTTTCTTCCGGTTCCCCTCTTGATCGTATAATCGGCGCCTCTATTGAGCTGCAGGCAAACCTCCAGGGGCTTGTCGCATTTCTTCATGATCAT
>JAFGIO010000024.1 GCA_016929555.1 Deltaproteobacteria bacterium | reverse complement strand
GTTTTCTTCCAGAACATCTTGTAGAGTTCCTTCCATTCATCCTCTGTCAGTTCGGGTTGGGACGGCGGAATGACGAAATAGTCGATCTCCGATACGTGGACGAAGTTGTTGCCGTAGGTCCTGACCATATTATCATAGACCTCGCCTATGACACATTTCGCCCGCTTCGCGTAACTCCGCTTGTGCCACATTGTGTGGCCGAAACTGCAGAAGCCGTTTTCATCGGGAGGAGAAATGGGGACCAGAAAGACATCCGGATTCTTGCTCATGGACTCCGGACGACCCTCGTTGAGCCCCTTGAACCTCTGCGAGAAGAGATCGGGCAGGTAGGTCACTCGCCTGTCGTCGACGGCGGGCCGGACCCGGGAGCCGATAAAGAGCTCCACGATGATTTTGAAGGATTCCTCCATACCGGGCGCCAGCCAGCCCGGATCGAGGGCCGTAGCCGAAATCGAAACCGTCACGTTCCGCAGTTCATTGGCCCGGGCGGCGAGCGCCTCCTGCAGATAGGAGGGTTGATCGGGCAGGGGCGTGACGACGAAATCCCCTGATTTTACCACCTTCACCGCCTCCTCGGCCGAGACCAGTTTACGCTTGTACTCTTCCTGCCAGTTCTTGCTGTAACGCAACACCTCTCTCTGCATCGTCTTCCTCCTTATTTTGGGTATGTGGCAATTATACGGATCGTTTCCCTTCATGCGGCAAAGGGGACGTTGAGGTCATCGGTCCTTTTGATTTGCAAAAGGCTTCCCCCTGGTCTATCCGCTTCCTCTTATAGTCTCTGAGCGCCCGATGGCAGGACGCGCAGTCGACGTTCGGATGATTTCCTATCAAGAGAACAAGTTGCCGATATTTGAAGATACTTCGAAATGAAAAGGCAGAGAATACACACCAACAGCGGACACTGATCGCTGAAATTCCCTCTTCGGACCGTTATGCAATGACCGCCGAAAAGGTTTTCTTCAGGTCCCTATCAAAAGCGGTGAAACGACCGTGTCGAAACATCCCGACGCAAAGGCGGCCATCAAAAGGTCCAGCCGTTTCAGAGAGAAGTGCCAGCCCCGTGGACGAAGTCGCCCTCTGTCCATGGGGTGCATGAAAATGTCCTTAAAGGCCGACGTTTGACAAAATCGTAAAAAGTGCGTTTCCCTTCCCTTGAGGGGAGGGGATTAAGGGGAGGGTGAATAAAAGATTAACAAATTTAAAAGGATTCACCCCCACCCTACCCCTCCCCCCTCAAGGGGGAGGGTGATTTACGACTTACGAGGTCGTCACGGTTGACGTTGAAAGAATCCAACCCTCCTCAATAGCCTCGCTTGGAACGACATGCAAGCGCTTGACAACCCCTGCCGTCACAAATCGATGCCGTTTCGAAAGAACCGTTTTTCCCACATGTATCGAGCCCCGGCAGGGCGGCGATCCCAAGGTGCCGCCTCCCCCTGCGGGACGGTATCAGTCAGAAGAGGGCAAGGGTTTCGGAGTCTGCAATTCCATTTCCTTGTCACAGCAGGATGGATTGCCCTCACCGGCCTTGGTACACAGGATTTCCGTGCCGCAAGCCTCGCAGCGATAACGTTTTCCCAGTTGACTCATAAAGATTTACCTCCATTCTTTACGTTATGAAACGTGTTATTTCTTGATTTCCGTCGGCTGGCCGCAGCAGTTGAGCGTGCCGTTTCCGCCGCGGGTTATGATGTATTCGGCATTGCATTTCTTGCAGATATACCTTTTTCCAACCTGATTCGCCATTTCTTCACCTCCTTCTTGCGTTTGATTCTTGATCTATGGTGGAACGATACCATCCAATCATGTCACGAGGCCTCTCCGCACCGGGGAAATCCGAGTTTCAAGGCCATTCTTTTTTCAAGCGCCAGTCCCTCCCCGAGGACCATGTCCAGCCCCAGGACAACGGATTGTTTGGCTGCAGACAGGGTTTCCGGATGGTGGGAGGCGATACGCCTTGCCATTTCATCGGCCCTGGCTAGGAGCTCCCCGCGAGGGACGACGCGATTGGCCAGACCGATTTTTACTGCCTCCCGGGCGTCGATCCAGCGGTTCAGTAGCAGCATGTCTAGTGCCTTGGCCGTTCCCACGGCCCTCGGGAGCGTCTGGGTTCCGCCTGCCGCCGGTATGATGCCCAGGGCCGCTTCCGGCAGGCCGAATCGAGCATCCTCCGAAGCGATCCTGATGTCGCAGCACAGCGCCATTTCAATGCCCGATCCCAGAACGAAACCGTGCAGCGCCGCAATGAAGGGTTTGGGTATGCCCAGAAAAAGCCCCCAGACATCGCGCTCGAAACGGATCCTGCGTGCCTCCACAGGAGGGGGTGCCGTAAGGAACTCGCTCAGGTCGGCCCCCGCACAGAAGGCCTTTTCGCCCGCCCCTTTCAGGACGGCCACGCGCACATCCGGATCGTCCTTGATGGAACAGAGAACCTCGAAGAGATCGTCTCGCATCCGAACGTTGTAGATATTCAAGACCTTCGGTCGATTGAGGGTTACCCAGGCGATTCCCTCTTGTTTTTCGTATATCAAAGTTTCGAAGGCTGACATGCTTCCTGCGGCGGTCCTTTCCCTTTCTATCGACCCGTGAAGCGGGGGGATCTTTTTTCCCGAAAGGCCGTCACTCCTTCGGTGCGATCCTCCGTCGTATGCAGGAGAAAATACAGATCAGCCTCCAGCCGCAGTCCCTGCTCCAGGGTTAGCTCGACCCCTTTGTATATGGCCTCCCTCGCGTATCTCATGGCCAGGGGGCTCTTCCCGGCCAGATCGCGCGCCATGGCCAATGCCTGGGGCATCAGTTCCTCCGGCGGGACGACACGGCTTACGAGGCCCGTTTGAAGGGCTTCCCCGGCATCGAGAACCGCCCCGGTAAAGATCATTTCCAGGGCCTTTCCCCGTCCCAGAGTCCTCGCCAGCCTTTGAGTGCCTCCATCCCAGGGGATGTCTCCCCTGCAGATTTGATCCATGGCAAAACGGGCACGGTCGGAACAGATGCGAAGATCGCAGCAAAGCGCCAGCTCCAATCCCTGGCCGAGGGCATCGCCGTCGATGGCGGCAATGGTCGGTCTGTCGATACCCGCGATCAGGGTGGAGGCGGACAGACCCCCGATGAGAGCTTCCTTGTCGTTGAAGGTACGAAGGGTTTTCACGTCCGTTCCTCGACAGAAGGTATCCCTTCCCGTGAGGACGACGACACGGATATCGGAATCATCGGATAGGGCGGTCCGAATATCTTCCAGGGTACTGACGAGGCGGCTTGTGATGGCATTTCCTGAAGAGGGATTGTTGAGAGTGATGACGGCTACTGAATCTTGCCTCTCGAAAAGGACGATCTTTCTGCTCATGAATGATCACCGCTCCGGGTTGCCATACCCGACTGTGTTCACCCGGTTTGGAAGGGTGAAAGGAACGTTCGCTTACGGCGAACAGGTTGGGATATCAGCCGGTTAAAAAAGCACTTAACACGAGCGCCGATATTAGCTCAAGGAGACCCCGCTGTCAAGGGATAATCGGGTGGATAACAGGGCTCATCCCTGCAGGGCCGCCTTGAACATCGCTTCCGTGATCGCCATACCTCCTATGCCCCAATTTCCGAAATCGACCTCTTCGATGACGCACCAGGTGTGCGGTTGCAGTTTCTCCTTGGGCTGGGGACGCGCTTCGATTTCCGCCACGATTTCCGTCACCTTCCAGATCATTTCCTGCTTTTTTTCTTCCGAAAGACTTCCTTTCATGACTTTGATGTTGATCAACGGCATAGCTGCTTCTCCTTTCTAGTATCGATCCCAGACCTTTTGGGGAATTACGAATGAAGCTTTACCGACCGAACGCTACGATGTCCTCTCTTTGCTCCCGTGGCTTGTAATCGGAACATCGAACCAGGGACAGACTTCCCGTGGGGCATAGGGAAACGCAGTTGCCGCATCCCATACAATAGTCGCTGTTGGTGACGGCGATGTCCTCTTTCAGCTCTATGGCCCCCACCTGGCAGATGTCGACGCACTCTCCGCAGCCGATACAGCTTTCCGGTTCTACGACCGAAACGAAGTTCGATCCCATGATGCGTTTCAGACCGCGATGCTTGATCATCGGAACCAGGATCTCGCAGCAGCAGCCGCAGCAGTTGCACAGGACGATGTTGTTGCCCAGGAAGTTGTTGATGTTGTGTATGAGCCCGTATTTCTCGCATTCCTTCAGCAACGCGATCAGATCTTCCCTGGACAGGCGCCTTCCGAAGCCGCGATCCACGATGAAATCCGCGGATTTTCCGAAAAAAACGCAGGTCTCCATGGGAACGTCCTTTATCTTGCAGGGGTGGCCTTCGAACTTGGTCTGCTGCCGGCAGGTGCAGGTCCCCACGGCAAAGGAATCCTCCCTTTCTATGATTTCCGTGATCCGCTCCCAGGAAGCGATTTCGGCGTTGCTCGGCAGTTCTTCCTCTACGGCGAGCGTTCTCAATCCCGGTGTGCCCATTTTCTTGTTGGCTGTCTCGACGTCCTTGTAGAGCTCGTTCAGCAGAACGTCCAGTTCCTCGTGCATTTTCGCAATCAGTTTCGCCCGTCTTCGGGCCTTTTCGGTTTCCTCTCCCTTGAAGAACTGAAGTTCGAGAATTCCGGGGGCGAAGGGCATCACCGCGTACTCTTTTTGATTGTCTGGTGTCTTTCCAATGAAGATGACCCCCTCATCGGCCATCTCTTCCAGAAGCTGTTCCATCCGGGCCTCATCCCGGTCCAGCAGGCCGGCCAGGCTTTTGAGCGTGTGCGCTCCCAGGGGCATTTCGGCAGCCAGCGCCGCCTGCTCCTCATTGCAAAGATCCCGCAGCAGATCGAGAACCGAACCGAGCGCCGGCAGCCTGGCGGGATTCTGGTTCAGCCTTCCCAACAACTTCATGTAAACATCGTCACTCATGGTTTTCTCCCTTCAGCGTCGATATAGGCCACGGTGGGCGGTGCTTTCTACAGGGGGAAAATATAAAGCAAGCGCTCCCGCCTGTCAATCAAACAGACAAGTCGTTTTTGCGCTGTACCGAGGCGCATTCGCATCGGGAGACTACAGCTTGATCTCCACCCCCGGCGGGACATGGACGAACTCGAAGACCGTTGCCAGCTCCTTCTGGGTGGCCATATAGGAAAAGACGGCCCCGCGGCCGAGCCCTCCCGACATCTCGATGCCGATTCCCTGCTCTTTCAAAAGGGCGACGGAGCGGTCGTGGTCGTCAACGGCGCCGAAACTCAGGTGATGGACCCCCTGGCCCTGCCGCTTCAGGAACTCCCAATGGGTGCCCGGCCCGGCCAGTGGCTCGATCAATTCGATCTGCATGTCTCCGCAGTCCGCAAGGGCGATCTTGAGACGGATATCCATCGTGATCATCGGTATATCGTGCAGGATGCCTTTCGGTTTGGAGGCGGCGGAAGGCTTGGCCTCGCCTGCCGGAGGCACGCGCGGCGGTCTGGTTGCCACGATCGTCCAGGGACCGATGCCGAAGAGCTCCTCGTAACGTTTGGCCATTCCCTCGGCATCGCCGACCACGAGGCCGATCTGGACGATGCGTTTCGTTTCCATGTTGAGAAGCGGCGGAGCTGGCGGCGTATAAAGGCCCCATGGCTCGATTGCGGGCACAACGCCGGAAGCCGGCGGCTTCACGACCTCGAAAATGGTGCCCAGTTCCTCTACCGTGTCCATGTAACTGAAGACGATGGCGCCTCCGAGGGTCCCCTGCATCTCGATCCCGATGCCGCTGTTCCGCAAGGCGGCAACCACCTCGTCGTGGTTGTCGATCATGCCGAAGCTGACGTGGTGGATTCCCTCGCCGTGTTTCCGGAAGAATTCCATGTGGGTGCCCGGACCGTAAAGCGGCTGGAGCAGCTCGATCTCGATGCCCTTGAAGGAAGCCAGCGCCGTCCTGACGCAACCCTCGGCATCCCCGAGGGGTTTGCCGTGCAGAATCGCATCGGTCGCCGTGAGGTCGAGAAACATCCAAGGCCCGATGCCGAAGATTTCGGAGTACCGCCGCGCGGTCTTCGCGGCGTCCGCAACGACGATGCCGATCTGGGCAATCTTGTTTTTCTTCCTATCCGCTACTGGCTTCCTATCCGTTCCTTCCGACATAACCTGTCCCTCCTTCGATAGTTCGTAACCTGACGACATATAGACGATACTGTTGTCGCAAATCGTCAATGTTGATGCGGATCGCAATCGGTAAAGGACTTCATCAGGGAAGCTTGTTTGTCTCAAACGTGTAGAGCCTGAATCGTTGTTTTTAGGCCGTTTCCCCTGGTCAGCCGGCTTCGATTTTTTCGATCCGACACATGAAGCTGCGCCCTGACGGCGCTCCTGTCACCGGGTTGCGCCTCTCGTCGTCCGTGAGACGGTTGAAATTGTAATCGGCGGATCTCTCGCCCCAGCCCCAGGCAATCCTGATTATGCCCGGGCCGACGACATCCGAAATTTTCGCTTTCATTTGGACGGCGCCGCGCGGCGTCTCTACCCTGACCCGATCGCCTGCGGCGATGCCGTACTTTTCGGCATCCTTTGGGTGGATATCGATCGCGCAGCCGCTTTCATTTTGCCCGAGAGCCGCAATGCCCGTGAACTGCGAGTTGACCAGCCGGTTATTGCGGGCGCCGCTGATGCCGACAAGCGGGTAGTGGTCCTTCCGATCCAGGAAACTGATCGGGCAGGCCGGCGGCCCGTTGATGTAAGGTACGGGATCATAGCCGTAGGCTTTCAGCGACTCGGAGAAAAATTCGATTTTTCCGGTAGGTGTGGCAAATCCGCTTTCTTCGAATTTGCGGTATCGGACCGGCTCGGCCATGATCCCGTCAGGCTCGTCACGCAGCATGGCACAAGTGATGCCGGACGGCTCCAACTGATAGTCGATGGCTTCTTCCGCTGTTTGCCATGGAAACTCCTGCCCGAGTCCGATGCGACGCGCCAGGTCGAAAACAATTTGCCAGTTGGACCGGCTCTCGCCCACGGCGGGAATGACCTGCTGCTGAATGCGCACGGGGCTCGACCGGATGAAAGCGCGGTTGAGCTGCGTGTGCTCGAAACAGCTTCCGGCAGGAAGAATGACGTCCGCCATCTTCGCCGTTTGCGTCATGAACATGTCGATCACCACGAGATACTCGAGTTTCTCGAAGGCTTTTTGCACGCGGCCGGCGTCCATGAACGTCACCAGCGGATTGCCGGACTGGATCATCAGGGTTTTTATGGGATAAGGTTTTTCATCCAAAATGGCATCGATCACGCAGGACTGCACCTGTCGTCCCCAGGTGGCGTGGAAGCGATTAAAAAGCGGATAATCGGCGGTGATGGGTACCGCGTCGGCGGGAAGCCGGTCCTGAAGCTGGATATTGCGACAGGGAACCTTCTGGGGAAGGATGTCGCCGCCCCGAGCGTCCAGATTGCCGGTCAGCGCGCGCAGCATGGCCACGGCCCGGGTGGCCTCAAATGACTGCAACTGCATGTCCAGGCCGTTGCCGTCGACGATGCAGGCGGGCCGAATTGTCGCATAAAGCCTGGCCGCCTCGCTCACCTGTTCGGGGGCAAGTCCCAGATCGGGCGCGACTCGGGCAATCGAATAACGTTCGGCGGTTTTTCCGAGCGCTTCAAATCCTGCGGTCCATCGATCGACGAACGCCGCGTCGTACCAGCCCTGCGCGATGATTTCGGAGATCATGGCCATCGCCAAAAGGCCGTCGTGCGCCGGTTTGATCCGCAACCAGATATCGGCCATTTCGGCGAAAGGCGTTTTGACCGGATCGACGACGATCAGTTTTGCACCTTTGCGTCTGGCGTGCAGGATATTTTCTGCCGCGCCGGGCGCGCTGTCGAGATCGTTTTTCCCCCAGATAAAGATGCAGCTCGAATTGGCCGTATCGGGAAGCGTCATGGTGCCGTACACAGTGGTATGCGCAAGATCGCGCCCGACGAAACATACCGACCCGTTGCCGATGCAGTTGGGCGAACCAAACGCATTCATTAGCCGGTTGGCGTAATCCCACGGAGCGCCCCAGTCAGCCGCCATGCCGCGCAGCCAGCAGACCGACGATGCGCCGTATTGTCTTTTGCTCGAAAGAATGCGCTCCGCAACCGCACTCAGCGCCTCGTCCCAGGACGCCTCCCGGAATGAGCCGTCCGGTTTTTTGATAAGCGGCCGGGAGAGCCGGTCGGGTGAAAAGATAATGTCGGCTGCCGCGTCGAGTTTGGGGCAGCCCAGGTGCGGTTCATCGGGGAAGCGGTATTTCCGGGTCGCTTTGATCCATTTCCCCTTTTCAGTTTCCACTTCGACGGGACAGCAGGCCGAACACAGGCGGCAGATCGTATGGGTTTTCATCGGCATCCTCCTGTTGTATCCGACGATTCGGAAGGTCTGTGTTCATCATTCAAACATCTCTCGGCGGTTTGCTTTGATACAGCAGTTCCGAATCTGTTCATAGTGATTGGCTGGAGTCCGGATCTTCCATTAGAAATGCCCTTCGTACTCGCACGTCCAGGCCGGATGCTGCAGTTGTTTTTCACCTTCCAGAAGTTTCCGGATATGTTCGCGGCTCCTGCCGTTTATGGCCCTGAATGCGCATATTTTGAAACATCTCTATAGGATTATTCGCGTCTTGATTTCTCATAACATAAAAACATGGAGAATCTGAAATTGATATTGAAATTGATTGATGAGAACGTCCTTTCCCGCGCCGGGACTTTAGAGAATTGATAAGAATTTCCTGTTTCGTGAAGGGTCACTAAAGAAATTTGTCTTGTGCGACAAGATAAAAATGCCGCACAATATGTCCGGAAGTCCTGTAAAGCAGCCGTTGCTTTGAGTGTGCAGGGAATCGCGTCATCTTTTTTAGCCCTGTGCCTTCTCCCCTGGGATACATGGCTGCAGTATCCATAATTCCCGACCATCTGTTCACCCCCGTAGAAATATAAGAACACATATCTCTCAGCTATTCCAAGGACTTGGTGAATCATCATTCCCTTGTTCTCCTCTGCCGCAGGGTTGTGAAGGGATGCATGGTTCGCTGCGGCTGCCGCCGATCATGGCGCCAGCAGCTCATCGCCCAGCTTCATGAGTTTCAGGCGGCAGACGTTTCTCGCCACGCTTCCCGCGCCGGCGAGGTCGTTGGTCATCTGCCGGAGCCTTTCATCCTGAACGACGGCGGTCCGGGCTGCGAGCTTCGCGAGCCGTTCCTGAAAGGAGGCGCCGAAGGTGCGGGCGGCCAGCAGCAGGGGGGTGAATTCGCGGTGTTCGCGGCCGCTGTCCATCATCCGGGCCGTCTCGTAGGCCAGGATCCGGAGAAGATCGACCTGCGCCCGCAGATCGCCCAGTTCTGCGCGGGCGTCGTCGTCCAGGGCGATGCCCTGCGATTTCAGCAGTCCTGCGAAACCATGGATCTGGTCCGCCAGACCGCCGGCGAGCGGTCCCATCATGGCCGCATCCTCCAGCTCCCGGAAGGGGATGACCATGTCCGTGTAGGCCCGTCCCGGCGCCCCGAGGATGCTCGACGCCGGCAGGCGGCAGCCCTTCAGGGCGATCCCACCGTGGGGCGAAGGCCTGAGAAAGGGGAAGTTCAGCGGCGCGGTCCGGGCGAGTCCCGGCGTTTCCTCCGGAACGAGGAAGGCCGTGAAGGCCTTGCGGTCGTCCTGAGAATTCGTGACCGCGACGACGACGTACAGATCCGCGATGGGACCGTTCGTCAGGTAGGATTTATCGCCCTCGAGAACGAGAACATCGCCTTCCCGGCGGGCCGCCGTGGTCAGATGTTTCGGGTGGGCGCCCCGGCCCGGTTCGGAGACGGCCAAACAGGCCGTCTTTTCGCCCCGGGCGAGGCCCGGCAGGAAGCGCTCCCGCTGTTCGGGCGTTCCGAAGCGCGTGATGAAGGAGCGGGCCACGAGCTGGTGGATGAGCCAGGACAGGACCAGCCCCAGGTTGTGGCCCTCCCGGACGAGGGTTTCCCCGGCCACGGCCAGGGACAGGAAGTTTCCGCCGCCGCCGCCGTATTCCTCGGCGATGCCTAGGCCCAGGAGCCCCTCCCGGCCCATGGCCTTCCAGATGTCGAAGGGAAATGCCTCCCGGGTGTGCAGGTCCGCCCGGGGAGCGATGTATTTGCCGGCGAAACGGACGCAGCGACGTTGTATCGAAAGCAGCCGCTTGTTCAGGGCTGTGGCCATGGTTCCTTTCCTCCTTCAGAGGACGAGGTCCTCGATGAAATCGACCAGTTGGTTTAGGTTCCGGCAGGGACGCAGTTCGTGACAGTAGGGCCGGTAGGTGTACATCTCGCTGTCCCCGGAATTCCAGACCGATTCCGGTTCCGGATTCAGCCAGATGAGGCGGCGGCTCTTTTCCCGCATCTCGTCCAGGATCCTTTCCTCG
>JAFGIO010000151.1 GCA_016929555.1 Deltaproteobacteria bacterium | reverse complement strand
TCATCGCCGCCCAGTTTTTCACGGCCCTCCCTTACGCCTGCCGCATAATGAAGTCTACCTTCGACTATATTGACCCGAGGATGGAATTCATCTCCCGGTCGCTGGGGTATTCCATGTTTGAGACCTTTCAGAATGTCTCTCTCCCTCTCGCAAGAAACGGCATCCTCGCATCGACGGTCATCGCCTTCGCACGCTGTATCGGAACATTCGGGACCGTTCTCATCCTCGCCGGCGGGACTTACATGAAAACGGAAGTGCTTCCGATTACCCTGTATCTCAACATCTCCTACGGAAACATGGGAATGGCACTTACCAGCGGCATTGTCCTCATGGTCGTCTCATTCGCGGCGATCTATATCTTCGAACGCACTGAGGCGAGCCTGTGAGTTTCCTAGCTGTAAAAGATCTTCACATCAATCTGGGTGAGTTTTACCTGAACGGTGTCTCATTCGACCTCGACCGGGGAGACTATCTCACCATCATTGGTCCCACAGGGGCGGGGAAAACGATCCTCCTGGAGAGTCTCATCGGCTTCTGGACACCCGACCGGGGAACCATCTGTCTTGAAGAAAGCGATATCACGAGAGAACTTCCGGAGAGACGGCGTATCGGTATCGTCTACCAGGATTATGCTCTCCTCCCCCATTTCACCGTCTACAAAAATATCGAATATGGGCTGAAAAAAAAGAACCCTCGTGGGATGAAGGAAAGGATCCACGAAATCGCGACTGCCCTCTATATCGACCACCTGCTCCACAGGAAGCCGGCAACCCTCTCAGGGGGAGAGCAACAGCGGGTGGCCCTGGCTCGTGCCCTCATCGTCGAGCCTAAGATGCTCTTGATGGACGAACCTTTCTCGGCTCTCGATCCGCAGACGCGGCGCGATACGAGATCCCTCCTCAAAAAGGTGATAACCGAGCGGAACACAACGGTCATGCACGTCACTCACGACCTGAATGACGCGTGGACTCTCGCCAACAAGGTCGCCGTCATCCGGGACGGCCACCTCCTCCAGTTTGGTCCCCTTGAAGAGGTCTTTACGCGTCCCCGAACACCCTTCATAGCCGACTTCGTGGGGGCGACCCTCATGGAAGGAATCGTAATCGACCGTGACAATGGCATCTCGATTGTCAAAGTCAACGGCTTATCGATGAAGACGATCGATCCGGCAGAGATAGGCGCGACAGTCAAGCTTGCCGTCCGCCCGGAAGACATCATCGTCGGGACTCAACCAGCACCGCAGACCTCCGCCCAGAACCACATCCGTGCCACTCTCTCAAAGATCTCGTACGAAGGAAAGACATCCCTCCTATCGCTCAGTGCTGGCGAGACATCCTTTGACGTGCTCGTTACCAATCATTCGCTCGAACGGCTCCGCCTCACGCCGGGTGACACAGTCTATGCGATGATCAAGAGCACCAATGTTCGGATCGTCAGACCCGCCGCAGAGACGCCAATGCGAAAGAGATAATCAATCGACGTTTACAATCATGGAGCTTCGGGTGTTGATACCATCCGGAGACCGGGCTACAAAACCGTCCAAGATACCATGTGCACCACCATCGGAGTTAATCTATGCTTCGAGATGTTCTCGATGGAGAGAGATCGTGGTGCTTCCATCGGCGGTTTACCACACCAGAAACCCGCGGTCGTCCGATTATTACCATTGCGTAGAGGACTATTTCGAGATCTTTGTCAAGATCAACGATGAGCATTCTTCCAGACGATATGGCTTCTGGCGTCCCTACCTGGAGAAAGGCATCTACCGGTATCTGGACTGCGGCAATCTGCACAACGGCTTTGCCAGGGTAAAATGCAAAGACTGCAGCCACGAATATCTGTTGGCTTTCTCTTGCAAACTAAGACATTTCTGACCCGCCATCCATCAGAAACTGGGTGTGGAATTCATTGATTGGCTCTTTTTCAATGTTTTGAAAAAGGTGCCTCACCGACATTTTGTCTTTAATAAACCTGTCCGTTATTTGCTTATCATTCCTGCCGATCAGAAGGTTCGTGAAAACCCTCATGCCTCTTAGAATGCCAAGTAGCATGAAAATAAGCAATATCATCCCCGCGAAAACTGGAATACAGGCATCTTATTTTTCTTAACAGGTCATGGACAAAATGAAAAGAGAAACTCTTTATACCCAAAATATTCTATGTTTAATGCTTGACGTGCCTGAAGGCTTGTAAGAGCCGTCGCAAGTTTTTTCCAAAGGGATGCCGTCCAAGGCGGCACCTATTTTTTCGTCACCCTGGGATCGACGCCGGTGAAGTCGCAATCCGGTGTGTAGCAGGTGACGTTGAGGAATTCGCAGCGGTGGCTGCAGGAGGGGCAAACTTCCGGCGGCGCCTTGGCCTCCAGGATGTAGCCGCAGTTGCTGCACGGCCATTGATTTTCCGCCGGGGTGTCCTTGGGTTTTTCGACCATGAGCGAAGCCCTCCTTTCGAAAGGATACCTGCCATGCCTGTTCTTGAAATCATAGAAATCGGATTTCTTCATGAATTGTCTTTCCTCGCGAAAGCGGGAATCCAGTTTTTTAGTTCCGGCAGTGTCTGAATGGACCCCCGTTTTCGCGGGGGTGACAGGTTTATGCCTTATTACAAGGTCCGAATGAAAAGTACAGGCAAAAGAGCCATATCGGTCCGGTCTACCTGCCGGAATGGTGCCGGCCGGCCTTTGACCGTTTCTGCCGAAATCTTTCAGAAACGCATGCGGACCCTGTAGGTGACGGTCGTCTCACCGTCCTTGCCGACGGGAACGGTGAACTCCATCTGGGAGGCGCTGGTCTTGACCCAGCGATGGGATGCATCCGGGACCTTCCAGTCTCCGGGAACGGGTTCGACGATCCGGACCGTGATATCCTCCCGCTTGTGGTTCCGGACGGAGATTTCGAAGGCCGCCTCGTAGGTGTCGCTGGCAAGTTTCCGCCAGTCCGTCTGCTTTCTTTCTGCAACCACGTCGAAGGCTTCACCCAGTTTCAGCTTGATCTTCTCGTCCCGGGGCGTATGGTCGATCGTGTCCTCGCCGGTGAACTGCAGGCTTCCGTCGCGGTCGTGTTTATAGACCCTGACGACGCCCTTGGGCAGCGGCATTCCCATGCCGCTTTCCTTGCTGTTGACGATCTCCAGGAAAACACCCACCTTCTGCTTTTGCTGCGGCTCCCCGTAGCGGCCCCGGTAGTAGTGATCGGCACCGTAAAGGCGAAATTCCTTGTGCGCGGGAACCTGCTGGGCGGTCAGCAGGGTGATCTGCTTGGTGGAATTGTCCTTGAGGGTCGTCTGACGTTCCAGGGTGTAGAGGTGATATTCGAAGAAGGCTTCCTCCCGGAACTGAGGGGCGGCTGCCGCCTCCATCATCCGTCCTTTGAACATCATGTCGCGCTGTATTTCGCGCGCCCGGACCCGGTGGACGTCGCCGGCGACGAGCTTGAGGGCGGCATCCCGGTAGGTTGCGCCGCTCTTGTTGTCCAGGGTGACCCAGCCCGTAACGCCGGCCGAGGTGTCTTTCTCGTCCAGCACGAAGACATAGTCGGCGCGCCAGCCGATGCCGGAGGTAAGATAGGTCGTCTCGATGGTCTGCACCTTCGACATGCCGTTGTCGAGAAGCCAGACCAGAGTGGGTTTGGAGATGAGATTTTCAGGCACGCTTGGAAAGATGATGCGGCCGGGATGGTTGAAGGTGATTTCATCGCCGATCTGATAGACGGGATTGTTGTCGTTGTTGGAAAGCACCTTGGCGGTGACGAACTCCTCCCGTTCCGTATAATAATTCTTGTAATAGAGTTTCACCTCTTTCCCCACGTACTTGTCCAAGAGCCGTCGGGGATTCAGCAGGTCGTATTCATAGTTCTGTTCCAGGACGGACAGCCGGCTCGGGTCTGTCAGGGAGCGCATGAAGACCGTTGCGGGATCTATGCCCGCCGCCACATCGGCAAAGCGCAGCTCAACGACCCCTTTGCCCAGGGAAGCCTTGCGCTGATCCTTGATCAATCCCAGGTTTTCGTTGTAAGCCGTGATTTCCAGGGCGACCTGGTCCGCTGCACCGGAGGTATAGACCGGCCGATCGGCGCCGGAAAGGACCGGCGGCGCTGCCATGGCCGGCAGGGTCAGCAGAAGGACGGCAGCAGCCGCGATCATCTTTCTTTTCATCTCTTCCCTCCTTGGGATCCTGTTTTCGACATTGGCGTTGATTATCTCATGACCGGAAAGATCTGTACAGACAGGAAACGATTAAAAGCATTTTGAAGGAGGCGTCCCGTTGTGATAAAAGGTGGCTCCGTGAAATATCGCGAAGAGAGGATCGACATGGCAGCTTGTGTCCGGAAAAAAACCGGTGAGTGCGGAAACGAATAGGTCTGTCATGAGACGCCCTAACTGGATTGTAGATTTGCCGGTCTTCTTCGCCCGCCGCCACCTGCTGCGACAGAAACCGCCGCTTTTGGCCAGCGTCAAGCTCACCTACCGGTGCAACCTGCAGTGCCTTCCCTGTCCCTTCCATCTCCGTTCCGGCAGCGAAGGCGATCCTATGGGCTGGGAACAGGCCCTGACATCTCTGGGGCACCTCAAACGCCTCGGAACGAAGATCGTCGTTTTCGAGGGGGGAGAGCCCTTTCTCTGGCGGGACGGCCGGCGTGATCTGAAGGATCTGGTTCGCCGGGCGCAGAGGCTTTTTCCCTGTGTTGCCGTTACCACCAACGGGACCTTTCCCCTGGATTGCCCGAGCGATGTTTTGTGGGTGAGCCTGGACGGTCTCAAGGCCACCCAGGACCGTCTCCGGAGCCATTCCTTTGACCGGGTATGGGCAAACCTTCAGACCGCCCGTCATCCCCGGCTGCGGGTCCATATGACCCTGAATCGCGAAAACTGGCGGGAGACGGAGGCGATGCTGCTGGCGCTACGCAGCGTTCCTGCCATAGGGGGCGTGACGGTCCAGTTTTTTTACCCCTATGGCCAGGGGGAGGCATCCCTTGTTCTCTCACCGGAGGAACGGGAACAGGCCGTAGAGATGCTTCTTTACCTGAAGCGCCGTTATCCCATCCTCAATTCTACCGGCTGCCTGAAGGCCATGTTGGATAACCGCTGGCGCTGTCACGACGACCTGCTCGTCAATGTGGATCCGGACGGGTCCGTCACCCAGGGGTGCTACCTGAAGAATCGGGGGGCGATCGACTGCCGCCTCTGCGGCTTTACCCCTGTAGCCGAGGCCTCTCGGGCTCTCGTTGGCCGTCCGGGCTCCCTGCTCGCCGGCTGGCGCTGCTACTTTGGATAGTTCCCTGTGCTTGACAGAACGGTAAAAATAGGGAACAAGGGAAATCGGTTGTCCGATCCCAAGACAAAGGGGCCATGACAGGTCGGACGAATTCGTTCGACCCTTCCGGGAAGCCATTGCGAACAGCACGGAGCAGTTCCAGGAGCAGGCCGCCCGGGGCCGCAAGGCGATCGGCTATTTCTGCACCTACGCAGCCGGTTTCCTGCCCGTAAGGATTATGGGGGGGCGAAGGGGGGATCGACCGGGCCCTGGCCTTGGTCCCCAATTTCATCTTGATGAGAAATACTTTTGACGGAGGATGGTATGAAGATACGCAGGAATTCAATGTGGATCATCTTGGCAGGGTTGTTTGTCATTTTATCTCCCTTTTCGGTTTCTGGGGCATCCCCGCCGTCCGTGGGCGGGCTGCTTCCCGATTTCGAACTGTCCGTTCCCAGGGACTACGCCGACAGGGCCTATCTTGATCTGTCCGGAAGAGGGACCTTCCGGATTCCCCAGATCGACACCCAGGTCATCATCATCTTGATCTACAGCATGTACTGTCCCTACTGCCAGGCCGAGGCACCGAGCTTAAACGAGCTATATGCTAAAATCGAAGGCAATCGGACTCTGAAGGGCAAGATAAAGATCCTCGGCATCGCGACGGGCAATTCCGACTACGAGACGAAGATTTTTAAGAAAAAATACAGCGTGCCCTTCCCCCTTTTTCCCGACGGTGATTTCACCATTCATAAATTGCTGGGCGAGGTCAGGACTCCCTACTTCATCGCCGTAAAGATCAACCCGGACCGGTCCCATCGGGTTATCTACTCGAAGCTCGGACGCATGGAAGGCATCGATTCGTTTCTCGCCATGATCGTCAAAATGGCTGGTATTAAATAAGGAGGCGCCGATGAAAAGGAAAAGCACGCCTATTTTGGTATCGATCTTTTCGATTGTCCTGGTCTGTTTCCTGAGCGGGTCGGCCTGCGGCCTTTCCGATGCCTACAAGGGCAACATCTACGATCCCGGCGCTCTCAAACCAACGGACAGCGTCCTGAAGGTACGTGCCGGGGATGCGGCGCCCGATTTCACACTGAAGGCGGTTTCGGGGGAGACGGTATCCCTGAGCAGTTATCGGGGTAAAAAGAACGTGGTCCTTTCCTTCGTTCCTGCGGCCTGGACGCCGGTCTGTTCCGATCAATGGCCCGGGTACAATATCCTGAAGGATCTCTTCGATCAGCACGATGCCGTAATGCTCGGCATTACCGTAGACAACCTTCCCACCCTGTTTTCCTGGACGAACCAGATGGGGGAGTTGTGGTTTCCCGTCCTGTCTGATTTTTGGCCCCACGGCGCCGTTGCGGACAGCTTCGGTGTTCTGCGTTCAGACGGTGTTTCCGAACGCGCCCTGTTCATCATCGATAAAAAGGGTATCATCCGTTATATCGATGTCCAAGACATCAACAAACGCCCTTCTCTGGAGGATCTCATCCGGGCACTCGAGAAGCTGAAACCCTAATGGGGGTGGCTGCCGCCCCCCAAAAGGCACCGTGCCACGATTTTTCCTTGACTTCTTTCATTTTTTATCCGTATGCTTTCGTGGCGCCTGAAAGCGTCTCAGGTTTCCGATGCGCCGTTGTAAGCATCGAGTATTATTGACCCCGTGCATTGCGGGGCTGTTCCTTCTGCACAGTTGTTGCACAGACGAATCAGCGAGAAAAATCGAATATAGCACAGCCAGATTTATGGAAGCAGCGGTTGTCAGGACAATGTCGTTTGGCGATTGATCCTTCATCTCCATCGGAATTACCCTAACGTTACGGTAAGTCATCGAGTAAGGAGCGAAAGGGCGTCCCATGGACAAGGCGATTTTTGAAACTGCGGATCCGGCCTTCAACAGAAAATTCTTTTTGATTTCCTTCAGTATTTTTTTCGTGATTATTCTCTTTTCCACTTATCTTCACCATTTCCGTCCCGACGTACTCAAGGTTCCCAGCAATACCGATGTCTCCACCTGGATCCATGAATGGTTTTCTTTGATCTTCGTCTCCGCCATTCTCTGGGAAAAATATCTGCCACGCTTCGAAAAGAAAAGTGGAGGGTCTCAGGCTTCCGCACCGAAGCCGGGCATCTGGCAAGACGCATCGAGATTCCGCCGGGATGGTGACCGGCTCACGTCTCGAAGAGAAGAAAGGAGCAAAAACATGTGGCGCAAGATCTGGAAAAATCGCCTGGAGTTCTACCCGTATCTGTCCATTTTTCTCTTCTGGTTTCTGGCCTGTTTCCTGAGTTCCCTCCGGGTGCAGAACCGGCCGGGTATCGTGGCTTTGGGTGTCGTCACCATTCCCTCGCTGGCCATGATTGCCGTTGCCGCCGTGAAGACGTACCGGGAATTGCCTTGATGAGGCGGCAGAAACTGAAAAAGCAGGCGGAGGGACAATCATGAACGATCGATATCTCGGGCGGGCGGCCTTCTGGTATATCTCGGCATTGACCTTTTTCAACGCCGTCATCCTGTTCATCCTCTATGTTTTTGCCGACGTGCCCGCAATGATGAAGCAGCCCTGGTGGCTGAAGCTGTTCGGTATCGGCGGAGCCTTGTTCATTGCGGAGCTTCTGGTATTCGTTCTCTGGAACTGCGTTCTGACCGTGGGCTGGTGGAAGAGCTTCTGGGCCTTCATCCTTACCTTCCTGATCGCTTTTACCGCAGAGGCGCTGGGGGTAAATTTCGGGCTGGTCTTCGGCCACTACTATTATTCCGATCTCCTCGGTTACAAGATTTTCGGCGTTCCCGTCGTGGTGGCCCTGGCCTGGGAACCCATCCTGTATGCCTCTTTTTATGTCACGGAAATTTTGGTGCCATCCGAAGTGAACAAGAACGCGCCCCTAGCCAAACGCCTGATGCCCTACCTCGGCATGTCCGTCGTGGGTGCACTGGCTACGACGGCCTGGGACCTGATGATCGATCCCGTAGCCGTCAGTCAGGGGTGGTGGACCTGGGTGGACGGCGGTCCTTATGCGACGTTCATCCGAGGCGGCGTTCCCATCAGCAACTTCATGGGCTGGATGGGCGTCGCCCTCGTCTGTCAATTTGTCTGCGTTCTGATCAAGGACAGCGGTCCGAACAAGCCGAAATACGGCCTCTACCTTTCCATATATGGGCCGTTGATGTGTTACTGCCTGCTGCTGCTTTGCGGTCTGGGCTCGGCCGTCATTATCCTTCGCAGGCTGGATATTGCCCTGATCGGACTCATGAGCATGGGTACCATCACCCTCGTTGCCCTGACCAGGGTGAATCTCATTCAGCGGCGCGTGGAACCATTCCCGGGCGAGGCGTACATCAAGACCGAACCGGGCATCGAACGCTATCTTCCGCAACGGTTTCAGAAATGTTAATTGGCGGGGGGGCCTGCGTCTTCTGTCACCTTGTCATCTGCTGACAGTGACCGTGGTCTTCGTGCCTAATTGCATCGGCTTGCGCTTTCGAGTCTGTTTGTCGCCCCGGGTCAACCGCCCCCTACCTCACAACGACTTTTCCCTTTGGTCCGTCCAAAACTTCACCGATAACGGCTGCATCGTCAATGCCCTCTTCATGCATTGCAGCGAGCAGTCCCTTTGCATGCTCTTCCGGCAGGCAGATCAAAAGACCGCCTGACGTCTGGGGGTCGAACAGAATGTCGATCATGAAGGCGTCGACCTTTTCGTCTATTTCAACCATTTGTGCCCGGAAATCACGATTCCTGTAAAGCCCCCCGGGAACCAGACCCATTTCGGCGAGTTCCTTTGCTTCGGGGAAGTAAGGAACCGCTGCAGAATTTATGGCGATGCACACTTCGGTGTCTTCGATCATTTCGCAGGCATGACCGAGAAGACCAAAGCCGGTTACATCCGTACAGGCATGAACGACGGTTTTCTGCATCAGTTCGGACGCCTTCCTGTTCAATGTCATCATGCAGCGTGTCGCCTTATCGACGGTCTCCTGGTCGACCATATCGCCTTTCAGGGCGGTATTGATGATGCCCACACCGAGCGGTTTGGTCAGGATGAGCTTATCGCCGATATTGCATCCGGTGTTTCGAATAACCCTTAAAGGGTGTATCGTGCCGGTTACGGAAAGCCCATATTTAAGCTCCTTGTCTTCCACGCTGTGTCCGCCGATTAACAGGACTTCGGCTTCACGCATTTTGTTCAAGCCGCCGGCGAGGATCTCCCTCAGAACGGATATATCCATCGTTTTCACGGGAAAACAGACGATGTTCATGGCGGTCAGCGGCCTGCCGCCTTTGGCGTAGACATCACTGAGTGAATTTGCCACTGCAATCTGACCGAACTGGTAGGGGTCGTCGACGATAGGGGTGAAAAAGTCTATCGACTGGACGATGGCCAGTTCGTCACTCAGTTTATAGACGCCGGCGTCCTCCGACCTGTCCATTCCGATGATGAGGTTGGGATCGGTCATGAGCGGCAGTCCAACCAAAGCCTGGACCAGGTCCCCCGGTCCGATTTTACAGGCTCAACCGGAGCCGCTTACCGTCTCGGTCAGACGCAGCTTCTTCTCTTCGCTCATTGCAATTCTCCCGTTAGAGTGAACCCTTCCTGCCAGAAGGATCGTCTGAAGTATATGGGAAAGCCATTCTATGTCAACAAGAAAGGGGCAAGGTATGGGAAGGATGGGGTCGGATCGTGACGGGTGCGGTTTCAGATCATTTGGGTTTGACGAAAACGCAGTTTTCCGATAGGAACATTGAGGCATGACCATAGCAAGGCCCCGCGGTCTTTCGCCGCAGGCCGTTACGGGACGATAGGAATGGAAAAGTCGCGAGATGTGCCTATAATCAGGCCTGGATCGAGTGTCGATATCGTCTGGGAAGACGATTCCGGCCGGACCCCGAGCAGATTGCTGCCGTCCATGGTCTACGATATCGACAGGAACCGGATGATCCTGTCCCAAACCATGCCGCCGCTGACCCGATCTCATCTCGGCACGATTTTGGCGCTGACTTACCTGAAAAGAGAGGAGCGTCATATCCAGCGCTATGGTTTTTCGGCGCGCTTCGTCGATATCCTGCTGGAGTACAGTCTCGTTTCGACGGAGAAAGTAATTGCCCTGGTTTTTGAAATTCATTCGAAACCCGAAGCTGCCAATCTCCGGTGGCACTACCGGGTCAAGCCGCCTGCCGACAGCGGCCTGATGCTGCTCTTAGGGGAAGAGAAGATGAGCGTGATAGACATCTCCCTGAGCGGCGTTCGCTTCAGCCACATCAGGAAGCCGCCCTTCAAGGCGGGAGAGATTCTTTCCCTGACCCTCGTCGTCGGCCGGAATCCTCTGGAAATCGACGCCAGGGTGTTGACAGCCTGGCTGCCTTCCGGAATCGGATCCGCGTCGGGCCTCCAGCATGTCAGGGCCAAATTTTTGAACAGCTACAAGGAATTCGAATATCTGCTGGGGAAGCAGATCTTTACGATCGATCGCCAGCTTCTTGCCAAGGGCCAGCAGGTGCCGTGAAATTGGGGTTGGGAATCCGGACCTTCTTCAGCAGCAGAGCGGCGTTATCTGTCCGGCTCGGAAGAAAGCGCACCGGCCTGAGAGGCGGTGCCGGTTCATGCCCCGTTTTTTTTGAGATTGCGATCCATACTGAAGGAGGAAGTCATATGATCAGAAGAATCGACCATGTTTCCATCGCAGTCCGTGATCTGGATAAGGCCCGCGCCTTCTTCATCGATGTTCTCGAGGGACGCGAACTCTTCTCCGGACCCGTACCGGACCAGAAATACCGCTGGACAACCATCGAACTGGGCACATCCTGCTTCATCGAGCTGATCGACCCGATCAATAACGAAGGTTTCGTACAGAAGTTTTTGGACGGCAGGGGCGAGGGGCCTCACCATGTCACTGTCCAGGTGGACGACATCGCAGATGCCCACAAGAAGGTGGAAGAGAAGGGCGTTCCGACTTTCGGTTTCTTCGAGACCTTCCCGGGTTGGAAGGAATTCTACATCCACCCCAAACATGCCTTCGGAACCTTGATTCAGTTCGCCGAATTTCATCCTCTGGACTGGATCTCGCCGGGATATGTTCCCCCTTCCTATTGGGAATTTGCTTCCCCAACCGAGGTGTCTTCGCCGGCGGAGACCCTGGAGGTTCGCAAGAGCAAGGCCAAGGGAGGATTCGGTGTGGAGATCCGCAGGGGGGCGCAGAGCGTCCATATTCCATCCGAGACGCTTCGCGAACTCATCGAAACCCTGAAGCGTCATGAAGCCGAGCTGAATCCCTGAGCCGGACTGCATCGCGCGAGGCGGTTTCTCTGCCGCCGTTGCCGACTGAACCTTTTACGGCATGGATTGCGAGAATGCTTCTGCGTGCAGCCGGGCGATCTGCCTGTCCTTATCCAGCCAGATCTGGTGAACCCACTGCTGGAATTCCTCTCGGAAGCCTTCGTCGTTCTCGTAGTCGGCGCCGATGAATCGCTTCGGGATCGGCAGGGACTGCATCCGGACGGTGATGCGTTTCACCCGACCGCAGAGGAAATCCCAGAACCCTGGGATTCCGTCGGGATAAACGATGGTGACGTCGAGCAGGGATTCGAACTTGTCCCCCATGGAGTTCAAGGCCAGGGCCAGACCGCCTGCCTTGGGTTTGAGCAGGTATGTATAGGGCGATTGCTGCCGGTCGTGCTTTGCCTTCGTGAAGCGCGTTCCTTCGACGAAATTCATGACGCTGGTGGGAACCAGGGAGAATTTCTCGCAGGCCTTTCGTGTCGCCTCGAGGTCCTTGCCCCGCATTTCCGGATGCTTCTCAAGGTAGTCCCTGCTGTAACGCTTCATGAAGGGGTAATCCAGCGCCCACCAGGCGAGACCCATGATCGGGACGTAGAGCAGCTCCTGTTTGATCAGGAACTTCAGAAAAGGGATTTTGCGGTTGAGCAGGTGCTGGAGCACGAAGATGTCCACCCAGCTCTGGTGATTGCTGTTCACGAGGTACCAGCCTTTATCGTTCAGATCCTGGACGCCCTGCACGTCCCAGCGGGTTTTCTGGGTCAGGCGCATCCAGCCGCTGTTGCAGGAGATCCAGTTGGTCGCGATGGCGTTCAGGACGGGGTCGATCAGGACGCGTACCGGCTTGAAGGGGAGCAAAAGCTTCAGCAAGGCGAAGGCAAAAAGGAAAACGCACCAGAAGAGAATGTTCAAACCAAGCAGGGCAGAGGCGATGACGCCGACCAGTGTTTTCGGAAGAAAGTTCAGCATGAGAACAACCATCCCCGGTCAGTGGGCGCACCCAGGAGCGCCGAAAAAATTCCCTGCCTGCGCCGGCATGATCCTCGGATCTGACAAGCCGGTGTAGGCAGTCGATGAATGGCGTTTCCTTCGAAAGATGACGCCGGCTTCGGGTTAAGCAAGTATAGGAAAAAGAATGCCCTGTCAAGAGAATATGCTTCCGAAGCATCGGCAGTGGCAGGGTTGCGCCATGATGCACAGAGACAAACCGGGGCGCTTCGTGATATGATGCAGGCCGTAACGTGTTCCTGTTGTGAAGGGCGTCGAGATAAAGAAGGGGTAAGGAGATGCTAGAGAAGATCAAGGAGCTCATCGGACGTAACGATGTCTGTGTCATGGCGACCGTGTCGGAAAAGGAACCCCACTGTTCGCTCATGTCCTACATCGCCGACAAGGAATGTCGGGAGATCTACATGATGACGTTGAAGGATTCGAAAAAATACCGCAACCTCCGGGAAAACAATGCCGTGAGCCTTCTGATCGATTCGAGAGAAGAAGAATCCGGATCTCGGGGCAGGATCAAGGCCCTGACGGTCAAGGGCGCCTTTGCCCGCATCGAGGACGAGGCTGCAAGAAGGAACGTATGGGAAAGGCTTCTGGAGCACCATCCGCAGTTACAAGAGCTGGAAGCGGCGGGCGATGTCGAAGTCTTTGCCGTCAAGATACAGTCCGTTCAGCTTCTGGACGGCGTCAGCGATGCTTTTTTCGAGACCCTCGATTGAGGAAGGCTCGTCCGGCGTCAGGGTGTGGGTTTGCCCTCGAGTTTGCGGAGCGCCAACTCGCACTCCCTGCGGACGGGATCGGGCGGTCCCTGATTGAGAAATCGCTTCAGAATGTCTCCGGCCCAGGGTTTTCCCGTAGTTCCCAGCGCCTTGACGGCAAGAACCTCCCGTACCGCCTTCGGCGGATAGGCTCGGACGACGGCATTCTGGTCCGGGTAGAAGAACTGCGTGTACCCCCGGCGCATCGATTTTCCGTAGAGATTGATGGATATGCTGGGAGAAGCTGCTGGATTTTCCATGCGGTGGATTCCCTCGTCCAGCGGGAGTACGTAGATGGTGTCTCCCGGACGCATGGAGACGAAGGAGGTTTCCTGTAGATTGGCATAGCCCTCGGTTTTACCGTCGTCCTTGCGTTTGTATTTCCTCTCCAGAATCGTCCCGTACAACGTTCCCACAATGCCCCAGGATCCATGGTCGTGGATGGTATCGGTTAGATAGGCATCCCAGATGTAGGATAGCACCACGAAGGACCCGGAGGGGCTGCGATGGAGGGTAACCTCGTTCGGCCAAAGCGTGGGCCTCTGGCTTTCACGGAATTGCCTGTCCAGGAGCATTCTTTCCATAAAGGAGGTGTACCAGTCCATTTGGGCGGTCAATTCCGACAAAAGCTTCCTTCCCGTCTCGATCCGATTTGAAAGGGACGGCTGGTGTTCCAAAAGTTCCTCAAAACGGCTGCAAAAGTCATTGAATCGGTCCATGATTATCCTTATCCTTTTCCGGGATTCGAATCCCTATCGTTCCTGTTTTATCCGCCGCCTCCGCTTCGTCCAAGGCCCCGTACTTACGGATATGCGTCCAGGATCGGTATGCCGTCGCTTCGGGATCGGCTTCGAGGATCTCCCTTTCCCGCAAATATTTTCGACCGATCCCCTTCTGGTCGTAAAGATCACGGTCTTTGCCCACGGGGCAGACCTTTATGCAAACCCCGCAGGGGTAAAGTCTTTGCCGCGTCAGGGTTTCGGCCATATCGAGACAGGCCGATTTGTCGTAATCGGCGAGCGAGCTGTTCCCTTTGGCGGTCAAGGCCCCTTTGGGACAACAGCGGGCGCAAAGCTCGCAATGGATGCAAAGGTCGTGGTCAATGACCGGATCGGGCGGGATGAAAGCCTTCGTGAAGACGGAGACGAAGCGCACCCGGGGGCCGAATTGGGGGGTAAGCAGGCAATGGCTGAGACCGATCGTCCCCAATCCCGCATACTTCGCTGCCATGACATGGCTGAAGGCGGCAAGGTTCGCCCTGCGCAGAGCCTTCAGGCTGCTGAATCCATCGTGGGTGAAGTAAAAGGAAGCGTGGCCGAGGCTGTTCAGGTACCGGGTCAGATCATAGGCCAGGCGGTCCAGGGCGCTGTTGACGGTTCTGTAGAGTTCCATATGGGGAACCGAAGGCGTCGTCTCCACGATGGGCAGCGGCAGGGAGAACCCCGTCACGATGACGGTGCGCGTCGGCTCCCACAGAGCTTGGGGACGATAATCGCTCGGCACTTCGTCATATTCATCCCATCTTTCCACGGGGGCGAAACCGGTCATATCTGCCCCACGCTCTTTGCAGAAGCGTACGATCTGCGCTTTCAGTTTTGCACTCATTGTAGATGCCTTCTTCCCTCTCTCGATCCGTTGGATAGAATCCTTATGCCGGTCTGTCCCTCCCGGCGGCGAAAGTATAGGAAGTATCATCGCCCAAGTCAAGGCAAAGACACCGGCAGGTTCACCTTCAAAAGGGAACGGACGGAGCCTGCCGGTTACGCTCTGGGTTCGGGGCTCATTTTTGTCATGGCCTTCAGGTAGGTCCTTTTCGTGAATTTCGGCCTGTAAGCCTTGCGGAGCCGTCTGCCCTCTCGGGCACCGTCCCAGAGGAGATCTATGACCGTCATGGCAAGGCCCTTGGCCGTTTCTACATAGGCCAGGCGTTTCTCGACGATGGAAAAAGCCTCCGTGTGGAGATTGCCCTTGCCGGCCCGGATGTAGGCGTGCAGGGCGGGCATCAGGTGCGAGACGTCTCCGATGTCCGTCGAACCGGTCAGATGCCCCGCCTGGGCGATGGAACCCTCGCCCAAGAGCGCGGCCATATTTGCAGCAAACAGCCCGTCGAGGCGGCCATCGGCGACGCTGGGCAGGTATCCGGGCAGGTCCTGGATCTCGATCCCGGCGCCGATGGCCATGGCGCCAGCCCGCAGGGCTCGGTTGACCTTGAGATTGGCGTCCCCGATAGCCTCCAGGGTTCTCCCCCGGATGAAGGTTTCGATGCGGACGTCGGCGGGGACCACGTTGACAAGGTCCCCTCCCCTGGTGATGATGGGATGCACCCGGATGCAATCCTCGTCCCGGAAGGTTTCCCGCTGGGCGTGGATGGCCGTCAGGCCGATCAGGGCCGCATTCAGGGCGTTGATCCCGAAATGCGGGGCGCCCCCGGCGTGGGATTCCCGTCCCCGGTAGCGAATGTACTTCGCCAGGACGCCGTTGTGGGTAGCCCCGATGAGCACCTTCGCCTTTGGACTTGTTTCCATCAGGTGGAACATGAGGACTGCATCCACCCCGTCCAGCATGCCGAGGCGGATGAATTCCTGTTTGCCTGCCAAAAAGAACAGCTTCCCCTCCCGCCGCAGCTTGAGGCGGTATTCCAGTTCCACGAGCTCCTCCGCCGGGACGGCCATCAGCGAAACATCCCCGTCGAGAAGGGCCATGACCCCCGAATCGTTGAGTCCCATGGCGGTCCCGATCATGGCGGCAAGGGAAGCGTTGTGGCCGCAGGCGTGGGCAGCCCCCGTATGGGGATCTGCACAAGGGTGGGAGGGAACGATGATCGCATCCAACTCCCCCATGACGGCGACCTTCATGCGACAGGAACGGCCCGGCAGGTTGGCGATAACTCCTGTCAGGGCCAGTCCCGTCTCGCAGGAAAGTCCCAGGGACTGGAAAGTGTCCGCCACCAGAGCGGCCGTTCGAATTTCCTTGAATCCCATCTCGGGGATTGCAAGGAAAGCCTCTCCGAGGGCGGCAATCTCGGAAGCGCGCCTTTCGATGGCCTCATCGACCCGCTGTTTCCAGTCATCCTTTTGCTGCAAGACCCTCCCCCTTGGACTGCTTCTGTAAATGCGGGCCCGACGAATCGATTCATCATTGGCTTTTTGAAAGAGGTTCTGCCCGAGAAGGAGTATACGGAATGGATTTCATGTTGTCAATGAAGGACAATCTGAAAATTCCGGAGTTGGAATTCCCTTATTGACGGATGGGGACAGATATGAGAAATTCACCGTGCTGATGCCTGATTCAGGGCATGACGGAGCCGTTCCATCAATCATGGAGATTCGTGCCATGGGGACGTAACGCATACCAATCCAGAAAGGAGGCTTTTATGGAAGAGGCTTTATCGGATGTCAAGGTTCTGGACCTGACGCATTACATCGCCGGTCCCTACTGCACGAGGGTCCTGGCCGATTACGGCGCCGAGGTGATCAAGGTGGAGAAGCCCGGATGCGGAGACGCGACAAGAAGGATGGGACCCTTTCTGGGCGATGAGGTTCATCCGGAAAAGAGCGGATTCTTTCTGCATCTCAACACCAACAAAAAAGGGATCACCCTGAATCTGAAAACGAAAAGCGGCGTGGCGATCTTCAAGGAGCTCCTCAAGCGGACGGACATCCTCGTCGAAAGCTTCGCCCCCCGGGTGATGCCCTCTCTGGGGTTGGATTATGAGACCCTTTCCAAGCTCAATCCGAAACTGGTCATGACGTCGATCTCCAACTTCGGGCAGACGGGACCCTATCGGGATTACAAGGCGACGGAGATCACCCTTTTCGCCATGGGGCCCCACATGTACGGGGAGGGGTCCCCGGGCAGGGAGCCTCTGAAATACCCGGGTCACAAGTCCCAGTATCTGGCCGGCAGCCATGCCGCCACGGCCACCCTGGGGGCCTTTTTCAGCAGCAGCATCAACGGCGAAGGCCAGCAGGTGGACGTATCCGTCATTGAAAGCCTCTCCGCACCGCCCGAAGGGGCGGGGACGCTCATGAGCACCGCCTTCACCGGCCTCGACCAACAGAGGATCGGGCACCGGCGCGAGGGGTTCTACCCCTGGGGGGTCTATCCCGTAAAGGACGGATTTATCCTGATCTACGGTATCGTACCCGCCTTCTGGCCCCGAATCCTCAAATGGATGGGCCGGGAGGATCTGTTGCAGGACGAGAGATTCAACACCCCCTTCGCGAAGATCATGCATCACGCGGATTTCGACGCCATCCTCCTGCCCTGGCTGCTGGAACGTACGAGAACGGAGGCCGTGGAAACCGCCCAGGCGCAGAGGATACCCGTGACGCCCGTCTATACCATCGACGAGGTGGTCAAGGATCCCCAGTACAACGCCCGAAACATCTTTCAGGAGGTAGCGCACCCCGTCATGGGAAAGGTTCTCTGTCCCGGACTGCCCTTCAGCATGCCCGAGGCGCCAAAGAAACCGCAGCGGGCTGCGCCGCTTCTGGGCGAGCATAATCGGGAAATCTACGGCCGTCTCGGGTATAGAGACGGAGACCTGGTGAAGCTCAGGGAACGGGGCATCATCTGATCAACCGCAATCGAGCGATGAGGAGGACTATATGAGCAAGCTTCCGTTGACAGGCATACGAGTGATCGATCATGGGATCGTTTATACGGGCACGGCGGCAACGACCTTGCTGGCCGACATGGGCGCCGAGGTGATCCGGGTCGAACCCATCAATATCCTTCCGCCCTTCACCCGGGGCATGATGGCGAGACCGCCGAAAGGGATTCCCATGCCCGGATACGTGGACAGCGATCCCGGCGAACGGCCCTGGGACCGGTGGTTCCAGCTCCACGCCATGCAGCACAACAAATACGACATCACCCTCGATTTGAGCCAGCCCAAGGGGGTGGAAATCTACAAGAGGATCGCCAAGATCAGCGACGTCGTCCTGGAAAACTTCGCCCCGGGGGTCATGGACCGGATGGGCATCGGCTATGAAGACCTCAAGGCGGTGAAACCGGACATCATCCTGATCTCGGCCTCGGGTCTGGGCGCCGTCGGTCCCTACAAGAACTACGCCGCCGTCGGCACCAGCCTCAGCGGCATGACCGGCATGATGTCGCTTCGGGGCTATCCCGGCGACGATCCCACCATCCGGACCGTGATGCCCGTCTGGAGCGACAACGTCGCCGCCACGACGGCCGCCTTTGCCGCCATCGCCGCCCTGTACATGAGGCGGAAAACGGGAAAGGGCCAGTTCATCGATATGTCCCAGGCGGAGACCTTCCTGCCCCACATGGGCGAGGTGATCGTCGATTACACGATGAACGGCCGGGTCGCACAGGTCATGGGAAACCGCGATCAAACCATGGCACCCCAGGGTTGTTACCCCTGTCGGGGAGAGGATCAGTGGGTAACCCTCTCGATTTCAACGGACAGGCAGTGGGAGGGCCTCTGCCGGGCCATGGGCAATCCCCCCTGGACGAAGGAGGAGCGATTCGGCAGCGTCCTGGGAAGGCTTTCCAATCAGGACGACCTGGACAAAAACATCGGAGAATGGACGAAACAGCAGGACCACTACGAGGTCATGCACCTTCTCCAGAAAGAAGGCGTCCCGGCCGGTCCCGTGCTCACCTGTACCGAGATCTTCAGCGATCCCCATCTCGAGGCGCGGGGCTATTTCACGGAACTCACGCATCGCGAGGCTGGGACGCACCGCTATCCGGGGAATGCCTTCCAATTCTCGAAAACGCCGATGAGCATCCGGATGGCGCCTCCCTGCCTGGGCGAGCACAACGATTACATTTACGGGGAACTGCTCGGCATGACGAAGGCGGAGATCGAAGCGCTCAAAGCGGAAAATCTGATCGGCGACGCCTATCTTCCCGAGGTTTTTTAGGGGACGGGCCCCATCCCGAGACATACCGAAGAGGGCGGTGCACTTTCTCCGGGCTTCCCGAGCGCCGGGTTGCAGCCTTTAGCTTGGGAGGCCCTTTTCGTTGACAGGGAGCGGTCTCTCTAATATACTTCCGCCCCAAAGAATTGGGGACGGCCCGTATCATATGCATGAGGAGGAAAAGATGAGCCTGAAAGGAAGAGTCGCGATGGTTACCGGCGGTGGAAGAGGCATCGGAAAGGGAATTTCGCTGGCTTTGGCCGAGGCCGGTGCGGACGTGGCCATCATCTACCGGCGCGGCGAGGATGAGGCCCGGCAGACGGCGAAGGAGATCGATGCCTTGGGCGTCAGGGCCGCCATATACGCTGCCGATTTGACGGATTACGAAGCGGTCAAGAAGGCCGTCGACGAGGCGGTCGGGACCTTCGGAAAGATCGATATCCTCGTCAACAATGCCGGCATCGCCTCCCGGGGCCGTTCCGTGCTGGATACGGAGGTGGCCGAGGTGCGGCGAGTCATGGAGACGCACACCATCGGCGCCTTCAGCATCACCCAGGCGGTTCTGCCTGTCATGCGCCAGCAGCCACGGGGAGACATCATCTTCATATCCTCCGTGGCCGCCGAGATCCTGAATCCCTACGGCGCCCCCTACAACATGGCCAAGGCCGCCCTGGAAGCCCTGGCCATGACACTGGCCAAGGAGGAGCGTCCCAACAATATCCGCGTCAACGTCATCCGCTCCGGACTCGTCGAGACCGAAATGGGTGTGCGGCTGGCCAAGGCGACGATGGGGATCAAGGACATCCAGGAGCTCTATCCCGTCTCTCCCTTCGGCCGGGTCGGTCTCCCTTCCGATGCCGGCAAGACCGTCGCGTTCCTCTGTTCCAAGGATGCCGAATACATTACCTGCGCCACCATCAGGGTCAGCGGCGGGATGTAGCCGACGGGATCGCCGTGGCTGGGCGACACGGCATGGCTTTCCTATGAATGTTCTTTTGTGCGGACAGGAGATGTTTCCGGAGATAGATGCGGCTTGTGGATTTGCCTCGTAAAGGGGTGTTGGAGACCCGCATGGTGTCGGTCTGCCGGCATGGACCGGTGAAAGGGATCCACGGCGATGGAGAGCGAGCAGTCCTTCGATCTGATCGAAAAGATTGAAAATGCCATGATAGAAAGCGTCGAGGGAGGTCTCCTGGCCCCGGATATCATCGAGACGCTCGATGATCCGAATGCGAACGGGGAAGCCATCGAGTCGTTGAAATCCAAGATCGCCCCGGATATCTGCATGCGGCTGTTCGACATCGCCAATGCGATCTATTTCGCCAGTCTCCGGCGCGGAAAGATCGGTAGTTTCTATGAAGCAGTGATCCATCTAGGCATGCACAAGACGAAAGTCCTAATCTTCACGCTGGCGCTTTACCGGTTCGGAAGGGGCGACCGGGAAGTGGAGACGGTCTTTGCCGGGAGTTACGCCACCTCCGTAATGGCCCATATGCTCGCTCTGCAGATGGGCTTTCGCGAAGAGGCTGCAAAGCGGGCGGAGCTGGCGGGCCTGCTCATGGACATCGGCCGGATGATGATGCTGGTTTACCGAAAATTCGTCGACACTGCGGAGGAACGAATCGATGACCATTTCATAGATACCTTCCATCCCTACCTCGGCGCGCGGATCGTCGGCCGTTTCAACCTGCCCGGATACGTGAAAACCATCATCCTTGCCCGTGCGCTTATCCTGGAAGAAAACCATGTGTCGCTGCCGGGGGTCGTTCATCTCGCCCATGAAAACGTTCGCAGCAGCTTCGAACGTTATGACAACCGTCTGGTGATCCGATGCCAGATCCCGAAGCCTGCAACCGACGTGAGCCGCACCCTGGAGGCCATCCTCAGGGACAAGTTCCGGGCGGTTGGGCTCGATCAGTACCTGCACATCATCCGGATCCCGTCGATCTACGATCTGTAATCGGGACCCCCTGTGAAACGGCCGGGTCCTTCATGGACTGTAGCGAAAAGAAGGCTTTCCCTCTTCGTTTCCCCCGACTCGATAATGGATTCATAGACAGGTTGCCACATTTGGAAGGAAGATGAACGCATTGAGACGGGAAAAGGGACAACCCGCCAGGGTCGGCGCCCCGGAGAGACTATGCGGCACGAACGATTTGAAGATGATTGTCCCCATCAAGGATGAACTGCCATCCGGGAAGCGGTGCCGCAGCAACCCGGCCAAGGCCGTCCTCATCGATCTCGCTGCGGAGGATCTGTAGAGGGTAGTTTCTGGCCAAGTCGTCCGATGTCTGGCCGGGGTAAGCTTCGTCTACCTCAAACCAGACGAGATCCCAGGCTACAAATCGAAACCGGGTTTGCAGTTCCTTCATGTCGTTTTCCTTTGTGTGCTTCGAAGGGGGTCGCAGGGGAGCCTCCTCTGGACGTTTTTTACCGGCGTAGACGGTACGAATTTTCGGATCGCCGGAACGAGGAAGAGGGTTCGCAGTTATCGCCGCCTCTCTTTCCAACCGTGGTTCATATTTCCTCGCATTGGGGGTTGACCTGTCTATCGGCTGTGTGCGGCCCTGGCCAGCAAGGCAACCCCCTGACGATAGCCGAGGCCGCCGTTGCCGTGGATGCCGCCCAGGGCGATGGGACCTTCGGTGAGCCTTCGGACCATGGCGATCAGGGCGTTCAGGGCGGGGTTGTTCCAGGCGGCGCGGCCGAGGTTCATACCGCCCGTGACGGTGATCTCGAAGCGTTCGAGCAGCTCCGGCACGGCTTCCAGGGAGGGGGCAATGCCGGAGTGCAGCAGGAAGGCCAGGGGGACGACGGGATAGCAGGTATAGGCCTCCAGCAGGGCCTGTCCCTTTAGGAACCTGCCTGCAAAGTCCACGTCCGACTGCCGGCAGGCCTCGCGGAAGGCCGCCTCCAGATGAGCGTAGGCGGCGACATCCGCGACGGATGCGGGGCCGTCCAGGGGAAGCGATCCAAGGCCGATACCAAGAATCCTGACCCACCTTTCGGGCGGTATCGCGCAGGAAACGGCCAGATCCTCCCCGCACAGGACGACCCTCCCGGCGAAATCCACGACGGGATTGGCGCAATCGACACCGCGGAAAAGATCGGTAACGGGCTCGTACCAGCGCCCTCCGGGAAGATTCTCCGAGCCCGCCCGTCTGGCCGTCCGGAGATAATTTTCGAAAAGCATCTCCGCAAGGCGCCGGAAGAAAGATTCCCGCAGATTGTGTCTTGCCATGAAGGCCCTTGCGACGGCCGTATAGCCCACGGGCAGGGAACATTCCTTTCCGTAGATCGCCATCATCTCGTGCCGCTGCTCCCTGCTGTAGCCCGTCTTGAGCGGATCATCGCCGGAGATGACCACCAAGGGAGATTTTCCGGAAGCGATGATCCCGCAGGCATCGCGCAGAGCCTCCAAGGGCCCGCAGCCGGAACGGTAATGCCCGTCCGCGATCGGCGTTTCCCAGCCGGCAGCCAGAGGATCGACCACCAGTTCGACCGCCCCCAGCCCCCTGTCGCGGAGTTCGTCTTCCAGCAGAAGGATCTCGGCCAGATCACCCTTCCCGTCGATGTTACGCCCGGCGGCGATGATGCATATCCCGTTCATTTGTCCCGACATTCGATAAAGAAGAACCCGTTAATATATGTCGCCGCCGTCGTTTGGAAGCCCCTGCTGGTCCGAATCGATCAAGAGGCGATCGGCGTTGTCCGGCACGGTGCCATCGAGGAAGCACTCGAAGATGGCATCCTTGGAGGCGCCCTTTACGGGAAGGCCGGTTCTCTCATCCACCTTGGCGAAGACGATCCCATCAGGCACGGGGAAGACCTCTATGGGCTTTCCCTTGAGGGCCTGCTCCATGTAGTAGAGCCATATCGGTGCGGCGGCGCGGCCTCCGACTTCCTGCCTCCCCAGGGAACGCTCCTGGTCGAAGCCGACCCAGACCCCCGTCACCAGGGAGGGAGTGAAACCGATGAACCAGGCGTCCCGCGTGTCGTCCGTTGTTCCGGTTTTTCCGGCCACGGGCCTGCCGATGCTCCGGACACGCCTGCCCGTCCCGCTTTCGACAACATCCTGCATGACATGGGTGCTGATGAAGGCGACAGCCGGATCGATGACCTGTTCCACCCTCACCTGGCTTTCCTCGAAGACATGGCCCGTGCGGTCGACGATTCTCTTGATGAAGAAGGGCGTTGCCTTTTGCCCCTGGTTGGCCAGGACGCCGTAAGCCCGTACCATTTCCAACAGGGTGACCCCGGAAGTCCCCAGGGCTAAAGACAGGTTCCGGTTCAACGGCGAGTCGATGCCCATATTGACGGCGTAGGCGGCTGCATAGTCGACGCCGATTTCCTGGAGGATCTTGATGGTGACGATGTTGCGCGACTGGACCAGGGCCGTTCGCACGGTCGTCGGCCCGAGAAATTTGCCGTCGAAATTCTTCGGTTTCCAGAGACCGTCGGGGCTGGAGGGGTCGGAAAAGACCACCGGGGCATCGACAAGCCTCGTGACCGGCGTCATTCCCTTGTCGAAGGCGGCGGTGTAGATGATGGGTTTGAAGGCCGATCCCGGCTGCCGCCTGGACTGCGTAGCGCGGTTGAATTCACTGATTGAGTAATTCCGGCCCCCGACCATGGCCCGAATGGCGCCGGTTCGGGCATCCATGGTGAGCAAGGCCCCCTGAACGAGGCCGTGCTGATAGCCCTCCCGTTCTTCGAGCTCCTTGAGACCTCTCTCCACGGCATCCCGGGCCGCCTTCTGCATTTCGATATCGAGAGTCGTGTGGATCTCGAGACCTTCCTTGTAGAGAACATCGCTGCCGTATTTCTCCTGGACATAGCGCCTGACGTGCTCGATGAAATAGGGGGCTATTTTTTCCTTCGGCCGGATGGACCGCAGCCGCAGCGGTGCAGACAGAGCCCCCTCCTTTTGCGCCGCCGTAATGTAACCGTCATCGACCATCCGCTCCAGAACGTAAGCCTGTCGCTGACGGGCCTTCTCGTAATAGAGAAAGGGCGAATAGCTGCTGGGCGCCTTGGGCAGGCCGGCGAGCAGGGCCGCCTCGGACAGGGTCAACTCCCGGGCGCTCTTCCCGAAGTAGCCTTGCGATGCGGCCTCGATGCCATAGGTGCCGTGGCCCAGGTAGATATGGTTCAGATACAGATTCAGGATTTCGTCTTTCGTCAGGTATCGATCGATCTTGTAGGCCAGGATCGCCTCCTTGATTTTCCGAATATAGCTTCTTTCCGGAGACAGATAGAGGGCCTTGGCGACCTGCTGGGTGATGGTGCTTCCCCCCTGTACAACCTTTCCCGCCTCGATGTTTTTCAGGAAGGCCCGGGAGATGCTCTGAATGTCGAAGCCCCGGTGGCTGTAAAAACGCGTATCTTCAGCCGCCACAAAGGCCTGAATAACCTGTTTCGGTATCTCCGAGATATGGATGATCTTCCGGTCTTCCAGGAAAAATTCGTCGATGAGTTCGTCGTTGTCGGCATAGACACGGGTGGCGATGCTGGGACGATAATCCCTCAGCGTGGTGACACTGGGAAGATCCCTGATAACGACATAGTACAGGGCACTGGCGCCGACGATCGCCAGCACTGCAAGCAGCAGGATCGCCGCCAGGATGAGCGCCCCAAAATTGGTAAGGCGCGATGATTTTCTTTTCCCGGCGTTCCGGGCGGGTCTTCCTTTTATGTTCATGATTCAACGCCATCCGTTGCGGGACCGCTGTTTTCAACGGGCCGCTTCCTCTGGGCAAATTTGGCCACGTATATACTCAATTCGTAAAGAATCATCAAGGGGAGGGCCATCAGGATCTGGCTGATCGCATCGGGCGACGGCGTCAGAACCGCGGCCGCGATAAAGATGATCAGGATCGCATACCGTCTCTGCCTGGAAAGCATGGCCGCATTGACGACGCCGACCTTCGTCAGGAAGAATATGAAGACGGGCAGCTCGAAGGAAAGTCCGAAGGCCAGTAGAAACTTCAGGGATAAAGACAGGTATTCCTTCAGTGAAAACATAGGCTTCAGAAAATCGGAGGCGAAGGTCACGAAGAAACGGAAGGCCGGCGGCAGCACGATGAAGTACCCGAAGAGGACGCCACCCGCGAAGAGCACCGTGGAGGCGATCATGAAGGGGAGGACGTACCGCCTCTCGCGGGGATAGAGGCC
>JAFGIO010000150.1 GCA_016929555.1 Deltaproteobacteria bacterium | reverse complement strand
GATAGAGCTGCAGAAAACCAGTTTTCATCGCCGGGGAATCCTCGGAAGGAGGGAGGATACCCTCCTTCCTGTCATCACCAAGCCGACCACAGAGTTCCCTTTGCTCGACGGAAGGGTATCCGATTCCCGCGTGAATGATCGACGAGGATGAACAGCTATTGGAAATTATGACCGAGGGGTTGTCCGTTCATGGGTATAGCCGGAGACATCGCCATCATCATCACCGCCGCCCTATTGGGAGGTATGATTGCCCATCTGTTGAGGCAGCCCCTGATTCTCGGATACATTTTCGCCGGTGTGCTGGTAGGCCCCCATACCGGGGGGATAACGGTTTCGGACGTACACACGATTGAGAAGCTTGCAGAAATCGGCGTTGCTCTTTTGCTTTTCGCATTGGGCCTCGAATTTTCGCTCCGGGAATTGAAGCCGGTCCGCAACATCGCCATCATCGGCACTCCCATCCAGATCGCGTTAACGGCGGCATTCGGATACGGCCTCGGGCGATATCTCGGGTGGGATTGGGTTTCGTCTCTCTGGTTCGGCGCCCTGATCTCGCTTTCCAGCACGATGATTATCCTGAAGACCCTGGAAAACCAGGGAATGATCGGAACCCTGTCCAGCCGGGTTATGATCGGCATGCTGATCGTTCAGGATCTGGCTGTCGTGCCGATGCTGATCATCCTCCCGAAATTGAGCAATCCCCAGGCCGGTCTGGCGGTGCTGACCTTCGCCGCACTGAAGGCCGTCATCTTCCTCACCGTCGTGATCTTTCTCGGCACCCGCATCATCCCCCGCGTCATGAAATCCGTTGCCGACAGCAATTCAAGGGAATTGTTTCTCATTGCCACGACGGCCATAGGGTTGGGCATCGGCTACGGAACCTATCTCATCGGTCTCTCCTATGCCTTCGGCGCCTTTGTGGCCGGCATGCTTCTCAGTGAATCGGACTTTGGATATCAAGCCCTGAGCGACATCATTCCCCTGCGTGATATCTTCAGCCTGCTGTTTTTTACGTCCATCGGCATGCTGCTCGATCCCAAGTTTTTACTGGACAATCTGGGGATGGTTCTTCTGCTGGTTTTGATTGTCATGATGGGGAAGGGGATAATCTTTGCGTCATTGAGCCGTTTGTTCCGATACCGAAATGTCATCCCCCTGGCCACCGGACTGGGTCTTTCGCAGGTCGGGGAATTTTCCTTCGTCCTCGGGCTTGTCGGCGTCGAGACGAATTCCATTTCCCAGGAATTCTATTCCGGAGTTTTGACGATGACGATCATCACCATGGTGCTGACGCCGATCGTCTCCGGGTGGACCTCGCCGTTGTATACCCTTCTGGGGCGCTGGCTGAAATCGGTTCCCTTCGCACCGATCCACTTCCCCAAGACGAATTTGGAGGATCATTTCGTCATCGCCGGCGGGGGAAGGGTCGGCAAGTATGTCGCCACCGTCCTGCATCGAATGGGCATCCCCTTCCTTGTCGTGGAATACAACTCCATGCGGGTGGATGAGTTGAAAAATTCCGGCTTCCCCGTCCTTTTCGGAGATGCGGAGAAGGCAGTTATCCTAGAAGCAGCGAACATCGGCAAGGCGAAGCTGCTTATCGTTACGACGCCTGTGGCCATGATTTCCAGAACCATCGCAGCCCAGTCCAGAAAACTCAACCCCTGCATTCAAATTATCGCGAGGGCCCAGGGTGTAGAAGATCTGCAGGAACTGCGCGATGAGGGCGTCAACAGCATCATTCAACCGGAATTCGAGGCCGGTCTCGAATTTGCCCGCCAGGCGCTCCTGAATCTCGGGATTCCGGTCGATCGGATCGATCAATACACGGACGGGGTTCGCAATGAGCTGTATCGGCCCATCTATGCTTCAGATGAGACGAACGTGAAATTGCATCCCCCTCAATGCAAATGATCTCGAAGGGTTGAAATAGCAAAATCGCCTGCGGTCAAAGGTCCAAGGCGGGTGTCCCTCAGCAGGGTGCCTATTTGTTCGTCATGATCACTTCGTTTAAGTCCTCGCCGGTCATCGGTGGAATGACCTGCTGTTCCTTCATGACCAGGGCGATGGCGTCTGCCGGACATTTTGCGACGCAGTTTCCGCACCCGAGACACCGCTTGATGTCGATCTTCGCGAAATCGTCGTCTTCCCCGAGTTCGATGGCGGCCACGTTGCAGATGTCGACGCAGGTGCCGCAGGCGGTGCAGGCGTCCGGGTCCACCTCGGCATGATAATTGGTTGTCCAGTATTTTACGGGATTGGGCAGGACCTTGTGCAGCCTGAAAATCCCGCAACAGCAGCCGCAGCAGGAGCAGATGAAGTCGGCGGCCTGGGTGTTCGAGGGCTGGAGCACCAGGCCTTCTTCCTGGTTTTTCGCCAGAATTTCCAGGGCCTCCCCCTGGGAAATCTGCCTTCCCTTGCCGAACTCGATGATCGTTTCTGCGGCCTTGCCGAGACTCATGCAGGTTTCCTTTCGACTCGTCCTCTTGCAGGGATGCTGGGCCAGACGTGCCCCCTTCCGGCAGGCGCATTCATAGATGACATAAGGCCCTTCGCTGTTTAGAACGAGTTCTTTGACTTGATCGAAGGTCGCCACCTGCTTCTGATCTGTGAGGCTCTGTTCTATGGGAATGGTCCGCATCTGGGGGACCTTTGTATTTAGAAAGGCCTTCCAGAAGAGACCGTCTTTTGCATATTGATTCATGGCGGAAAGAAACTCGGGCTTGGGTTTGCCGCCATGGAGTCCGCCTTCGGCCATTCCCAGCAGATAGTGAATGGTCCGGTAATATTTTACGCCATCCTGTTTCTTGTAGGCGATGAGCCCCTTTCCCGCACACTCGTCCAGGATGCGTCCCAACTCCTCCCGTGCGAAATCGCTCTTCGATGCCCTTCCGTAGGCTTCATCGAGGGTGGAAAATTTATACGTCAGGTGCATGACGGCCTTGGCCTCGTCCGGCGTGAAGAGGGCCGTCAAGAGGCGAATATCCGAACCCGACGGGGTTTCAGGAAACCCCAGCGTTTCCCGGTCCAGAAAAAGTTGAAGTTCGCGGTACAGGTTCCTTTCCTCGTCCATTTATTCCTCCCAATCCAATTGTTTACTTGAACGATAGCTACGCATCCTTAGAAGCATCGAAAGAAGCCTCGAATCCCTTCATGCCCTTGGCCAAATCCATCAGCTTCTTGTCGACTCTAAAATTTACGGTTCCCTCCGGATAGGAGCCGTTGATACCCTTCTGCCCGGCGGGAACCCCGGTTAGAATCTCGATTCCCTGGTCGATGGTCTGAACCGGGTAGATGTGAAACTTCCCCTGAGAAACGGCTTCGACGATGCCTTTCCGGAGCATCAAATCGCCGATGTTCTGATGGGGAATCATGACGCCCTGGGTTCCGGTCAGTCCCCTGACGTTACAGACGTCGAAAAACCCTTCGATCTTCTGATTGATGCCCCCGATCGGCTGGATTTCCCCGTTCTGGTTCACCGAGCCGGTCACCGCCACCTCCTGTCGGATGGGAAGATCCGCCAGGCTGGAGAGGATGGCGTACACTTCCGTGGACGAGGCGCTGTCCCCGTCAATGCCGCCGTAGGACTGTTCGAAACAGATGCTGGTGGTGAGCGTGAGAGGCTTGTCCTGGGCGTATTTCCCGCGCAGGTAGCCGGCCAGGATCAGGACGCCTTTGTTGTGGGTGCGTCCGGAAAGATCGGACTCGCGTTCGATATTGATGATCCCCGCCTTTCCCATGGAGGTTTGTGCGGTGATGCGGGAGGGTCTGCCGAAGGCGTATTCCCCAAGATCGTGGACGGACAGTCCGTTCACCTGACCCACCCTGGACCCTTCGGAGTCGATAAGGATGAGCCCATCCGCGATCATCTCCTGTATCTTTTCCTCGATCATCTTCTTGCGGTATATTTTTTCCTCGATGGCCTGGTCCACATGTTTTTCGGTTACCCTGGAGCCGCCCTCCTTGCCAGCCCAGTAGCTGGCTTCCCGCAAAATGTCGGTGATCCGGTGAAATTCCGTGGACAGCTTCTTCTGCCTCCCGGCCAGCCGAACACCGTACTCGATCACAGCCGCCGTGCCGCTTCGGTCGAAGGGCAGAAGATGTTCGTCGCTGCAGATTTTGCGGATGAACTCGGCATATTTCCGTTGGGTTTCGTCCTTTCTCTCCATGACGGTGTCGAAGTCCGCCTTCACCTTGAAGATCTTCTTGAAATCCTCGTCCAACTCGTAAAGCCTTTCATAGAGGTAGGCATCGCCGATCATGACCACCTTGACCTTGATCTCGATCGGTTCGGGTTTCAGGGCCGAGCTGGCAAAAAGGTAGAAGGGATCGAAAGATTGGATTTCCATCGTGCGGTTGCGCAGGGTACGCTTCAGGGCAAGCCAGACCCCGGGTTCGATGAATACGTCCAAGGCATTCAGTACCAGGTAGCCGCCGTTCGCCCGCAGGAACGATCCGCTTTTGATCTTGGTGAAATCGGTCTTCCACATGCTTCCCAGGTGCTCGATGTTCCGTTCGATGGTTCCGAAAAGATTTCGGTAGGTAGGCGATGTCTCGATGATGACCGGCGCCCCCTTCGTGTCCGCGTTATCCACGATGACATTCACCTGGAATTCCGTGAATGTGTCCGCTTGCTGGATCGGAACCAGCCCGGGAATCGGTGCCTGGGGAGGTTCGGTCTTGGGCTGGAAGCGGCTCGGATTTCCCATGATGTTTTCCCGGGCTTCATCCAGATAGTCCTGAATTTTCGGTTGCGGATATTTTTCTTTGATATCTCCGACGGCATCCGCGACCAGATGGGAGATCGCGGATTTGTCCAGATCCGTCAACTCATCCTGTATGAGCTTTTCCACCTTTCGGGTCTCCTTCATGACCTGTTCCATGTCGGTGGCAAGCTGGACGTACTTCGACTTCAGTTGCTCGAAGGTTTCCTTGGGGTACTGTCCCTGATCGACCAGGTTCTCCAGTTGATCCAGCGGCATGGCGTTTCCCGCCACCATCGGGACCACATCGGGGCGGGTGAAGGCGCCGACCTGCACCTGAACCACGGTAAATCCCTCTTTCTTCGCCCGTGCTTCGAATTCCTTTATCACGCCCTTTGCCCGCTCCCGGTGCTTCTCCACCAATTCGCGCCGCTGTTTCTGGTAATCCTCGCCTTCGAAGATCAGGGGGATATTCTTCACAAGAGATTCGATCAAATCCTCCATATCCTTCTTGAAGACCTTTCCCTTTCCCGCAGGCAGACAGAGGCAGTGCGGCTGATCGGGATCTTTGAAATTGTTCACGTAACAGATGTCGTCAGGAAGCTGCCCCGCCTTGTCGATATTTTCCAACAGGCATTTGATCGTGGTGTTGCGGCCGGTTCCCACGAGTCCGACCACAAAGATATTGTAGCCCAGGCTGTCCATTTCCAGCCCCAGTTGGATGGCCTTCAACGCCCTTTCCTGACCGATGATTTCCACACAGGGCTGGATGTCTTCGGTGCTCTCGAAGGGAAGCGATTCGGGCGTACAGCTCCACCGCAATTTTTCAACGGGAACTTCGGGATATTTCCGTTCTTGACCCATTTGCCGGCCTTTCCTGGTAAATTGTTCAGTGAGCGAATTCCTGATGAATAAGCCCATCAACAATGTTCATTCCCGCGAAGGCGGGAATCAAATTATTTCAGCAAATTCTGGACCCCGCTTTTCCCCGCCTTCGCGGGGGCAGGCTGCAAGGGGGTGACATGGTTTGTGGCTTATTACGAAAATAAAACCCTGGATTCCCGCTTTCGCGGGAATGACCTTGCTTATTTTCATGCTTCGTGGCGCCCCACGGGGGCATG
>JAFGIO010000149.1 GCA_016929555.1 Deltaproteobacteria bacterium | reverse complement strand
GTCCAATCTCCAGGCCGCCCCGCCGACATAGCCCGCGCTTCCCAGACCGACAACCGTATCGTCGTAATGCCGCGCCAGGAGAACATCATAGTCGGTCGTGCCGCAGCCGAGATGGATCTTTCCAGCCAGCGACGACTGGTCCCAGTTCAGACGCTCGCGGACTGGATCGCGCCGGGGAACGTACAGCACCTCGAGGTCGCCCCGCCGGCCGAAGGGGACCTGGAGGGACGCCATATCGTCTCCCCTTTTGTAGTCCCTTTCGATGTCGGAGGGGGAGAAGGGGTTGAAAAGATCCATCGGGTTGAAGAGCAGGCCGTTGCCCCAGGTGACGGCCTGGCGGCCGATGCGTACAACCCCCCAGGCCGGCCGCAGGGACAGGACCAGGCGGTCGAGGCGGTGGTAGAGGACCTGTCCGCTCCCTTCGTCGATCGTCGACGACAGGTCCAGAAGCCTGCGGTCGTCCGTGGGTGTGAGATCGGCAGACGGGAAGGACCGCGACGATCCCCCGATGAGCTGTCTGAGGGCGTTGCCGCTTCGCCGCGTGTCTCCGCCGGCGAGGACCGCCTCGTAATGGGTTTCGAGGCTCGCCCGCTCCCCGAAGAGGACCTTGCCGCGCAGCCGGGTTTCCACGGAGCCGTCGTAGAGATCCCCCGTGTCCAGCGATTGGAAATAGGACCTTTCCCCCGGCCGGGAGAGGGTTCCCTGAAGCTGCACGTGGCCGCCCCACTGGGTCTCGATGGAGGCCGGAGGATGCGAACCTTCGTCCCCGTCCCCTGCGGGCGCCTGGCCTGCAGGGACCTGCCGCTCCGATCCCCGGGAGTCGGCCGAGGCGGCGCCAGGCTGCAAGATGCACAAGAGGCACAACAGGGCGATGATCAAGAATCTTCGGGACATAGGGCCACCTGGTTTCCCGTTCCCCGCCGGCGCGAGGACAATCTTCACGGTAATGACCTTGCTTATTTTCATGCTTCGTGGCGCCCCACGGGACATGGATGTTTTTTACGAGGCCGGTACAGATGACGGTCCCGTAAAAAGTCCGTTTCCCCTCCCTTGAGGGGAGGGGATTAAGGGGAGGGTGAATAAAAAATTAACAAATTCAGAATAGTTTACCCCCGCCCTGACCCTCCCCCTCGAGGGGGTGATTTATGACTTTTTGCGATCTCGTCACAAATGACGAAGCCGTAAAAAGTCCGATTTGTTCCCTTCTTGTCATTCCCGCGAAAGCGGGAATCCAGGGACCACGTAATAAATTGAAAATACTGGATTCCCGTTTTCACGGGAATGACAAAATAGGTGCTGATTCGACTTTTTGCGGGGCCGTCTCCAATGATTTCGATGATTTTAAACGCAGTCCTGCTGTTCAGGGGTCCCGGTCCTGGTCGTCGGCCAGCAGGCCGTCCCGGATCAGTACGAGCCGGCGGGCGTGGTCCATGACCATTTTGTCGTGGGTGGAGAAGATGAAGGTCACGCTCTTCTGTTCGTTCATCTCGCCCATCATCTCCAGCAGTTCCCGTCCTGTCTTGGAGTCCAGGTTGGCCGTCGGCTCATCCGCCAGAACGATGGCGGGATCGGAGACGATGGCCCTTGCCACGGCGACGCGCTGCTGCTGGCCGCCGGAAAGCTCCGCCGGCCGGCGATCGTAAAGCCCCTCCAGGCCCACATCGTCGAGGATGGTCCTGGCCCGATCCAGGCGTTCTTTCGTCGGAACCCCCTGGAGGAGCATGACGAATTCCACGTTTTCCAAAGCGGAGAGCACCGGAATCAGGTTGTAGGACTGGAAAACGAAGCCGATTTTCCTAAGGCGCAACTGGGCGAGCTCCGTCTGGCTCATGTTGTCCAGGACGTTTCCCTCGACGATGACGCTGCCCGAATCGGCCGCATCGAGGCCGCCGATGATGTTCAGGAGCGTCGTCTTGCCCGAACCGGACGGCCCCGCAAGGGCGACGAATCCTCCCTTTTTGATCCGCAGGCTCACGCCGCCGAGGGCGCGGACCTCCATCTTGCCCTGGCGATAGGTCTTCGTGACGTTGACGCACTCGACGATGTTCATCTTCCTTTGTCTCCTTTACACATGGGCCAGGGCCTCGACGGGTTTGAACCGGGCCGCCTTGAGGGCCGGGTAGAGGCTGACGACGAGGCCCAGGATGAAGACGACCAGGTTGGCCAGCAGCACGTCGCGGCCGTAGACCGACGGATAGATCACCCTGGAGATTCCGAAGAATTCGGAGCCGGCGGCGAAGCGGGTCAGATCGATGCCGTGGTTCATCAGCAAAAAGACGCTCAGGAAACTCAGGATGTTGCCGATGAGGATTCCCAGCAGCAGCAGAAAGAAGGATTCCGCCATTACCTCCTTGATGATCCACCAGGGCTTCATGCCCAGGGACTTGAAGAGCCCGAATTCGCGGATCCGCTCGAAGATCGCCATGAGCGTGGTATTGACGATGCCGAAGGCCATGGCGATGAAGACGACCAGATACCAAAGGAAGATGAAGGAGTCGTAGATTTCCAGATAGGCCCGCATCAAGGGGAGAAGGTTCCGCCAGGATTCCACGTCGCAGCCGCTCAGCGGCGGGGCGTCCCGGAGGGACGCCAGGGTCGCGGCGACCATTTCGTGACCCGGCAGGAGAATGGAGATTTCGGAGATGCCTTTCTCCAGCTTCAACATTTCCCTTGCGGCGGGAAGGGTGACGAAAACGAACTGCTTCTCCGTGGCCTCCATCTCGGCTCTGTAGATGCCCACGATGCGGAAGGCCCGGGAGGCGATGTTCTTTTCGGTGTCCTGGGTCATCAGAACGAGCTTTTTGCCCAGGCCCGTCTCGAACTTTTCCGCCAGGGCCCGGCCGACGACGATCCCGAAGGGGTCGTCCTCCCGGAGATAGCGCCCTTCCTTGATCGCCTTGCCGATAAAGGAGACCCGTGCTTCCATCTGCGGATCGACGCCCACCAGGGTCACGCCGCCGGCATACCGGGCATTGGCGGCCGTCGCCGTGACGCGGATGCGGGCAGACCAGTGCGCCCCGGTCGGCAGGCGCTCGTCGAGCGCCGCTTCGATCGGGGCGGGATCCTCGATGCTATTTTCCACGGCGGGATCGTTCCGGTAGTCCCGCTGGTGAATCTGGATATGGCCGGTGAGTGTTGCGATGCCGTTCCGGATCATCTGATCGGTCATGCCCCGCATCAGGGCGCCCAGGAAGATCATGCTCCAGACGCCGATGATGATGGCGATGAGGATGACGGTCGTCCGCCGGGGGTTTCTCCAGATGTTTCGCCAGCCTAAACGCAAGTACATGGCTTATCCCTTCGCGATGGCTTCCACGGGCCGCAGGCGGCGGACCCGCAGCGCCGGGTAGAGGGCCGTGAGCCCCGTTATGATCAAGACCGCCGCCGGCCCGATCAGGATCGAAGCGGCGGAGAGACGGGGATGGATCCTTTCGGGCAGGCCGAACTGCCGGAGAACGTCGGCGGCGCCGGAGATATGGAAGCCGTGGACCTGGTAATACCAAGTGACGAGAATGCCGGCAAGGGTGCCGATGAAGATGCCCACCAGGGTCATGGCCGACGACTCCAGCAGGAGCAGCCGCACCAGACGGCCGGGCGTCGTCCCCATCGCCATGATGACGCCGAATTCCTTCTTCCTCTCCAGGATCGCCATCAGAAAGGTGTTCAGGATGCTGAAGGCGACGACGACGATCAGGAGAAAGTAGAAGATGAAGCCGCTGTAAAGGTCGATCTGGATGGCCTCGACGAGTCCCGGCATCAGCTCCATCCAGTCCAGGACGACAAGACCGCTCTCGGGGTCCTCGCTTTTCAATCCCTCGGAGATCGCCTCCTTGATGACCGGTACGTCCTTCAGGGTCCGGCCCAGAACGACCACTTCGTGGACCGATCCGCCCATGGCGTAGACCTCCTGAAAATACGGAAGGGGGATCTGGATCGTGGAACGGTCGTAGTCGTCCTGGCCGGAGGCATAGATCCCCTTGACCCGGACCACCGTGGCGGCCACGCTTCCGTCGCGTCCCTGTCCCAGCAGGACGAGTTCGTCCCCCGGGACGATCCGCAGGTTCTTGGCGAGGAGTTTCCCCACCAGCGCCTCATCCGCGTCCCCGGCTTCGAGATACCGGCCTTCCTGGAGCGAGCGGCTGAGCGTCGATGTCCGCGCCTCCCTTTCCGGGTCGATCCCGATCACCAGGACGCCGTAGGTCCGCTCCTTCGAGGAGACGAGGGAAAAGGCGTCGGCGCGGAAGGTGTAGGTGTCGACCCGGGGCAGCGCTTCCAGCCGGCGTCCGATTGCAGCGGGATCGTCCACGACGAGACGGATGTCGTTCTTGTCCCGGTATCCCTCGGCCTGGATCTGGAGGTGGCCCGTGTGGATCTTCACGGCCGAGTTGATCATGGTCTCGTAGGAGCCGAACTGCCAGGAGAGCATGAAGACCAGCAGCAGGCAGGCGAAGGCGATGGCGCAGATCGTCAGCATCGTTCTGCGCGGATTGCGCCAGACGTTGCGCCAGGCCATTTTGAGATCGATGGATGCCATGGCCTACCTGGGGGGATTCTTCAGGGACGACAGGGTGAAGACCGAATCGGGGAGGTCCCTGTCGAATTCGAGCTTTTCGTACACGAGCTGGGTGTATTCGTCCTTCGCCTCGGCCTTGCGCATCTTCCATACCGTGGGAAAGAGCCTGCCGCCCAGCATTCCGATCTTGAGGGCCGTCATGATCTTGACGAGCTCGTGGTCTTCGTCGAAGAACTCCTGGGTCAGAAGGATGTGGTCCTCGCGGATCCTGAGCACCTGCAGGCCCCAAATGACGGGGGCGCCGGGTTTCGGCGTCGATCTGATTACGTAGACCTTCCTGCCCTCGTGACGCTCCGTGCCGACGATCCTGTGGGTATAGTCGTTCAGAAGGCCGTCCGATTTCGCCAGGTCGTTGTTGGAGAAGTCGGAGCCCATCCAGGACTGGGACATCATGGAGGGCGGCAGCTTGATCACCCGGTTGACCTTGGGATTGTAGGTCCACATCTCCTGGCGGCGCTTGAGCGTGCCGTTCCCCCTGTCCTTGGACGGCGCCGTGATCACGACGAGGCTGTCCTGCTCACCCTTGGTCCATGCCCTCATCGTCATGGTCCGCTCCCAGTCGGGGCGGTGAATCGTCATCTCCACCGTCGCTACGGAGGTCTTTCCGCGCCAGTAATCGAAGCTCGCCTGGACGACGGCCCGGCCGTCCTCCTCTCCGGAGGCGAGCGCGGCACTGCAGGTCGGAATCATGAAAAGGGCGGCGAGAAGGTTCCATAGCCATTGGTTTTTCATAGAAACGTTCCTTTCGGGATATCAGGGTATCTATGGCCTCAAATGGCCCTCCATTGTGAGGGGAGACTCAATTTTCTTTGTGATAAGTCGCAATCATGACGAGATCGTAAAAACTCATAAACCACCCTCCCCCTCGAGGGGGGAGGGT
>JAFGIO010000148.1 GCA_016929555.1 Deltaproteobacteria bacterium | reverse complement strand
TGGTGGGTCAGGGCAGAATCGAACTGCCGACACTCGGATTTTCAGTCCGATGCTCTACCGACTGAGCTACCGACCCTCTTTGGCATTTCCATTGTAAATTACGCTGTGATCTCTATAAAATATTGCTCTGGTTGTCAAGGGATTTTTCATCGGTTTCATCGTCCTTCATTACCGATCCCAGGGGAACGTCCGCGTCGTCAATTTTCATGATGACCACGACGGTTCCGGCAATGCGGTCATGCCATCCCCTTTTCCGGGGGTCTAGGCCAACCCATAAAAAACCGAGGTACAGCGGCAGGCTGGAGATGATATAGCCCACCCATCGGAGAAAACCGAGCCCCAGGGTCATTTCTTCACCATCGATCTGTTCCACCCTGATACGTAAGAGCATCTTGCCTGGGGTCTGGCCACAAGTTCCATGGAAGTACGTGAAATAGAGCATGTTGAAAAGAAAGGCCGCCAGAAACCAGGTCATGAGCAAATATACAGCCGTACTGCCGGGTCGGATGGTCTGAAACCCGCCCTGGGGCATCGCTCCATTCCAAAAGGCTATCATGCCGATGATCATAAAAAAAACGCCTGTGAAATAGAGAATTGCGCCGTCGATTGTCATGGCAAGGGCTCGTCGCCAGAATCCCGCATAACGCCTATCTTGCATGGTTCTCATCCTGGGCCGGATTGCGAGAGAAGATGCCCCATTCATACTGGAGGACAGCGAGGATGACAACGGAAGCCGTTTCCACCTTCAGAATGCGTTCACCCAGTGTCGTGGATACATAACCCGCAGCCACCGCACTTTCCACTTCATCGTCGGTAAAACCGCCTTCCGGACCGACAACGATCGAAAAGCCGGTCGTCTGAGGGACGCATAGATCTCGGAGGACATGACGGATAACCCGCTTGGTTTCCTCTTCCCAGAAAATCATGCGGAAATCCTCTTCTTTGGAAGTGCCGAGAGCGTCTTCCAGGGTGAGAATGTCCAAGACTTCGGGGATATCGGGCCTGCCGCTCTGTCGCGATGCCTCCTGGGCGATCTTACGCCATCTCGCCACCTTGGCTTGGCCGCCCTTCGTGTCGAATCGAGGGACGGAGCGGAATGACTGAAAGGGGACAATCCTTCGGACGCCTAGCTCGGTGGTCTTTTGGACGATCTCATCCATTTTGTTCGATTTGGGAAGGGACTGACACAACGTGATATCGATGACGTCAGCCGGAACATGCCGCCTGCCGGTGATCTCTACACGAATGCCCTCGCTGTCGAGCTTGCGGATGACGGCATCACAGGCGGCGCCTGTCTTGTCGAAAAGGATCAGACCGCTGTCCCGCTTCAAGCGAAGGACCGATTTCAGGTAACGGAGATGTTCCTTCTCCAGATCGTATTGCCTGCCTTTTTCCAGGATGCGGGGAAGATGGATTTTGGGTACGGTCAAGATCATGCCCCCTTTTTCTGGAGGGCGTAACAGATCCATTCCTTTTCCGTGATGATGTTCCGGGTGATGAAGGCATCGCTTAGGAAGTGTTCTTCAATATCGGACCGGTTCTGTTCAATGATGCCGGAGATGACGAGATAGCCCTGACCATCGGTAAGCGAGGTGAGGTGGTCGCGAAGCTTCAAGAGAAGCTTTGATGTCAGGTTCGCCACGATCAGGTCGAAAGGCTCGCGGATCGTCGTGACATCCCGGTTGATGATTTCGACCCTGTCTTGAACGCCGTTAATGAAAACGTTCTCCCTGGCTATTTCGGCGGCTTTCTTATCGATGTCCACACAGACGACCCGCTGCGCGCCGAGTTTGGCGCAGGAAATACCCAGAATGCCGGTGCCGGTGCCCACATCCAGCACGCGCCACATCCCGAAGGAACGGTCCTTGAGCAAAATCTCTTCCACCGCCTCCAGACAGATCCTTGTGGAGGCGTGCTGACCCGTTCCAAAGGCCATTCCCGGGTCTATTTCAACGACGATGTCGCGGCCGAGCGGCGCGTATCGCTCCCAGGTGGGTTTGATGACGATATTCTTGCTGATCCGCAGGGGTTTGAAGTATTTCTTCCACTGCTCGGCCCAGTCGGGATCGATGATGATTTCCGTTTTGAAATCCACCTTTTCAATGTCGGGAAACAACTGGGACAGGCTTTCAAGGTAGGTTCTAAGAGAAGCGAGACGTAGATCGATCCTCAGATCGTAGGGAAGATAGGCCTTCAAGGATTCACGGGCTATGGACGCTGTCAATCCATTTGTACCGGCTGGTTCGGGAACTTCCTGAAAAACGCCCTGAGTGCCGATTTCCGTCATGAAGTTGGATACGGCTTCGATCAGTTCCACCGGCGTCAGCAGTTCGATCATCAGCCATTTTCCCGTTCTGTCTTTTGACTTATCGATTCTGTCGGACACGATGTCTCGACCTCCCTGACCGTGATGGATCGATGCGCCGATCCCATGGAGATGAAGCAGGATTTTTATATCCTCTTTTCAACGATATTTCAAGCGGCTTGAATTTATGAAGACGACATGGTAGCTTGGCTGCCTGCTGCATATTTTTCATGAGAATGATGGTAGGCGAAACCGTGAAATACTACCCTGTGTATCTCGACCTCAGGAACAAAAGCTGTGTCGTGATGGGCGCCGGGGAGGTGTCTGAAAGAAAAGTGGCAAGGCTCGTTCAATGCGGCGCCCGTGTCACCGTTGTGGACAGGCAACTGTCACCCGGCCTTGAACGGATGAAAAGGGAGTCCCTGATCGACCATATCGACGACGGCTACAACGCAGACTATCTGAGGGATGTTTTTCTCGTGATCGCCGCTACGGACCGGGATGATGTCAACGAGGCTATCTCCAGGGATGCGAAAGCGCGGGGTGTTATCGTCAATGTCGTGGACGACCCCGAAAGATGCGATTTCATCCTGCCTTCCATTTTCGAACGCGGCGACTTGTCCATCGCCGTCTCCACAGGAGGGAAAAGCCCTGCACTGGCAAAAAAGATCGCCATGGATATGGAGTTCCTCTTTGGCGGGGAATATGAAACCCTTCTTCATATCATGGGCGCTCTGAGGGGCAAGACGCTGGCGAAGGGTCTAGCCCCGTCGAAAAACAGGGTCATCTTCGAGGCGGTGATCCAGTCGGACATCCTGCGCTGCATCAGGGAGGGCGACAGGGAGGGCGTTAAAAGGATCATCAGGGATATCACGGGCCTGGATATGGGCTGGAGGGATGATGGATCTCCTGTTTTTTAAGGCGTCCCTGACGGTCTATCTGATCAGCACATTGGGCTACGTGATGTCGCTGATCGCAAAAAGGGTTCTGGTGGCCAGGATCTCCACAGGGATCATGGCTGTCGCCTTTCTGCTGCACAGCGTCTATCTGATCACACGGTACCTTCATATCGGTTTCAGTCCCGTACTCACTCGCTATGATACCCTCTCCTTCTTTACCTGGGTTTTGGCCGGGATCTATCTGATCCTGCAATTCAGGACGAAGACAAGGGTGCTCGGAGCCTTCGTTGCGCCGGTAACGTCGCTGTTGATGATCATGGCCTCTGCCGGCCTGGAAGAAGCCGTTACGATTCCGGAAATGCTTCAAGGGGGGCTGGTGACGGTCCACGCGGCGCTGTCCGTTGCCGGAGAGGCGCTGTTCGTGCTGGCTTGCTGCGCCGGTGCCATGTATCTCATCCAGGACGGTTTCATAAAGAAGAGGAAGGTGAATCCCTTCAGCCGCCTCCTTCCTTCGCTGCGGGATCTTGACAGGATCAACCACGTTTGCCTTGTGGTGGGATTTCCGCTGTTGACCCTGGGGGTGCTGGCAGGTTCGATTTGGGCGAGGTCGGTCTGGGGAAGTCACTGGCAGTGGGATCCCAAGCAGGTCTGGACTCTTGTGGCATGGATTGTTTATGCCGTCTTGTTGCATCAGCGGCTCGCCATCGGATGGAAAGGGCACAGGGCGGCCCTTTTCTCCATTCTGTCTCTGGTCGTTCTCTTTCTTTCCCTTCTCATCGTAAACCGTTGTTTCCTTACCGTCCATAGTTTTGTATAGAAACATGAGTCTCGTAATCATCGGTATGAATCACAGAACGGCACCGCTCCAAATCAGGGAGAGACTCTCGCCGGCGCCCTGCGGCGATAGGCAAAATCCTCTTCCCCTGTTGATTGCGATTTCCGATGTCCGGGAGGCTTTGTATCTGGCTACCTGCAATCGCGTCGAGATCTTGGCCGATATCTGTGAATCGAACCGGGCCGTTTCGGCTATCCAGGAATTTTTGATAAGAGAGGGTCAGATCTGTGCCGACGAATTGCAGGGCTACATCTACATCCATTACGGATCGGACGCGGTGCGACATCTCTTCCGGGTGGCATCGAGCCTTGATTCATTGGTCATGGGCGAGCCGCAGATCCTTGGACAGTTGAAAGAGGCCTATCGCCAGGCCGTAGAAGGACGAGCGACCGGTGTCGTACTGAACAAACTCCTGCACCATGCCTTCCGAGTGGCCAAGCGTGTCCGGACAGAAACGGGAATTGCATCCCACGCCGTATCCGTCAGTTTTGCCGCCGTGGGACTTGCAAAAAAAATCTTCGGTTCTCTCGAAGGAAAAACCATTCTGCTCGTCGGGGCGGGCGAGATGTCGGAACTTGCAGCCCGTCACCTGATGAATCATGGCGCGGACAAGGTGCGCATCGCCAACCGGACCTATAAGAGGGCTTTGCAAATGGCGGAAGAATTTCATGGGATGGCCGTGCCCTTTGAAAATCTGAGCGAAAGTCTCCGGAGCGTCGATATCGTGATCAGCTCAACCGGAGCTCCTGGATATGTCATAGACAGGGACATGGTCGCCGAAGCCTTGAGAAGGCGGATGAATCGGCTCTTCTTTCTGATCGATATCGCCGTTCCAAGGGATATCGATCCAGCGGCCGGACAGATCGACAATGTCTATCTGTACAATATCGACGATCTGCAGGATTTCGTCGATGAAAACCGTCAGAAGCGTCAGGAGGAGGCCCGGAAGGCCGCCCTTATCATTGACGAGGAGGTGGAGGCTTATCAGTCCTGGTTCGACACCCTGAAGGTGGTTCCCACCATCGTCTCGCTGCGGGAAAAATTGGAGGGCATCGTCAGGGGCGAATTGGAAAGGTCCGGTTCATGGATACAGCAAATGAACGACGGGGAGAGGCAGCGCATCGAAAACCTGATCGGGGCGATCGTGAACAAGATCCTTCACGATCCCATCACTGGATTGAAGGAGGAGAGCCGGGATCATGACGCCATCCCCTATGTGGCGACCATCAGGCGACTGTTCCGTCTCGATGGGTAGAGGGAAAAGCCGGCGTCGAGATTGATCGGCTTGCAAAGGTCGAATAAAGAGCATGGGTGGCATTCCAATCAAGAAGACCTGGGTCTTGGGCACCCGGGGCAGCGATCTTGCCCTCGCACAGGCCCGCTGGGTGTCGGACAGAATCATAAAGCGTCACGAAGGTGTGAAGGTGGAGACAGTCGTTGTCAAGACCAGGGGCGATTTTATGCAGGATGTTTCTCTCGCCAAGATCGGTGGCAAAGGTGTTTTCGTCAAGGAGATCGAGGAGGCCTTGCTGCGCGGCGAGATCGATTTTGCCGTTCATAGCATGAAGGATGTGCCCGTTGAGATTCCGGAAGGACTGGAAATCGCCGTCTTACCGGAAAGAGAGGACCCGAGGGACGTGCTGGTCTCGAGGGAGAAGCAAAAAATCGAGGAACTGAGAAAGGGCGCCCGGATTGGAACGGGATCCCTGCGCAGAGCTTCCCAGTTGAGGAACCTTCTTCCGGACATCGAGATCGTACCGCTTCGTGGCAATCTGGAGACCAGGCTCCGCAAGATCGATACGGAGGATCTCGACGGAGTTGTCGTGGCGGCGGCAGGCATCCGCCGGATGGGTTGGGTGCACCGCGTATCCCAGTTTATCCCCGTGGAGGTCATGCTGCCTTCCATAGGACAGGGTGCTTTGGGTATCGAGATCCGACAGGATGACAAAGATCTGAGAAGGGCCTTGTCTTTTCTCAGCCACGAGACAACGGAGATCGAGGTTGCTGCGGAACGCGCCTTTCTCGGTCGATTGGGCGGCGGGTGCCAACTTCCCGTTGCCGCTTTCGGAAAGAGAATCGGCAACGATCTGCTGCTGCGAGCGATGGCGGGAAGCATCGACGGCTTTGTCCTCATACGGGATGAGATGAAGGGTGCCGTCGATGACATTACATCGCTTGGCGTCGAACTTGCCGAGAGGATATTGTCCCGGGGAGGGCAGGCCCTGTTGGATCAGGTTTACAGCCGATCCTGAATCCAGCGCGCCTTTTGAGAGTCTTGAAAGGACCTGCTGAAAATGGCTAAGGGAAAAGTATATATCATCGGAGCGGGGCCTGGGGACCCGGGACTGATCACGGTGAAAGGGGTCCGCTGTCTGCAGGAGGCGGATGTCATCGTCTACGACCATCTCGTTGGAGAAGAGCTTCTGTTCCACAGGAAACCGTCCGCACGGCTCGTCTATGCCGGAAAGAGGGGAGGAAACCACACGCTATCCCAGGATGAAACGAACGCCCTGCTCGTCGAAGAAGCAAGCCGGGGATGCATCGTGGCCAGGCTCAAAGGCGGGGATCCCTTCCTGTTCGGACGGGGAGGGGAAGAGGCCGAAGTCCTGGCCAAGGCGGGCATTCCCTTCGAAGTGGTCCCCGGTGTCACCTCGGCCGTTTCCGTGCCGGCCTATGCCGGTATTCCCCTGACCTATCGGGGATACACCTCGACGATTGCCTTGGTCACGGGACACGAGGATCCCGCAAAAGGGCGGAGCGACATCGACTGGCAGTCCCTCGCCGGTATGGGGACCATCGTCTTCCTCATGGGCGTCAGGAATCTTCCGCAGATCACCGAGAATCTCATTAGACATGGTAAAAATGGGCAAACCCCGGCAGCCTTGATCCGCTGGGGGTCCACCGCGGACCAGACCACACTGACCGCGGACCTCGGAGACATAGCGAGACTGGCGGAAGAGAGGGGCATGCTGCCGCCGTCGCTCCTTGTCGTCGGTTCCGTCGTAAACCTCCGGAATCTTCTGAACTGGTTCGAAACCAAACCCCTGTTCGGTCGGGGAGTCGTGATCACGCGGCCGGATGAGCAGTCAGTCGAACTGTCCGCGCTGCTCTGGTCGAAGGGAGCCCGCGTGATCCATTTTCCCACCATCAAAATCGAGCCCCCTGCATCATGGTCCGCCTTGGACGATGCGATTGAGCGGCTCGAAGCCTTCGATTGGCTTGTTTTCACGAGCGCAAACGGTATTCACTTCTTTTTCCGGAGGATGAAGGATCTGGGCAGGGATATAAGAGACCTGAAGGGCCTGCGTCTTTGCACGATCGGTCCGGCCACGGCCGATGCGTTGGGCAGGCTGGGGTTGCCCGTTGACCTCCTGCCGGATGCGTATATTTCCGAAGGCGTCGTTGAGGCCTTCGCCGGAGAGGACATTTGCGGGAAACGCATTCTGGTCCCCAGGGCAGAAAAGGCCAGAGATGTCATTCCGGAAGGCCTGGGCGCAAGGGGAGCCCTCGTTGAAATTGTGGCGGCCTATCGCACGGTCAATTCGGGGCGGTCGAGGGTGGAGCTCGAAACGCTTTATGAGGCGGGAAAGATCGATGTCATCACATTGACCAGCCCATCGACGGTTCAAAATCTTGTCGAGATCATGGGCCCGGATCACCCCCTGTTCGGCAATGTCAAAATCGCCTGCATCGGTCCGGTTACGGCGGCGGCTGCGAGAAAGGCCGGGCTCGCAATCGATATCCTTCCGGATCGCTATACGATACCCGATCTCGTGGATGCCTTGGTTCGCTACTATAACAGGATCGAAGACTCTGTAGCATGATGTCTGTGCCTAAGGGGAAGCGATTTCTTCAAAGGGATTGGATTTCCCCGGGCATCGTGATATAGAAGCGAAAAGGATACAGGGGCATGATCGGGATTTCAAAGTTATATTGCGGCGCTGTGGAACCGTCGGACGTCTTGCGCTACGGCAGGGATACCGGCAGGCTGCCCTCCCATCTTCTTCAGTTCTCAGCCGACAAGAGGCCGGTGGTCGTCTGGAACATGACCCGCCGATGCAACCTGAGATGCCGCCACTGTTACGCCGGCGCACGGGATGTGCCTTTCCCAGGGGAATTGACCACCGCGGAAGGGAAAGCCCTCATCACCGATCTGGCTGCTTTCGGGAGTCCCGTTATCCTCTTTTCAGGAGGGGAGCCCCTGATGCGTCCCGATCTGGCGGAACTCGCACAGTTTGCTGTAGGCAAGGGTCTCAGGGCCGTCGTTTCCACAAACGGAACCCTTCTGTCGAGGGAGCTGGCGAAGACCTTTTCACACATCGGGCTTTCCTATATCGGCGTCAGCCTCGATGGCATCGAGGAAACCCATGACCGTTTCCGGGGCGTACCGGGAGCCTACGAACAAACCATGAAAGGGATCAGGAACTGCCGCGATGTGGGGATAAAGGTAGGGGTCCGTTTCACGATGAACCGCCGGAATGCGGATGAAATTCCCTTTATGTTCGATCTGATCGAAAAGGAGTCCATCCCCAGAATCTGTTTCTATCATCTGGTCTATACAGGGCGGGGTTCCAGTCTCATCCGGGATGATCTTACCGCGGAGGAAACCCGGGAGGTCATGGATCTGATCATGGATCGAACGAAAGACCTTTTCGATAGAGGATTGCCCAGGGAGGTTCTGACCGTCGACAATCATGCCGACGGACCCTACCTCTATCTGCGGCTTTTGAAAGAAGATCCCGGACGGGCAGCCGAGGTGATGGCGCTTTTGAGGATGAACGAAGGAAACAGCTCCGGCAACGGCATAGGATGCGTAAGCTGGGATGGAGAGGTATACGCCGATCAGTTCTGGAGGAGCCTGTCCTTCGGAAATGTCCGTATCCGCGCCTTCAGCGAAATCTGGACGGATCGTTCGAATGAGCTGCTCATGAAACTGAAAAACAAGAAACATTACGTAAAAGGGAGATGCGCCCGCTGCCGCTGGCTCGATGTCTGTGCCGGGAATCTCCGCACAAGAGCCGAATCGGTCACGGGAGATCTCTGGGCGCCCGATCCGGCCTGTTATCTCACGGATGGGGAGATCGGAGGTTACGTCAGCGCAGGAAAGGAAGATCGGCCATGAAAACGGAGCTTCTGCAGGACAACCTTGAGCTGGTGATGCAGTTAAAGAGCATCCCAGCCCTGGATTTCTTCGGGAAACAGGACCTGAAAAAAATCCTCAACTTCAGTACGATCAAAAGGTTCGAGCCGGGAGAGAAGATCATCGAAGAGGGCAGCTTCGACAACTGGGTTTATTTTCTCATATCGGGGGATGTCCGGGTCGTAAAGAACAACGAAGAGATCGATGTTCTTCGCCGCACGGGGGACATCTTCGGCGAGATGTGCATCATTGACGGATCGCCCCGGTCCGCCTCCATTGTCGCCGTAGACGAGGTCACCTGCCTGGCGACGGATGTTTCCTTCGTCGACAGCCTCTTTTCCGAAGACAAGGTGGCCTTCTGCGCCATATTCTATCAGATCATCGCCGAGGTTCTGGCCAGGAGACTGCGGGATACAAGCCAGGAATTGGTCCGCCTCAGGGAGGAAATTGCGGGATTGAAGAGGCCATAGCCGGGAAGGACTTTCGGTTCGTGAAGCTGGGAACCATGTATGGCAGGCAGGAGGTGTGATGATGTATTATCCCGATTACCGGCCGAGACGATTGCGCCGAAATGAAAACCTCCGCAGAATGATACGGGAAACGAAGGTCTCCGTGGACGATCTGGTCTATCCGCTCTTTGTGACGGCCGGCAAGGGCGTCCGCAAGCCCATCGGTTCGATGCCGGGACATTTCCAGCTATCGGTGGATCAGCTAGCGAGCGAGGTGAAACAGGCCAAGGAGGCCGGCATCCCGGCGGTGCTTTTGTTCGGAATTCCCGACAAGAAGGACGAGGTTGCCTCCGGAGCCTTCGCAAAGGACGGCATCGTTCAGCAGGCCATAAGAAGGATAAAGGATAGGGTCCCCGATATCCTCGTGATTACCGATGTCTGCCTTTGCGAATATACGAGTCATGGTCACTGCGGAATGATCGAAAAAGGCTACGTGGAAAACGACACGACCCTGGAGGTCCTCGCGGAAACGGCGCTGTCACATGTCAGGGCCGGGGCCGACATGGTGGCTCCCTCGGCCATGATGGACGGACAGGTTGCGGCGATCCGGGAAGCCCTCGACGAGAAGGGGTACGAGAAGATACCGATCATGGCCTACTCCGCAAAATATGCCTCCTGCTTTTACGGGCCCTTCCGTGAGGCCGCCGAAAGCGCCCCTCAGTTCGGAGACCGAAAATCCTACCAGATGGATCCGCCAAACGCCACCGAAGCGATCCGTGAAATGACCCTCGATGTCGAAGAGGGGGCCGACATCATCATGGTGAAACCGGCCCTGCCTTATCTGGACATTATTGCCCGGGCGAGCCAGGAGTTTGATGTTCCCATCGCCGCCTACAACGTGAGCGGCGAGTTTGCCATGATCAAAGCGGCTGCCCGATTGGGCTGGCTTGACGGCGAGCGGGCCATGGTGGAAACGCTGACCGCTATCAAGAGGGCCGGAGCGGATATCATCATCACCTATTTTGCCATGGAAGCCGTGCTGGCACTGCAAAGCTGAGAGCAGCATTCGCGATCGGCCATTCTCTGGGGGATGATCCTGCTGGGACGAGGTGCCGGCATCAAAGAAGAAGGGCCTTCCGGTGATGGAAATGAAGATAAAACGATCACTGCCTGTCCTTTCGAAGGAGTTGCGCCTGGTGGCCTGGGAAGTGACCAGGCGATGCAATCTTGCCTGCGTCCACTGTAGGGCGTCATCGGAGTTTGGCCCCTACGAGGCCGAACTCGACGGGCAGGAAGCGTTTGAACTGATCGAACAGATCGCCCGCGTCGGGAAACCCGTGGTCATCCTGACGGGAGGCGAACCCCTTCTTCGTCCAGACATCTTCGAGATTGCGGCACGGGGCAATGAAAGGGGCCTCCGCATGGTTCTGGCGACCAATGGAACCCTGCTGACGGAGGCAACGGTGCGCAGGATGATAGATTCGGGCATTCAGAGGGTCAGTGTAAGCCTCGACGGTCCGGATGCTGAAAGCCACGACGCCTTTCGGTCGGTGCCCGGGGCCTTTGACGGAGCGATGGCTGGAATCGATGCCCTCAAGAAGGCTGGAATGGACTTCCAGATCAATACCACCGTCAGCCGGGCCAACAACGACGATCTCGGTGCCATCATGGATCTTGCGGTGAATCTAGGAGCGGCGGCCCATCACATCTTTCTTCTCGTTCCGACGGGCCGGGGAAAGTACATCGCCGATCAGGAGATGACCGCAGAAGAGTACGAGAAGACCCTCCATCGCTTCTACGAGCAATCTTGTGCCTGGCCCATTCCTTTGAAGGCCACCTGTGCCCCTCATTACCACCGGATCAGCCGACAAAGGCAGAAGGAGCGCCCAGCCGCTCCGGAACCGGCCGGAGAGCATCCCTTTCACAGCGTGACACGGGGCTGTCTCGGCGGCAGTTCTTTCTGCTTCATCTCCCATCGCGGGCAGGTTCAGCCCTGCGGTTATCTCGAGATCGACTGCGGCCAGGTGCGGGAAAGGCCTTTCGAAGCTATCTGGAACGAATCCGTCATCCTGAAGGAGCTGCGGGATTTGAACCTATACAAAGGGAAATGCGGCCGCTGCGAGTTCATAGGCGTCTGCGGTGGCTGCCGGGCCAGGGCCTATGAATCGACGGGAGATTATCTGGCCGAAGAACCTCTGTGCATTTACGAACCCCGCAACTCCTGAATGGTGAATGGATGGACGCCCTTGACGGCAAAATTCTCAATGTTCTTCAGGATGAATTTCCCCTTGTACAGGCGCCTTTCGGTTCGATTGCGGAGCGGATCGGCCTCGGTGAAGACGAGGTCATCCGTCGGATCGGGAAAATGAAAAGGGAGGGCGTCATCCGTCGGATCGGAGCCGTCTTCGATCCTCAAAAGCTGGGCTTCGCAAGCACCCTGTGCGCGGCCAGGGTTCCAGAGGAAAGGCTCCCCGCCTTCGTGAAAGGCGTCAATGCCCTTGCGGGCGTCACGCACAATTACAGAAGGAATCATCCGTATAACGTCTGGTTCACCCTGACAGAAGAATCGGAAAGAGCACTGGACGATGCGATTGCCCGAATCGTCGACGAAACGGGGATTGCGGACATTCTGAGAATGAAGGCGAAAAGAGCTTTCAAGATCGATGCCAGGTTTCGATTTTAGGATTGGTCCTTCCTGTGGGATGAGCCAGCGAGAGGGTCCCATTTGAGCGCGGCAGGACGGATCGTTAGAAGGAAGCGCGTGGTGAGAGGGCAATTGAAATCTGCCGAAAAAACCGAAAAACCGACCCTGTATCTCGTCGATGGCAGCAATTACATCTTCAGGGCCTTCTACGCCATTACGAACCTGTCGAATTCCAAGGGCTTTCCCACCAATGCCATCTACGGTTTCACGACCATGCTGATGAAGCTCCTCCGGGAGCGGAAACCCGATTACATCGCCGTGGCCTTCGATATGAAAGGTCCCACCTTCCGTCATGAGGCCTTCGAGAATTACAAGGCGAACCGGCGGCCCATGCCGGATGCCCTGGGGCCCCAGATCCCTTTCATCAAGGATGTCGTCCGGGGGTTTTCCATCGCCGTGATCGAAAAAGAGGGCGTGGAGGCCGACGATGTCATCGGGACCCTGGCAAGACGCTACGCCGGCCAGGGAATGGATGTGGTCATCGTTTCGGGCGATAAGGACATGTTGCAGCTCGTCTCCGATGGCATCATCATGATCGACACCATGAAGGACAAAATCTACGATCGGACCGCCGTCAAAGAACGATTCGGCGTTGAACCGGAGCGGGTCGTGGAGATCCTTGGTCTCATGGGAGACGCGTCGGACAATATCCCCGGCGTACCGGGTGTGGGGCCCAAGGGCGCCCAGCGGCTGATCGAACAATTCGGAACCATCGATGCGGCCCTGAAGGATTCTCATAAGATCTACAACGCCAGGATTCGGGAGGCTCTGGAGAAAAACGCCCAGAAGGCCTTGATGAGTCGCGAACTTGCTCTGATCCAAACCGATGTCGATATCTCTGTGGAGATACAAGATTTGCGTTGCGGGGGACCCGATCCGAAGGTACTTGGCGAGTTGTTCAGGGAGCTCGAATTCACATCGTTGCTGCGGGATCTCGATAGGCGGGAAGAAGCGCTGTCAGGACAGTACGAGATCATCCTGACAGGGAAACAGTTGGATCGGCTTGCCGAGCGGCTGAAAACCTCTGATGCCTTCTCCATCGATATCCTGTTGACCCATCCAGAACCCATGAGGGCCGACATTTTGGGTCTTGCCTTCGGTGTTGCCAAGGATGAGGCCTGCTACATACCGGTCGGCCATGAATACGTCGGGGCTCCTCAACAGTTGAAGATCGGCGACATTCTGGAGAAAATATCGCCTTTCCTTTCGAACGTTGCAATCGCAAAGCACGGCCACGACCTGAAAGAAGCCGTCATCGCCCTGGCAAATCAGGAGGTGTCGCTCCGGAATCTGGGCTGCGATACCCTGGTAGCCTCCTACCTGCTGAATCCGGGGCAGCACGGATTTGAGCTGGCCGATATTTGCAGGGAGAACCTGAGTCAACGGATCGAAACGCAGAAGGATCTGATCGGAAGCGGCGCAAAGGCGTTGCCGCTTCCGAAGGTGGACATCGAAAAGATGAGAGACTACGCATGCCGCCGGGTCGATGCCGTTTCAGCCCTTGTCCCGATTCTTTCAGAAAAAATCCTCAACAACGGCCTTGATCATCTACTCGAACAAATCGAGATACCCCTAATCTCGGTTCTTGCAACCATGGAGCGCCATGGGGTCCTTCTGAACACAAGGCTGCTCGCGTCCATGTCGCTTGAGATCGAACAGTTGCTGGCCGATTCTGAGGCCAAGATCTACAGGCTGGCCGGCGAAAAGTTCAATGTGAACTCGCCGAAGCAGCTTCAGGTGATTCTCTTCGAGAAAAAAGGTCTGCCCAGGGGGAAAAAGACGAAGGAGGGCTATTCCACGGATGTGGATGTCCTGACAAATCTTGCGAAGAGCTACGAGCTGCCGGCCGAGATCCTGGCATACAGGAGCATGGCCAAACTGAAATCGACTTACATAGATGCCCTGCCCCTGCTCGTCAATTCCAGAACGGGAAGGGTGCATACCACCTATAACCAGACGGTCACCGCAACGGGCCGCTTGTCCAGCAGCAATCCGAACCTGCAGAATATCCCCATCCGTACGATGGAAGGGAAACGGATCCGTCAGGCCTTCATCGCCCCGGAGGGCTGGCTGATCGTCTCGGCCGATTATTCGCAGATCGAGCTGCGAGTCCTGGCCCATCTCTCGGAAGACCGGGCGTTGGTCGATGCCTTTGCCTCGGGCGAGGATATCCATGCCAGGACTGCCTCTGACGTCTTCGGTGTCTTTCCGGGGATGGTAAACGCCGATATGAGGCGCCAGGCGAAGGTCATCAACTTCGGGATCATCTACGGCATGAGCCCCTTTGGACTTGCCAGGGAACTGGGGATCAGCCAGAAGCTGGCGCAGACATACATCGAAGGTTATTTCGATAAATACAGCGGTGTCAGGAGCTACCTTGACCGGCTTCTCTCGGAAGCCCGGGGCCGCGGTTTCGTGATTACCCTCATGGACCGCCGCCGCTATCTTCCCGAGATCAACAGCAGCAATGTCACGGTGCGCCAGTTTGCAGAGCGGATGGCCGTCAATACGCCCATCCAGGGAACCGCCGCCGATCTCATCAAAATTGCCATGCTCAACATTGCGAGAAGTTTGACTGAAAAAAAATTATCGGCGGCCATGATCATGCAGGTTCATGACGAGCTGGTCTTCGAGGTTCCCGAGCATGAACGCGATGCAGTGATGGAAATCGTCAGGCGGGAGATGGAGGGGGTCGTCAAACTGATCGTCCCGCTCAAGGTGGATTGCGCCGCCGGGCGTAACTGGGACGAAGCCCACGGCTGAATGTGCAACTGAAACATCGTTTACCCTACGGCCTGGAGAGGGCGGGGTTTGTCTGTTGAAAAAGGGTCAGATGATCTCTTCGACCCGCAGCTTCTCGATCTCTTCCCAGGTGTAACCTCCCAATTCCATGAGCACCTCTTCGGTATGCTGGCCGAACTCCGGGGCGGGCATCCGGATCTCGACAGGGGTTTCGCTGAAGTGGAAGGGCGAATTCACGATCTTCACGCTGCCGCAGGAGGGTAGATCGAAGTCGGCGACGTACTTGTTCGCCAGAACCTGGGGGTCGTCGATGACCTCGAAGATCGTATTGACGGGGCCGACGATGAAATCGCCGCCTTCCTTGATGAGTTTCACCCATTCGTCGCGGCTCTTCGTGAGGAAGGTTCTGTCCAGCTCCTCAATGATTGCCTTGCAGTGCTCCCCCCGGGTGAACATGTTCTCGCAACGGGGGTCGGTCACGAGATCTTCCCGGCCGATGACGCGGCAGAAATCGGCCCAGTACCTGTCGGACTGAAGCATGGAGAGCATGACCCAGTTACCGTCGCTGCAGGGATAGTAGTTCCAAATCGGATTGACCTGCTCGCTGCGGGGCCGGAGCTGGGGGATCATATCGACATTGGCGACAAGCGTCAGGGGGATCTGCTGAAACCAGCACATGCTGCCAAGGAGCGACACCTCGACCTTCTGTCCACGGCCGGTCTTCTCGCGGGCCACCAGGGCCGCCAGGATGGCCATGGCGAGATGGGTGGCGCCCACCTGATCGGCCATGCCCTGCTGGCCGAGCCTCGGAGGTTCGCCGGCACAGATGATGGTGCTCATGATGCCGCTGCGCGCCTGGGCGATCATGTCCATGGCCGTGTCGCCGGCTTCGGGTCCCTCGGGTCCGAAACTGGAGCCTACGGCATAGATGAGCCGGGGGTTGATCTTCGAGAGGGTTTCATAATCGACCTTCAGCTTCGCCGGAACATGTTGCCTGAAGTTTTGAACCAGCACGTCCGACCTTTCGACAAGCCTGTAGAAGACCTCGAGCCCCTTCTCCTTGGAAAGGTCGAGGGTGATTCCCCGCTTGTTTCGGTTGTGGCTTTCAAAATAGGTGTTGAATGTAAGCTCCTGTCCCACCGCGATGCCGAGCAAAAATTTCATGCCCCGCCCCGGGTCTCCCTGCACCCGGTGCTCCACCTTGATAACGTCGGCTCCAAGATCGGCGAGAAAGACGGAACTCACCGGTCCCTGCTGCCATTGCGTCCAATCGAGAACCCTGATTCCTTCGAGCGGCATTGTCATATTTCCTGACCTCCTTCATCATGATGAGAACGGTGAATATGAGGACACCGACTTTTCGCGTAAAGCCGATCCTTATCGGAATTTTGACGGCTCAACAGGAGCGATGGTCACCTTGTATTTCTTCTCGATTCCATTCCCCTTGCTCTTCTGGACAGGGGCGTCCCTGAGACGGTCGGATCCACGACTTCCTTTCTTGGGAGAGCAAAGGAGGCGAGCTGCGGAATCGGTGAACATGTAAATGATTAGATATTCATGGTGACGAAAAGAACCGAATCCCCTTCCCTTCGTCACAGTTGTAAAGGAACGACCCGTAAGCCTGAGGGAATCCGCTGTGAAACGAAGCGGGACAAACAAAAAAGATTACACCCAGCGTACTGCAACGAAAAAGTTGCAACCCTATGAAACGCAATCCTTTGATTTCTTGGTGCCGGAGGTCGGAATCGAACCGACACTTCCGCGAGGGAAGGGGGATTTTGAGTCCCCTGCGTCTACCAGTTTCACCACTCCGGCACGCGGTTTGATTAGCCTGAGGGGTCTGAAATGTCAAGAAAAATGTATTGACAAGCCCTCTGGGCCTGTGTTACGAATGGCCCGCCTGAAAGACCGTTGGGCATGCGGGGTTGTAGCTCAGATGGGAGAGCGCTTGAATGGCATTCAAGAGGTCGCGAGTTCGATCCTCGCCAGCTCCACCAAGAAATGCAAGGGGTTAACGTAAGTCGTTGGCCCCTTTTTGTTTCAACACCCTGCCTCTTTCCGATTGGAATCAGATCCAAACAAACGGAACGCCGGGATCGTCCGGGCTTGATTCCGCAGCGGGGCATGAATCGCTTCTTACTTGCTTGTAAAGGAAATCAACTTTCCCGTCTGGGCATGGATTTTATCGCCGTGGACGACAAACGTGTCGACGCCATTGGCGGTATGCTTCTCAGACTCCAGTTTCCACTCCACGTAGGCCAGACTGCCTTCTATGATTAGGGTCGATACGGTTGATTGGCCGCCGGCAAAAAGGCCTGACGTGAGCATCTGGAAGAACTGTCTCAGGGCATCCTTTCCCTTGACCGCACCGGTGTCCTTGGTAATGAGCACGGCGTCTTCCGCATAATCGTACAGGATCTCGTCCAGGTTGGCCTCTTGAATCGCCTTCATATGGTTGTTCAGTATTTCCTCGACTGTACGCATGGTTTCCTCCTTTCTGAAGCTGATGGTTGTCCATGACAATGATCAAAACAGCTCACGCTTACGGCATGGCATTTTAAGGAGTCATTTTTTGCCGTATTTTTCAGATAATTCCCTGATGCTCCTGGGATCGCCGATTATGGTTAGGCTGTCGTTTTCATGCAGTTTGATCGTTTCTCTGGGGATAATCATTTCGCCGTTGCGGTGAATCAGGGCGACTAAAGACCCCTCCGGCAGCGGGATATCACGGATTTCTTTTGCAATGAATTCGGCCGTGGGAGTTTCCTGCTCCAACCGAAGGGATATGTAGCGGTCATCTCTGAGCAGCACTTCCTTAAGTTCCTGCTCATTTTTTGCAATGCGCCAATTGTCAAAGAAATCCTCGGAATCGATGCGGCTGGCAATTTGCGCCAGGATCCGTAAATGCTGGCTCGGGTTTTCCTCAGGGCTGGCAAGGAAAAAAAAGGCATAAATCGTTTCTTCCTGCGGCGCCTGGTTGAACAAAATGCTTTCAATGGTCATCGGCACGCCCCGCAGGCATCGCACGATAATTAATTCGGAATGGTCGATGTTATGCAAGCGCAGATGAGGCAGGGCCGCACCGTGCGATACCGGTGTCGCCCCGACCTGCGTTCCATTCATAAAGGTGCGTTGCAGCAGGCCGCTGTCCGCCTTTACTCGCTGGGCCAGCATTTGCGAGGCGCGGGCGACGACCCCTTCAAAAGAGGCTGATTCGTCTATGTCAAGAAATCCGGCATTGGCTACAACAGCGTTGAAGGGGTCTTGATCACGCAGCCCTTTTTCTTTCAAGATTCCGCGAAGTTCACTGTCAAGACCCTCATACTGCCTTCGGCCCAAACGTTCAAATACGTGATAAATGGCGCCGGTGCGGGGAACCTTTCCTCGGACATAATAAAAATACCAAAACATGCCAATCGCGATCAGACCGAACGTAAATAAGAAGGGTATCCATCCCATTTTATAAATGAGCCAGACCGGAGCCATGACACCGAAGATCTGCATCCAAGGGTACAGCGGCGACCGGAAACCGGGATCATAGGAAACAAGACGGCTTTCGCGCATCACGATCACAGCGACGGAAACAAGCGCAAACAATAGCAGTTGAAAGGCGCCGGCCAATTGGGCGATTTTTTGCGGATCGAAAAGAATCAAGATAAGCAGAATCGAAAGAACGGATGTCAGGACGGCGTACTTGGGTGTCTTTCGCTTGCTGAAGGTGCGAAAAAAGTTGGGCAGCAGATGGTCCCGACTCATTGCCAGCGGATAGCGCGAACTGCTCATGATACCGGCATTGGCTACCGAAAAGAAAGCGAGAATTGCCGCCATGGTCATGATGATGGATCCCCATCGGCCAACCATGATTTCCGCGGAGGTGGCTACCGGTGTCAGGTCGTTTCGGAGAAGATCGCCTGGAACGGTGCCGATGATGATCACCGTGCCAACGGCATAAACGAGTATGGCTGTTCCAAGGGCCAGAAACATCGCCAGGGGAATATTCTTTTCTGGATTTTTTACCTCTTCGGACACGCTCGCTATTTTCGACAAACCGATATAACTGACATAGACAAGACCAGCGGTCGAGAAGACGGAATGCATGTCGCTGTCAAAAAACCCGGCAAAATTTTGAGAGTCCATCCTCACGACACCCAAACCGGCAAATATGGCAAGCAGCGATAAAAGACCCGTGACCAAGACGCCTTGAAAGGCACCGACCTGTTTCGCGCCCAATATGTTGATGATTCCGAAGAAAACGGCGAAACCTATGGACAAGGGCAGCATGGAAATGCCAGGTATAAACAGGCTCATATACGCGCCGATTCCAACCAGTGCAAAGGCGGTTTTTAATGTTAGTGCGAGCCATGTTCCCAAACCGCCGATCGTGCCCATCAATGTACCCATGCTGCGGTCAAGGAAAAAATACACACCGCCTGCGCGGGGCATTGCCGTGGACAGTTCCGATATGCTTAGAAGCGCTGGGATTACCGGCACGGCCGCGATCAAATAGCTTAGAATCATCGCAGGGCCGGCCTGCGCATAAGCGATCCCGGGCAGCAGGAAAAATCCCGAGGCAATGGTGGCACCCGTGGCAATGGTGTAGGTATTGAAAAGGCTGAGTTCCTTTTTAAGCTGCGAGGATTTGGTCAGTATAGCCATATCGCCGGAAAATTACGGTTGTCGGATCAAAAAAAGAGGATCGACTTCTTCGATACGTTTGAGGATAACCGTCGTAAATGTCTTAAGATACGCGTTGAAATCGGTTAAGAAGTCCTCCGCGGCCCGGTAGGGAAGGGGAGGGAGTCGAGGCCCTTCCTTTCGATTTTACGAGAGATCCTTCAAGCGTCCGAGCACTTGAGAAGCTTCGGAGACCATGCGCCTGATAAGCTCTTCGCAACTGGGAATGTCCCTTATCAGCCCGGCAATCTGGCCGGAGGTGATCGACGTGCCGTCGACCTGTCCGAAGACGAAGCTCGCAACGGTTCGGTTGCTGCCCGTATTGGGGTCCGGCGTTTCGGCGGTGGCGAAAATGTCGTCGAAGCCGACGGAACGGTCGGCAAGGATGTTTCTCAGATAGTCGTTCAGCACCAGCCGTATGGAGCCCCGGCGCTCCTCTACAAAACCCTGGTTGCCGGCGCCGGTCTCTTTCGAATGGGAAGGATTGCCGTGCCTGACGGCGATGGTGCTCGTGTCGGAAGCTTCGAGAATAATCTCCTTGATTCTGGGATGGGCGGGGCACTCTTTGGTCGCGATGAAGCGGGTTCCCATGTATACCCCTTCGGCGCCGAGAGACAGCGCTGCCATGAGTCCGCGCCCATCGCCGATACCGCCGCCGGCGATAACGGGAATCCCTATGGCGTCCACGGCCTGCGGGACGAGACATAAGGTCGTGATCTGGTCGAAACCGCTGTGACCGCCCCCTTCCGTCCCCGAAGCGACGACGGCATCGACCCCCTCGGCTTCGGCCTTCTTCACGTGTTTTACGGAAGAGCAGACGTGGATGACCTTCATGCCGGCTTCCTTGAGGCGGCGGGTGTAAACGGCAGGGCTGCCCTGGGAGACGATGGCCACCGGCACCCTTTCCTCGATACCCACTTCAACGCACTGATCGCTGAATTTCCGGTCGAAGCCGCCAACGCCGACGACGAAGTTGACGGCGAAAGGCCTGTCGGTTAATTCACGGCAAGTTCTGATCTGCTGTCGAAGGCGTTCCCCTGTTTCCTCGACATCCGTCGTAACCGTCTTCATGCCTGGGTTGGGGCCGATGGTTCCCAAACCCCCCGCCCGGGATACCGTGGCTGCGAGAACGGCGTCGGTGATCCACGCCATGGACGCCAGGACAATAGGTTGCTCGATCCCCAGCAGTTCCGTCAGTCTCGTCTTCATCAGTCATATCCCCCTTTCTCATACCTGTTGTTCGATATTGCCTCACGAAAATACGGCTCTATCTGCAGAATTCCGCTCAATCATAGACGGTTTCACCTCTGGGAGGCGCGATCAGGGTAGGATGGGCTGAATCCATTTGTTTGTCGAGCCGTCATAGAACCATTTATCGGGAAAACCCCGACGGCGTCTAAAAGTTGGGTTTTTTGACCAGCATAGCAGTTCCTCGTAAGCCTGGTGGATCCTGCGAAAAGTATCGGCATCGCCGCCGAGATCGGGATGGTGGAGTTTTGCCTGACGACGGTAGGCGTTCTTGATGATTTGACCCAAGTCGGGGGAATCGAGATCGGATCGGTCGATATTCAAAAAGGATAATGATTTCCCCTTGAAATTTGGAATATGTTTTGACAGGGGCTTGACTCCGGACTCGCAAATCCTGTTGCGGATGGCCTGTTCAAGGACAAAGCGCGATGCAAGGTAACGCTTGTTCGTTCGCCGTTTTTCTCCCCACCAGGAGTCGCCGAGCGTATCGGCCATATCGCTGAAGTCTTCGGCAGGGACACGGCCCGGAGAACGCGGATAGAAAAAACTGAAGATTTCTCTCGTTCCGTAGGGAAGCATGTCCATGACGATGAAAGCGTCGGAGAAATAAAAGGTCGCATACCGGATATTCAGGGCCTGGATCAGACCGGTTCTCATGTCCAACTTATAGAGGAGCCTCCTGCGGCAGGCGGGGGAACAGTACCTGCGGCGGCCGATATTTACTGTCGTGCCGCAGGAAAGGCAATGGTTCCTCCGGGAACCGCCGTTCGAATTTTTTCGTATAACCAGAAGATCCTTCATTCAACTAGCAGACCACAGCGTTCAGGAGGGCGAAGTGTACTCGATCGCAGCGGATTATTCAAGAGGTTTTGCCCTTTCTCTTTAAAATCAACGGTCCTCGAAGTGTCGGAGTCCCCGGGCCTGGATGAAAGGCGGCCACTGGTCGAAACGGCTGAAAAAGAGGTCTCGGATCTTCCAGTCCTCATGGGTGATAATATTTCGGCACAATGGAGCACCGCACAGGCACTCCATGCTCCAGGGAGGACCGCCTGCAGCGATGGTACCGTAATCGACAGTCAGTTCATCGCCCGCCTGAATGTCGCAGAGAGCCAGAATGACCAGGCGGCCAACGACCTTGACGTTGGGATCGCAGCTGTGGTTGATAAGCCAGTTGGGGGTGGGTTCGTCGAAGTCCAGGGGAGCGATGGAATAGGCCTCGTTCAGGACGCCGGTGAAATCCTTGGCGGCCCTGGAGACATTGCCGATAACCTGACCGCCGCCGACGGCGATGACGCTGTCCCTCCTGATGAAGACATCGGCAAAGACACCGCGGCCGACGCCTTCGGACAGCGAGGATTGCTTCACCGAGAGGGGGAAGAAAATTTGTGTCGATACGGGAGCGAGAAAGCCGAGTTCGGGATCGCCCGGCATTCGAAGATCCGGATTGAGAAAAACCTTTTGATCGAGTGTCATGTATCCATCCTGCCTTGTCGACGGAACTATAGTTCCATACACCTTTGCCTGTCAAGAAGAATGGCCGGGGAAAGGGCTTGCAGGCGACGGCCCCCGGGATCTTGGATAACGGTTGAAATAGAAGGACAAATATTTTATGTTCCACATTACAGTCCATAAACAGGTTGCCCTGCACCAAAGAATACCGCAAGCCCTATCGGGACAGGGGGAAAATTACCTGTTTTGCCGAACGAGGATTATTCGAATGAGGAGGTGGCGAATGGCTATAAAATCGGTAAACGGTCTCAAGATTCATTACGACGAGTCAGGTTCGGGAAATGCAATCGTATTTCTGCACGGATTTACGGGAAGCCATCGGGACTGGGCCAATCAGAAGGCCGCTCTGTCCGATGGATTTCGGATGATTGCCTTGGATCTGCGGGGTCATGGAAATTCCGAGGCGCCCGCCTCCGAGGATGCCTACTCGATCGAGAGCTTCAGTGAAGATGTTTTTTCTCTCTTGTCGAAACTCGGCATATCGGGCTGCTGTCTCGTGGGACATTCCATGGGGGGATTTACGGCGCTTCAGTTCGTCCTTGACCATCCGGAAATGGTCCGGGCGCTGGTCCTTGTCGACACCTCCAGCGGCGATTTTGAAAAGGTGCCCGGATATGAGCAGCTTCGGGCGAAGCTTGATGACCTCGCATTGAATGCCGGTCTGGAGGCTGCCTTTGAATACGACGCCGAAAACAACCCCGTCAGGATCGAGCGATTTCGAAAACATCCCGAATGGAGGGAAGTTGCCTGCCGGAAGGTCATGGGCACTTCCGTGAACGGCTACATTTTCACCCCCCGCGCCTTCGGGAAATGGGAACCCGTCACCGCAAGACTCTCGGAAATTCAGGTTCCTACCCTGATTTTCTTGGGCGAAGACGATACGCCGTTCGTCAAGGCTTCGGAGGTTATGAACCGCAACATCAAGGGTTCAGAGTTGGTCGTCGTCCCGGGTGCAGGTCATTCCCCCCATGAAGAGGCTCCTGAGTTTTTCAACCGGCACCTGAGACGGTTTCTCGACGGTATCGGCTGGAAGCGTGCGAATTGAGAGGATTCA
>JAFGIO010000147.1 GCA_016929555.1 Deltaproteobacteria bacterium | reverse complement strand
CCCTGATGGCCCCCTCGCTGGAAATCGTCATCTCGGGCAAGAAAGGCTCGGCAGACACGGAAGCGATGCTGGATACCCTCCGGCATCTCTACCTGCCCGGCGCCGTGATCCTTTTCCGACCGCCGGGCGACGACTCGCAGGATATCGTGGACCTCGTCCCCTTCACCAGGGATCAACGGCCCGTCGACGGCCGATCGACGGCCTATATCTGCACGGCCCAAGCCTGCCAGCGTCCCGTGACTGATGTTTCAGAAATGCTGGCGTTGCTGAGGATTTCGCCCCCGCCTTCCGGCCTTCCAGGGGAAGAAGACCTCCCGTGAGTCGCTTGTTCTCCCCGGATAAGGTGCTGAAAACCGTCCGAAATCACCGGGAAATGCCTTACCTGCTCCCTTCGATGCCCGGTTTTTCCAGGGCCAGTTTCAGGACTTCGAGCATTTCATCGACGAAGTGAAAGGTGATCTCCCTTCGCACCTTCTGGGGGACATCCTCCAGATCCTTTCGGTTCCACTTGGGAAGAATGATCGTTTTAACCCCGGCGCGGTGGGCCGCCAGCACTTTTTCCTTGATCCCGCCCACGGGAAGCACGAGACCCCGGAGGGTGATTTCGCCCGTCATGGCCAAATCCCTCTTCACCATCCTGTTGGTCAAAAGCGACGACAGGGCCGTAAGCATGGTGACGCCCGCCGAGGGTCCGTCCTTGGGTATGGCCCCCGCCGGCACATGGATGTGGATGTCCATCTCCTCGAAAAAATCTTTGGATATGCCGAGACGTTCCGCATTGGCCCGGATGAAGCTCAGGGCGGCACTGGCCGATTCTTTCATCACATCGCCAAGCTGACCCGTCAGGGTGAGGCCTTTCTTTCCCTTCATGGCCGTGGCCTCCACAAAGAGGAGGTCGCCGCCGGCGGGCGTCCAGGCCAGCCCCATGACCACCCCCGGTTTCGACGTCCTGGCAGCCGTCTCGGAGATGATGCGAACCGCCCCCAGGTATCTGTGGATATCCTTCACGGCGATCGTCGCCTTCTCGATCTCTCCGCCGGCCACCCTGCTGGCCACGCCCCTGCAGACCGAGCCGATCTCGCGCTGCAGGTTTCGCACGCCGGCCTCCCGGGTATATCCGGTGATGATCTGTTTGACGGCGCTTTCGGTGAACCGGATCTGTTCCCTTTTCAAGCCGTTGGCCTCGATCTCCTTGGGAATCAGGTAGCGTTTGGCGATATTGACCTTCTCATCCAGGGTATAGCCCGGCAGTTCTATGACCTCCATCCGGTCCCGGAGCGGCGGCGGAATCGTATCCAGAATGTTTGCCGTGGTGATGAACATCACATGGGACAGATCGAAGGGCAGGTCCAGGTAGTGGTCCATGAAGGAGAAGTTCTGTTCCGGATCGAGGACCTCCAATAGCGCCGAGGAGGGGTCGCCGCGGAAATCGCTTCCCACCTTGTCGATCTCGTCGAGCATGAAGACCGGGTTGTTGGATTCCGCCCGCCGGATGCCCTGGATGATGCGTCCCGGCAGGGCGCCGATGTAGGTGCGGCGGTGCCCCCGGATCTCCGCCTCGTCGTGCACGCCCCCCAGGGAGATGCGGATGAACTTGCGCCCCAGCGAACGGGCGATGGAATGTCCCAGCGAGGTCTTTCCCGTGCCCGGCGGCCCTACGAAACAGAGGATCGGCCCCTTCATGTCGGGCTTCAGTTTGCGCACGGCCAGGTATTCGATGATGCGCTTTTTGGGCTTTTCCAGACCGTAATGATCCTCGTCGAGGACCTTGCGTGCGGCCCGGATATCCAGGTTATCCTCCGTCCCTTCTTTCCAGGGCAGCGCGGTGATCCAGTCCAGATAGGTGGAGACCACCGTATATTCCGCCGATGAGGGATGCATCCTCGACAGACGCTCCAGTTCCCTCTCCGCGTCCTTCCTGGCTTCAGCGGGAAGATCCTTCTTCTCTATCTTCGCCCGGTATTCCTCGACCTCGAGTTTGCCTTCTTCCTCCTCTCCAAGTTCCTGCTTGATCGCCTTGAGCTGCTGGCGCAGGTAGTAATCCCGCTGCGTCTTGTCCATGTCCCCCTTGACCTGGGACTGGATCTTGTTGCCAAGTTCGAGAATCTCCACCTGATGATTGACCAGCCGGGTCATTTCCTTCAGACGCTGTCGCACGTCGAGGGTTTCGAGGATCTTTTGCTTCTCTTCCAGGCTTACGTTGATGATGGAGGCCACCAGATCGGCCAGCACGCCTGCATCGGGGATGGATTTCGCCATGGCGCCGAATTCCTGGGGCAGGAAAGGCGAAAGCTTCACGACCCTGTCGAAGAGTCCCACCAGGTTCGACATCAGTGCTTCGATTTCGAGGTCTTTAACCTCCTTCTCCTCGATAATCTCTACCCGGACCTGAAGGTAGGGCTTGCCCGAAACGAACTCCAGTATCCTGAACCGGTTGACTCCCTGCATGAGAAGTTGGGTCTTGTTTTCATCGGATTTCGCCATCCGCATGATCGTTGCCGACGTGCCGATTTCATGAAGGTCCTCGATCTGGTACTTGGCCTCGGAAGAGGATAGGCTCTTCTTCGGCAGAACGAAACCGATCATACGGTCCCGGGCCATGGCTTCATCGACAAGGCTCGTCGCCTCGCTGCCCATGACCTCCATGGGAAACATCATCTTCGGGAAGATAAAGATGTTGGTCAGGGGGAGCAAAGGCAGAATTTCGGGCACCTGCGTGTTCATTTCCCCAGGTGATTTCCCTTCTGTCATCAGGAACCTCCTTCCATACTAGTCTCGGTGTAGGTTTGATTCGGGCGTGCAGAGCTAAAATCGGGTATCAACCATTGCGGACGGAAATCTTGCGTATCTGATCTACGGGCAGCTTCGACAGGCGGATCATCAGGAAACCTTCCGAAAAGGTCGCCGAGGCCGATTCGGTATCTACGGGAACCGGCAATGTAAGAACCCTCTCGAAATATCCATAGGAAATCTCGGCCAGACGATACCTCACGGCCTTGTCGAGAGGTCTCTCGCGGCGCCTGCCGGAGATCTTGACGGTCCTGCGGCCCACCTCGACCTGCAGATCCTCCCCGCTCACGCCGGCCAACTCCACGAGGATCATGACCTCATCGGCCGCCTCGTAAATGTCCATCTGGGGCCGCCAACGGTGTTCACGGATCGTGAATAGAGGATTTGCAATACGGAACATCTCGTTGACGGCACTCGCAAACTCCCTGTCGATGATCCCCAGATCCTCTTCAAACCTGATCTTGATGTGGCTCATAGCCGGCTCCTATTTCCGATGGGTTTCCCCGCTTGAAGATTTTGGCGAGATTCTTGGCCGTTTTTATCTTTTTATACCCTGATGATGTTGTGCATTGTGCCGTTTGCCGGGACCCTTGAGATGGCTTGTCGCCGTCAACGGATCTCCATGTTCCGGCCTCGGGACCGGCTCACAGATCTTTGCAGCGGAATGGATATGGGAAAAGAAGGCGGGATGATCGATGGCACCATCCACTCGGCGGCGGTTGTAGTAAACGAGCAGCTTCCGATCCCGCGAACCCTTGATGTATTCCTCCGCCGTTCTGATCGAGATCCAATTCATTCAAGCAGTATCTCCACGACCCGATCCGGCTCCATCTCGTTGTTCCGCAAAGACAAGACGCGTACCCCCTGTCCACAAGTCAAATCCCTTTCGGGACAGGCGGTGTTGCAGCCGTTGATGATGAGCAGCGCCTGAAAGCCTTCCTCATCATCCGACCGCACCCAGTCTATAAGGCCCCGGGCGGCGGATTTTATCTCGTTGAAATAGGCCACCCGGTCGAAGGCCGGATTGCAGCCGCCGCAGTACTTCAATGCCACCTTGCGCACAAAAGGGATCGACTCCTCCGCTGATGATCCTCACCAGCCTCTCGCTAATTTCCGGGAATGCCGATGCGACCGCTCTCGAAAACCCACAACGCGGAAAGGCAAAGACCTTTCGGCGGATAGAGTGTATATAATCGCCCGAGGGCATGTCAAGGCAAATCTACGGATTCCTTACCCTACTTTGCCTGGGAAGGCGTGCAGGCCCCTGTGGTCAGGTATTCCTTAACCATCGCATAGACATCGTTGACATTGGGAGGACAGCCCTTGACACGAATGGACCCGGCTGCACCCTTGTTCATATTGATGGCGCACTTCCCCAGCAGCATGGTCTGGCTGATTTCGGGAATCTTCGCTACCTCTCCCACCACGAATTGCACAGGCTGGAAAGACTGGCCCGTCAGATCCCGGAAAACCATATAGAGGGCCCGTGACATGGCGAAACCGCAGCTCGAACAGACGCCCGCTCCGGATGTTATAATGGAGACTCCCTTGACATTGAAGGCGGACATCATTTCGTCCCAGGTGGTTTCCCATTCCGATGTCACCTGAACGTCCTCCAGCGATTCCCCCGTTATGGCTATCTTTCCAATGTCCAGAGATTCCCCCGTTATGGCCGCGTATTCCCTCAGGTGACCGACATCGGAGGGTTCGAAACCAAGAACCTTCGTTCCCACGATGTCGACGGCCAGAGGATCGTTACCCGCCAGCAGGACGCCCACTTCCTGCCAATCGGCACTGACAGGACCCTTGTTGAGGCTGTAGAGACCGTCCACGATATTGAGGTGGGGCCTCAGATAGGTCCCCAAAAGCGCAATGTACCGATCCAGACCGAACTTGTGGAAATTCTTCTTGCTTGGGAAATTCAATGCCCCCTTGAGATTCTTGATGGAAAGGCTGACCTGGGTCTGGTTATGTGCCTTCAGGACGGGCATATTGACGACGTAATCCGCCTCCAGCACGGGAACGGAGATTTCGATCCTTTTCCCTCCCAGTGTCACCTTTTTAAAGGGATGCTGGTAGAAGTCCAGCAGTTTCAATCCGTAACGTTCGGCAAGTTCGGTGATGCCCGAGGTAAGAAAGGCCGTTTCCGTCGTGGCGCCCAACTCCGGCAGTTGGACGGAACCGTCACCGATAGAGATGTCGGTACACCCGAAATCCTTCAAAAAAACGATAAGCTCCTCCAGCACCTCGGCATTGATGACCACGCCCTTCTTGAGATTCTTGTAGAGCCTGCCCCCGATGACGACGTTGGGCTTGATCATGACCTTGAAATGGGATTTCAATCCTTCTGCGCCCCCACAGAGCGAGATCGCCTTTTCCACATTCCTTTCGCCGGGTTTATACCGTACGATGGATACCGTCCTTTCCATGAAGAAACCTCCTCGCTGCAAATGAATTGGTGCCAACCCCTACATGAATTGCACCAACACTGTCAAGAAATATCAAGATACCGCGGATGGCTGTGCTGTACCGAAACGCGTCAGTAACACGCCGCCCAGCCCTATGACGACGGCACAGACCTTTACGAACATTCCTAGGTAGGGTATCCAACCGACCACCCAAAGAATGATCAGGCCCCAGAAGGTCTCCCGCAGCATGCTTTGCCCCTTTTTCCCCACCAGGGAAAACATCTCCCTGCCGATGATCTGGGCCACGGCGCTGAAACCCATCATGACAGCGCAGGCAACCAACGTGAATTCCAAAGGAATCAGCAAAATGCCGATGACGGAAAGGGTCAACAGCACGGCGAGCGGGACAACCGATGCCATTACCGCAAGCCCCCAGAGGGTCACGCGAAATATATGCCCCTCAATGGCAGAAGCAACGACATTTACCGGTCTCGGCAAAAAGGCGACAACCAGCAACGCCGTGATCAGGACCACGATAAAAATGAAGATGGAAAGGATGGCGAACACCCAGGACCAGCCCTCCCATTCCCCGTTAATGACCGATTCCACGGTCTCGGCGATGCCGGAGGCATCGATCTCGGTCATGCTGCCCTTGACGTTGGCCCCTTTCCCCTCGACGATACGCCCTCCGAGGGCCAGGACATTCCCGCCCACGACGGCCGTGGGAATCAGGACCACGGACCCTCCGAGGACCACAATGTGATGCTCGACGAAACCCCTGACGGTCACCTGGCCGCTGACGGCCACGACATGGCTGACCGTCGCGCCTTCATCGACCGAAACATCCTGGCCGATCCTGAACAGAATGGCGCCCTCCGCCCTCACAGGAGCATCGGTTCCCAGGAGGATCACCAAGATTAAAAAACAGAGATTCCATTTCTTCATTCGATCCGACCCGTTAGACATGCTCGCAACGATGAAGCAGATATGCAATCACTCCGGAAAGCGATGATCAGAAAGACCGCAAGGTAGGTCCAGGGACCGAAGTCGCGGATTGTCTTACCGAGACGACGGTCGAGGCGTGAAAGAAAATCGAAAACATCTAAAATCAGTTCCATTGGTGTCGGTTGCGAATCTTTCCCCTTTCCTTCGGTGATAGCGGAGAGAAGTTTCGGAAGTATAGGTGGGACCGGATACAATGTCAATTGCAAACAGGTCTGTCTATGACAGATTTTTCGGAAACCTTTGATTTCCTCGAACAGGCCGGAGAGTCTTGATTTTCTCTCACCTTTTTTATTGCACTTGAAAAGGGTTGCCGATATAATGCCGCCCGTTGGATCGATGGGCGATTTTTCGGGAAAGCGAAGAGAGAGCCATAAACCTGACAGGCAGCAAATCCAAATTTAGGAAACCATTGAATAGGGCACTATAGGAACAGGAATATGCACGAACTATCCGTTATGGACAGCATCCTTAAAGTCGTCCTGAGACATGCCGCCTCCAACGGGGTGGAGAAGGTGGTCGCCGTGGGACTTCGGATTGGGAAACTGAGCGACCTGGTCGATGAATGGATGCAGCATTATTTCGACTATCTGAGCAAGGGTACCGTGGCGGAAGGAGCGGTACTGAAGATCGAACGCTCCCCCGTCATCTTCAAATGCAAAGCTTGCGAGCGGGACTTCCCCGTAGAAATGGCGGAAATCAGAACGGTCGCCTGTCCCGCCTGCGGAAGCGGGGATATTACCCTGATTGCGGGACGGGAATATTATATCAAGAACATCGAGGTTGTATAAACATGGCGGACATCAGGCTGATCGAAGTAAAGGAGGAGATCCTCTCCGACAACAAGACCCAGGCGGTGCAGATCCGAAATGACCTCCGCGCCAAAAAGGTGTTTCTAATGAACCTGATGGCCTCTCCCGGCGCCGGCAAGACGAGCCTTATCCTCGAAACCATCCGCGGGTTGAAGGATGCCTACCGCATCGGGATCATCGAGGGAGACATCGACTCGATTGTCGATGCGGAAAAGGTTACAAGGGAGGGCGTGCCGGCCGTGCAGCTCAGAACGGGCGGGTTCTGCCATCTCGACGCCCCCATGATCGGAATGGCTCTCGACGAAATGGACCTCGAAAATCTCGATATCATCATCATCGAAAACGTGGGAAACCTCGTCTGCCCCGCGGAATTCGATACGGGTGCCATGCGAAACGCAATGATCCTGAGCGTGCCCGAGGGCGACGACAAGCCCTTGAAGTATCCCCTCATGTTCAGCATCTGCGATGTTCTCGTCGTCAACAAGATCGATTACCTCGCCGGTTCCGATTTTGACATGGCAATCTTCCGGGACCGGGTCCTCAAGCTGAATCCAGCTATCCGCATCTTCGAGGTCTCCTGCAGAACAGGCGAGGGTATCGAGGCCTGGACCGAGTGGCTCGCCGGGGAAGTGAAATCCCTGAGCACATGATCATAATTCACGGCAATTACCGTAAACAGACAATGCCCCCCTGACCACCCTCGGCGCAACGTTCGGGGGTTCCATACAATCCATCGAGGAGGTAAGCAGGTCATGCCTTTGAAAACGCCGGAACAATACTGGGACAGTCTCCGAAGCTTGAAACGGACCGTCTATATCCTGGGAGAGGAGGTTTCCGATCCGAACGATCATCCCAT
>JAFGIO010000023.1 GCA_016929555.1 Deltaproteobacteria bacterium | reverse complement strand
TGAGAAACGATGGGATGATGATCGGCCTGCTGCGACCCATCACCCTGTGGCCATTCCCGACACAGGCTTTGCGCCAACTTTCGGAAAAAATAAAGTCCTTCTTCGTCTTCGAGATGAGCACCGGCCAGATGGTGGAAGATGTCCGCCTGGCCCTTCAGGGGTATGCGAATATCGATTTTCACGGCCGGCCCGGAGGCGTCGTACCCACACCCGTGGAGCTGGCGAACGTGATCGCCCGCACGTATCAAAAGAAAGATGGCAACATGAAGCAGCTTTAGGGCTCCCGAATTCCAGCGGGTGTGAGTGACAACCCGCCCGTCACGAAGGTGACCGCGTATGAAAAAAGTATTTTCAAGACCCGTATATTTGAAGGAGAATTCCTTCCACTACTGTGCCGGCTGCGGCCACAGCATCGTCCACAGGCTCATCGCCGAGTTGGTCGATGAAATGGGGATCCGGGGCATCGCCATCGGCATCCCCCCCGCCGGATGCGCCGTTCTGGCCTACAACTACCTCGATATCGACATGATCGAGGCCCAGCACGGCAGGGGGCCGGCTCTGGCCACGGGACTCAAGAGGGTCCTGCCGGATCGGGTCGTTTTCTCCTATCAGGGCGACGGCGATCTCGCCGCCATCGGAACGGCGGAAAGCTTCCACGCGGCGAACCGCGGGGAGAACATCACCATCGTCTTCATAAACAACGCCTGCTACGGTATGACGGGGGGGCAAATGGCACCGACGACCGTTATGGGGCAGAGAACCACCACGTCTCCCGAGGGCAGAGCCCCCGCACTCGACGGCTATCCGGTCCAGATCAGCGAAATCCTTTCCCATCTGCCGGGATCTGCCTACATCGAAAGGTGCACCGTCAATTCCCCGGCCAACATCCTCAAGACGAAGCGCGCCATCAAGAAAGCCTTTCAATATCAGATAGAGGGGCGCGGATTCACCCTGATCGAGGTGCTTTCACCCTGCCCGACGAACTGGAAGATGAGTCCCATCGATGCCTGCCGCTGGATCGACGAGGTGATGACCAAGCAGTTCCCCCTGGGAGTCCTCAAGGATACAGTGAAATCGGACAGCGGAAAGGGAGAGGACGGCCATGCAGGTTAAGACCATATTCTCGGGTTTCGGCGGGCAGGGGGTGCTGATGATGGGCTACAGCTTCGCCCACGGCGCCATGAGCGAGGGGTATCAGGTGACCTACTTGCCCTCCTATGGGGCCGAGGTCCGGGGGGGAACGGCCAACTGCACCGTATCCGTGGGTGATGAGGAGATCGCCTCGCCCATCGCATCTGAACCCGACTACGTGGTCGTCATGAACACCCCGTCGTTGTATTCCTTTCAGAACAGGATGGCCGCGGGCGGGAGCCTCTTTCTGAATTCATCCATCATCGAGGCCCGCCCGAGCCGCAAGGATATTGAGGTCTACGAGATTCCCTGCACGGAAATAGCGGAAAAGCTGGACAATCCCCGATCGGCCAACATCGTAATGATGGGCGCCTTCATCAGGAAGACGGGCATTGTGAAACCGGAAGTCTATCTGAAGAGCCTCGCCACCGTCATGGGCGGTAAGAAACAGTCCCTCGTCGAGGCGAACAGCCGGGCCTTCGCCGCCGGTTATGATCTCTTGAAGCATTGAGGAGCGCAGGCAACATGTCAGTCATGCAGATATCAGTCCAACTGGACAACGTTCCCGGCACCCTGTCCAAACTCACAAGCATCCTGGACAACGAAGACATCACTGCCAAGGCCATGCTGGCCGCCAGCACGGCGGAGAGCAGCACGGTCCGGCTGGTCGTCAGCGAACCTTCGCGGGCTGCGGCAATCCTTGAATCCTTCCATTTCAATTACGAAATCACCCCCGTGCTGGCCGCAGAGGTCCCCCTTCATCCGGGCGGCATCAAGGCAATCCTGAAACACCTCTCGAACTCTGAGGTCAACATCCTCTACCTCTATACAACGATCGAACGGATCGGGAAGGAAACCATTGTCATCCTCGGCGTGGACAAGATCGATGAGGCCCGGGAGATCCTGAAACAGAACTGGATCCGGCTGGTCGAAGACGAGATTTACTCCCTCTGAGGGTGTCCCTGCCCCGCAATCCATCCATGAGCGTATCTCCGGAAAAGGAAAAGGCCCTGAGAGAACGGATGTCACGCCTCGGCATCTCCGAGGGCGATTTCCAGGAGAGCTTCATAAGATCCAGCGGACCGGGCGGGCAGAAGGTCAACAAAACCTCAACCTGCGTCTACCTGGTTCATCTCCCCACGGGCCTTTCCATCAAATGCCAGCGGGAGCGCTCCCAGGCCCTCAACCGCTATCTGGCGCGCCGCCTGCTGGTCGATCGGATCGAAAGACAGAGGCTGGGAATCCTTGCGGCGGAAAAGACGCGCCGGGAGAAAATCAGGAGGCAGAAGCGGCGCCGGTCCAAGCGGGCCCAGGAAAAGACCCTGATCCTCAAGCACCGCCAAGCGGAGAAGAAGGCGCTCCGTGGGAAAATCCACCCCGATGGCACCAGCGAATAGCCTGAACAGAAAGCAAGCATCACGGATTACAGAACCGTTGGATTTTTCCTTTTTTCTGCAATCGCCCTTGTTCAAAGGCCCTTTTTATCATCATGCGAGCAGGAGGATTATGGGATGAGCGACATTGAAATGGCCGAGTTCAAAGCGGCGCCCGATTTCGAGCTTACCGACAGCGAAGGACGGCAAGTCCGGCTCTCCGATTACAAGGGCAGAAGGCATGTCGTTCTCATATTCAACCGCGGCTTCTTCTGACCGTACTGCCGCAGGCACATGGCGCAGTTGCGCCGGGACTATCAGGAATTTGTCAAGCGGGACGCCGAGCTCATCGCGATCGGACCGGAGGATGAAAAAACCTTCACGAAGTGGTGGCAGGAAAATGAAATGCCTTTTATCGGCCTGCCCGATCCCGACCACAGCGTATCGAAACGCTTCGGCCAGGAAGTGAAGCTGCTGAAACTGGGCCGCCTGCCGGCGCAACTGGTCATCGACAAAAAAGGATGGATACGCTACAGCCATTACAGCAATTCGATGTCAGATATAGCGGAAAACAAAGAGATCCTCGCCAGGCTGGACGAGCTGAACCGGGAATGATCCGCCGCTGTGAGAAGCCTCCAACTGCCATAGCCCCGGCATCCGTGGCGGCTTTTTATCAGAAAAGGATGCATTCAATCAGCAGGGCGTCTAAAAGTGCCGACGCGATGAGCGCAGGATAGAGAGGTTTACCCATGAAGGTGATCGTCGTCGGTGGAGGCATCTCGGGACTCGCCGCAGCATACACCCTGCAAAAGAAGGGCGTCGACGCCGTCGTTCTCGAAGAAAAAGGCGTTCCGGGAGGGAGAACCGTAGGCGGCAGCCAGGAAGGTTTCGTACTGGACCACGGGGCGCTCTTTTTTATGAAATGCTATAATGCCACGTACAAGCTCATCGACGAGATGGGTTTGACCGGGGACCTCGTCCCGATTTCATACATAAACGCTTTATGGGTGGAGGGGAGTCTCGTTCCCTCGAATCCTCTCAAAGGCGCGGGCGATCTTCTAAGGGCACCCCGAGCATATTTCAGCAAAAAACGCCTGGGACTCGATTTCTATTTCCAAGTGGCCAAGCTGTTCCGCACCGTTTACAGTCGTCGCGAGACCCTCGATTTCGTCGATTGCAGCAAGGCGTTCGACCTGGACGGCCGACTCTTTTCCGACTATGTGCTCGAACATTCTGGCAAAAAGGCGCTGAATTATTTGTTCCAGCCCATGATTGCAGGCATCACCCTGGGTCACGCCGACGAAATCGGGGCGCTTTACGGGGCCGCGCTTTTCTGGCATCTCCTTCAGGGAAACCGCATCTTGAAAAAGGGGCTTCACACACTCCCCGAGCGGCTCTACCGCAAGATCGAATCGACGGTGCTCCTGTCGACGCCCGCGGAGAGAATCGTCGTGGAACACAATACCGTGAAAGGCGTACAGACGCAAAAAGGATTCATCGATGCCGACGCCGTGATCTGCGCGACCACCGCCACCGCCGCCCGCGGGCTGATTCCGAATCTGCCCGCCTCCGTCGCCGGCATCCTGGAAAAGGTACCGTACAGGGCCTGCTGCCACGTGGTGTTTGCCTATGATCGGCCCGTCATCCCCGAAGGGTTCACTTCGATCAGTTTTCCCAGGAGCGCCGGAGCGACGATGGCAGCCCTCGCCGACACCGCGAGATCATCGGAGGGGGCCGCGCCGCCGGGCACAAGCCTCATCCACTGCTATACCTACGATCGATACGCCATTGAATACAACCAGATGACGGATGAAGACATCAGGGCACGCCTGAAAGCGGAACTGAAGAGATACTTCCCGTCGATGCCGGAAAATCCAATTTTTTCCAAGATATACCGATGGCAGGAGGCCATGTATTTCGCAACCCCCGGAACGTTCGGGTCGGTCCACAGGCTGAAGAAAGAAAACGGAAGGCCTATCGAAGGGCTGTACTTTGCCGGGGATTATTTAAATCTGGCTTCCGTCGAAGGGGCCGTAAAGAGCGGAATCGACGCGGCGGACCTTATCTGAAAACCTCTTTGCCCAATCATATAAGGGATCTTCAGGTCATGGCCGGTTTTACTTGACAGGAAAAGCCGATCTCTCATAAGCTTTCTCAAATTAGACGAATCCTCACCCATAACCGAATGGAAAACAAAACGACTCAACTCGCAGGCGGGAGAATCCGGATCGGTTTCAAGCAGGCTGCAGCACTGATCGGACCCTATGTCTGGAAAAAGGTGAAAGAACAGATCAAGTCCATTTGGCTGATCATTCTGTACCTTATTCTCTTCCAGACATTCATCCTTCGGATGGCTGTCGATGAAGCCGCTGTTATCGGTGTGGGCATTGGGGTCGTCATTATCGGTTTGGCATTGTTTATGGAAGGGCTGCTCCTGGGGCTCATGCCTCTGGGCGAGGTCATAGGTCTTAGGCTCCCGAGAAAATCAAAGTTACCTTCCATTCTGATCTTTTCATTTATCTTGGGTGTCGGAGCGACATTTGCAGAACCTGCTGTTGGCGTTCTGAAAACAGCGGGGGCTTCCATAAAGGCCTGGGACGCCCCCCTGTTGTTCCTCCTTCTGAACAAACATTCCGATTACCTTGTATACGCCGTTGGAATCGGTGTAGGATTGGCCGTCATGGCCGGTATGCTCCGGTTCATGTACAACCTCTCACTGAAGCCATTCATTTACGTCCTGATCGGGGGACTGAGCCTGTTCACCGTCTGGGCCTATTTCGATCCCAACCTGCGTCATCTGACCGGCCTGGCCTGGGACTGCGGCGCCGTAACGACGGGACCCGTCACCGTGCCCCTCGTTCTTGCCCTTGGAATAGGGATCTGTAGGGTCGTCAGCGGTTCATCGAAGGGAGGAGGAGGGTTCGGTGTCGTGACACTGGCCTCACTGTTTCCCATATTAGCCGTTCTGTGCCTCGGGGCGGCGTTGAATCCTACCGTCTTACAGCCCATGGATGAGGGCCGTTTTTATAGCCCGGATAACCGGACCAAGATAGAGGCACTGTTTGAAAACAGGGACGCCATGCTTGGCTATGCATTTCTCAATGCCCGCGGGGAGAGCCAGGAACGTCTTTTTGATGACGGGCGTTCGGGCATGCTGGAAGAACTGAACCGCATAGCCTTGGACACCGCAAGGCAAAAGGCCGTTTTCGGACCGGACCCTGATGCCCTGTTCCGATGGACTGTATTCAAGGGCACCGATGCGCAAAGGCTCGCCGTCTTCGGGAACGAAGATGCGATCCGTGACGCCGTCACACGTTATGCTGCTCCCGAAAAAAATCCCGCTCAGATTTTGTCATTCCTGCAAAAGGGAGTGCTCATCGCGATACAGGCTATTGTCCCTCTCACCCTTTTTCTCCTGCTGGTCCTAACCCTGTTTCTACAGGAAAAGCTCCCCCGGGCGGACGAAATTTTGCTCGGCATTGGCCTTGGCATTGCGGGAATGGCCCTGTTCAGCATCGGCATCGATCTTGGTCTCGCCAAGTTGGGAAACCAGGTCGGAGGGAAGGTCCCCGCTCTCTTCAAGAGCATATCCCTCGAAGAGCAGAGGAATACCCTCGTCGATTTCGATCCTGCGGCCGTTGAAACGGCGGTAACACCGCAAGGTGAAAAGATCCGCTTCTTTTTTCTCTATCGGCACGGCGCCGTTCAGACGGTTCCCTATGATGAAAGCGGGTATGATGTAAGTACGAAAAGCTATACCTTCACTCCCGTTCGGGGTCCCCTTTTCGAGGGATGGGAGGGCATTGCAGGAATAGCGGTTTTGCTGCTCTTTGCCTTCATCATGGGTTACGGGGCGACACTTGCCGAGCCGGCATTGAACGCTCTGGCCATTACCGTGGAGGAGATTACCGTCGGAACCTTCAAAAAATCCTTGCTCATGCAGGCCGTGGCCGTGGGCGTGGGCTCCGGCATTTCCCTGGGCGTTGCCAAAATCGTGTGGGGGATCCCTCTCATGTGGCTCCTTGTGCCTCCTTATCTGATCCTGCTTCTGTTGACTGCGATGTCCTCCGAGGATTACGTCAATATTGGCTGGGACAGCGCAGGCGTCACCACGGGTCCAGTGACTGTTCCCCTCGTTCTGGCCATGGGGCTCGGAATCGGCAGCCAGGTTGGTGTCGTCGAAGGATTTGGTATTCTTGCTGCGGCGTCGGTCTGTCCCATTCTGTCCGTGCTCCTCGTCGGAATCACCGTTACCGGGAAAAGAAAAAAGGCTCTTCGGGAGGCTTCGGGGCAAAAGCAAGGGGTTCGATTATGATTTCCGACCTCAAGGTTTCTAAAATTACGGGAATCTTTTACAGGAATATCACGGAGTCCGTACTCTCGGTTCTCAACAAGGCCGGGATAGAGGAATACCATGTCCTGGCGTCCCGCGGAGTGACGCTGCAGGAAAGACAGGGACCATTGGGGCTCATCCTGGAAAGCAAAACCGTCGATCATCCGGCGGACATCGTTGTCTGCTTCGTTCCTGAAAAACAGGGACGGGCTGTCGCACAGTTGATAATAGCCGGGGGAGACCTTGCCACGCCGGGCCGGGGGAGTGTTTTCCTCGAACATGGAATCATCCGCAATGCGCACGACCTCTGCGCGCCAAGTGTATTGCACCATTCAGATGTCTCTTCCTTCGACAACGTTGTAAAGCTTCAGTCGGAGCTGACAGGCATCTGTTGTATCGTCCAGCGCGGCGAGGGCAATGACGTCGCACGTATTGCACTGGATACAGGAACTTGTGTCCCCGTGGTGACCTTTGGTCACGGCACCGGTGTGCGAGACAAGTTGGGACTGCTCCGCATCACGATCCCCGCGGAAAAAGAAGTTGTTCAGTTCGCCGCCAGTTCCTATGACGCAGACATCGTCATGGAAATGATCATCGACGAGGCAAAACTGGATCAGCCGGGGAAGGGATTCATTTACCTGTTTCCCCTGGAGGCGGGGCAAATCGATATGAAGGTCCTGCGAGGAATTACAAAACATGCTGCCAGTGTCGAGCAGATCATTACCGCCGTAGATGACATGAAGGGAAGTTCTCAGTGGAGAGCCAGGGCGGGAACTGTGCACCTTGGGGAAGACACGGCTCGGACATTTCTCAGGGATCTGGTTTCCCTGTCTTTTATCTGCGACGAAGGCCGGGGAGATGAAATGGTCAAGACGGCTATGAATGCCGGAGCTCCCGGTGCGACGACAGGACGGATGAGTTATGTGGGGAAGGAAAAGGCCAAACCGGGGGGTATTTCTCCGGCGAGGGAGAACTGCAATATGATCGTCCATCCGTCACAGGTGGACACCGTCATAGAAGCCATGGTAAAACATGGCGCCGTCGATGATCGAACCCATGGGCTCTTTTTCATGAGTTCTGTTCCGCGGGCCTATACGTTTATCGGAAGGAGATGACGCCTTGCAACAATCATCGAAAAAGGATGATCGAATCACGCTTCCTATGAAACCGCGATCGTATCTTATAGGGATCTTCAAGCGTGTATCCTTGTAGCCGAAATCCCCTTTTAGATCACACCATTTTCAGAAGCATAGAAAAAGGGAGTTGAAGTCGTTGTAGCGCTCCCCCTCCCTCGATAAGAACGATGTGAATCCGCTTTTGTATGCTCAGGCAAGAAATTTAAGAAGCGGATTGGCGTACAGCACGACCAGCGCGATAACGAGCGCGTAGATCGCGAGAGATTCGATCATGGCCAGACCCACCATCATGGTCAGGAGGATCTTGCCCTGGGCTTCCGGATTCCTGCCGACGGCATTGGTGGCGCCGCTCAAACCGTGACCCATTCCCACACCCGTGCCAATCGTTCCGAATCCCATGGCAATGCCTACGGCAATGAGGCTGCATCCAATGACGATTGCCTTCGTATAATCAACGGAGCCAGCGGGTGCTGCAGCTTCTGCAGCAAAGGCGATTGACGACGATAACAGCATGGCCAGCGTGGCAAAAATCCCATAAACGATGGTTCTTTTCATCTTTACCTCCTCTTGTGATTGAATATGAAAACGCACCGCGTAAAAAAACTGTCCCCCCTGTTCACCTCCTTTCTTCAATGCTTTCGCAACATCGCTCTCCTCTCGAGAGGAATGCTGAATCTGCAGGCAACATTTTCATGGCGTTTTTCTATCGTCGGCGAAAAGAATTGTCAAGCGATATTTGGCTGTGCTAATAAAGCTGGGTGAAATATCGACGTCATGGATCGAGGAGACGATACCGGCAAAGAAACAGATCTGACGCCTCTCATATGAACAGGTTAAGCGAAAGCGAAACAGAAATAGCCAAGGCGGTCCAGTCAGACATTCCCTGCGAGAAACGGCCCTTCCTGCCTATCGCCAATGCAATCGGCATCACCGAAGACGAGGTCATTGCCACGATACGGTCGCTCATCGGGCGGGGCCTCATCCGCCGGTTCGGTGCAGTACTCGGCCACCGGCGGGCTGGCTTCACCGGCAACGTCATGGTCCTTTGGGCCGTTCCCGCCGAGCGTATCGAGGAAGTGGGAACGCTGCTGGCAGCCTTCGAGCAAGTGAGCCATTGTTACGAACGCGACCCGGCCTTTGAAGGAAAATACAACCTCTTTACGATGATACACCTAAAAGGCCTTGAGGATCGGGACGAACTGATCCGAAAGATGGCCTTGGCCGTCGGCATCGAGGACCGTCTTGCCCTCGCCAGCGAAGAGGAATACAAAAAGAGCAGCAGGGAGTATTTCAAATGAGCCGCATCTCTTCAGTCTTGTTCGAGCAGGCGAAGCGATATATCCCCGGAGGCGTCAACAGCCCCGTCCGGGCCTTCGGCGCCGTCGGCGCCGATCCCTTTTTCGTGGCCAGCGCCTCGGGCTCCAGGGTATACGATGTCGAGGGGCGGGAATACATCGACTATGTCGCCTCATGGGGGCCCTTGATCCTCGGTCACGGCCATCCGGAGATCCTGGCAGCCCTGGAAAAGTCCTTGAGAAAGGGTACGAGTTTCGGTGCGCCCACGGAACTGGAAATCGAAATGGCCCGCCTGATCGTTACGGCATTCCCCGCCATGGACATGGTAAGGATGGTCAGTTCGGGAACCGAGGCGGCCATGAGCGCCATCAGGCTCGCTCGTGGATTCACGGGCCGGGAGCTGATCGCAAAATTCGAGGGCTGCTACCACGGCCATACGGATTCCCTGCTGGTGAAAGCAGGCTCCGGCGCGGCCACACTCGGCCTTCCGGGAAGCGCCGGCGTTCCCCAGCGGCTGGCCGAACTTACCGTTACGATTCCGTACAATGACGTGGAAACCTTCAAGATGGCCATGGAACGTTATGGAGACGAGCTGGCCTGCGTCATCCTGGAGCCGGTGGCGGGAAACATGGGGGTCGTGCCGCCCATTCGGGGATTTCTGGAAACCATTCGAGAGCTTACACGCCGGACGGGAACCTTGCTGATCTTCGATGAAGTCATCACGGGATTCCGGCTGACCTGGGGCGGCTGGCAGAATCTGGCCGGCATCGAGCCCGATCTGACCTGCCTGGGAAAGATCATCGGGGGGGGGCTTCCAGCGGCGGCCTTCGGCGGGCGTAGGGAAATCATGGCAAACCTGGCGCCCCTCGGGCCGGTTTATCAGGCCGGGACGCTCTCGGGAAACCCCCTGGCCCTCTCGGCCGGTCTTGCCGCACTGAATTGCCTTCGGGCAAACGGGAATATTTATGAATCGCTGGAGAAAAAGACGGCCCTTCTCTGCCGGGGCATCGGCGATCTCTTCGATCGGAAGGGAATCCCCCTGAGCATCAACCGGGTCGGCTCCATGTTTACGCCCTTCTTCTCGGGAAACAGCGTTCAGGATCTGACCACAGCCCAAAAAAGCGACACCGCCCGGTTCGCCCGTTTCTTCAGGGAGATGCTGGCCCGGGGCATCAGCCTCCCCCCCTCCCAGTTCGAGGCGTGCTTCGTTTCCCAGGCCCACTCCGAAGACGACCTGGAGCGAACCATCGATGCCTGCGGAAAGGCCCTGGCAGCCTTATAAACACTGCAGACAACGGCCGCTGCCGGGGGAAACCCAGAGGAAACCCCTAAAATATCCTGTCAGATCAATTCGCGCTGTACAAAATGAGGAAGAATGTCTGAGGACAAATCTGTAAAAAATTACCTTGCTGCGTGCTTGTCGAGCCAACCCGGATAGCTCGCCAGCAGCCCGCCCGCAAGTGAAGGCGGCCGGCGATCGGCCAATGCCTTTGCCGTCGTCCGCAGGTCCCTTTCCGCCGTCATGATCGTACCGAAGGCCTCAAAACCGAGGGTCCACCAGATATCGCCGTTCGAAAGACCGACCCGCGTCAGCTCTACATTGCAGCCGGCGACGGGCAAAGGGCGACCGGCCGGCGGCATCCCTTCTTCATCCATCGGAACCTCTCTCGGCAGTGGGTCGGTGGTATCGAATTTGCGGAGCCACCTCCTTTTTTCGACGGCAATCAAAGCATCCATTTCAAGTTCCAACGATTCGACAGTCCACTTTGCCCACAGTTCCACAGGACCGGAGAAAGGGTCCGCGGTGAGACCGCCCCAGGTCACCTTCACGAGGCCTTTCACCTCAATACCGGGAACGCCTCCACGACGCTTGATCCCCAACTCGCCCTGACAGGGGTTACGCAGGTACCGGTCCACGCGCGTCATTCCTCCCCCGGCCGCACAGGGATGAACATCACTTCGGAGGAACCAGTCATCGATACCCGGTGCCGGCCGTTTATGCCAGAACCACCTTATTTCGGCGGATATGAGCATTGCTCTGTCCTCCTGAAGCTTGCGCCGACATGGGGCGAGGAACCGGATCCTTCACGGTTCATGCCGCCGGGCATGGCTGCGACATCGTTTTGAACACCTCCGCCAGTGCCTTGGAAGGCACTTTTTCATAATCTATACTGCATGTCAACGATATTCATACTGAATTTACTATTTAAATGCCGGGACGACTCGGTGGATACGAACGCAACGCCGAGCTTGACCGCAAGGCGAATGTGCGCTATGCGAGAGAATCGATAGGGCATTAAAGATCATCGAGGGACATCCCTTCATGAAGGCGTTCATCACGGGCATTACCGGCCAGGACGGATCCTACCTTGCGGAATTCCTGCTTGGGAAGGGCTATGAGATTCACGGGCTCATCCGAAGGTCCTCAACCTTCAATACGGCGAGGATCGACCATCTTTATCGCGACTTCCACGACCCGGCTGCCCGGATCTTTCTTCACTACGGCGATCTTTCCGTGTCGGGGCAGCTCACGGACCTGCTTTACGACATTCGACCCGACGAAATCTATCATCTCGGCGCCCAGAGCCATGTCCGGGTGAGCTTCGATATGCCGGAATACACGGGTGACGTGACGGCCCTGGGAACGTTGCGCCTCCTGGAGGCCCTTCGCAAGACCGGGATCCCGACACGGTTCTACCAGGCCTCCTCCAGCGAGATGTTCGGAGCCGCCCCGCCGCCCCAGAACGAATCGACTCCCTTCCGACCCAGGAGTCCCTACGCTGCCGCAAAGGTCTACGCCCACCACATGGTCTGCAATTACCGGGAAGCCTACGGGCTTTTCGCCTGCAACGGCATCCTCTTCAACCATGAATCCCCCCGGCGGGGAGAGACCTTCGTGACCCGAAAGATCACCCGGGCGGCTACCCGGATAAAGCTTGGCCTGACGGACAGACTCTACCTCGGCAATCTCGATGCGAAGCGGGACTGGGGCTATGCCGGCGACTACGTCGAGGCCATGTGGCTGATGCTCCAGCAGGAGAGGGCCGACGATTACGTCATCGCCACAGGCCATACCCATTCCGTCCGCGAATTTGCACAGAAGGTGTTTGGAATTCTGGGTCTGGACTACGAAAAATACGTGGTTATCGATCCCCGGTATTTCCGGCCCACCGAGGTCGATGTCCTGCTGGGAGATGCGGACAAGGCCCGCCGGATCCTGGGATGGCAACCCAAAGTGAACTTCGACGCCCTCATTGCCATGATGGTCGAGGCGGATCTGGACCTGGCGGGAAGGGAAAAAACCCTTTTGGAGGCCGGCTATGTCGTCAGCGGGAATTCGCAGCAGGGTTGAACCCGTCGCTGGTTTGGTCATGACTCCCCTTCTTAGACAGGTCGAACCCACGTCGATCGAGGAACGAAAACGGAAGGGATTGGAGATAAAAGAACCCCCACCACAACAGGAAGAGGGTTGCCAAAGGGTCATTTTTTGTTTGACATCACGGGCAGTTCATGTTAATAGGCGCCTCGCTTGATGGAAGGAAATGATAGCAAGAAATCGCTGATTCAGGTAGCCTATGCCAGCAGCATCGGCATCGCCATGGTGATCATGGTATTCGGCGGGCTATATTTGGGCAGCTACTTGGACAGGCGATGGGATACGGGGTACAAGTTTACCCTGCTTTTACTCATTATAGGGATTGTAGCGGGCTTCAGGAATATCTATAGATTCATAAAGCTCAACTTCCCCGATGAAAAAACCGTCATAACGTGTATCAAGAGTGAACCCCATAGAAAAAGACCCCCTCCAAAAAAGGCTTGAGATCACGAACTGGATCGTTCTGGCAGTTCTTCTGTCCATAAGCGCCGCCTTGCTGTCCAACCGCTTTACCCTGGGTATCCTTCTCGGGGGCCTGATCAGCATTCTCAATTTTCACTGGCTTTATCACAATCTGAAAAACGTCTTTCAGAGCCTGACCGATCGGGCGAGATCGTCCATTATGGCAAAATATTATATTCGTTTCATCCTCACAGGGATTGTTCTGTTCTTTATCATTACGGAAGATTTGGTTCACATTTTCGGTCTGCTCATCGGTTTGTCCATCGTCGTCATCAACATCGTCATGACTACCGTCGTGATGATCTCTAAAAAAAATTTTGCTGAGGAGGTAAAGTAAGCATCGATGGAGCCCCTGTTATTCTTTCACACAAAAGCGTTCGACACGATCCACAGTACCTACGGTATCAATATGACGATCATCGCTTACAGCTGGTTCGTGATGGCCATGCTCGCCTGTTTCGGTTTCCTGGCAACGCGCCGCTTGAATATCAACCCCAGCGGCTTTCAGAACGTCATGGAAGTGATCGTCAGTGCCTTTGACAGCCTTCTCACCGAGACCATGGGGCACGCCGGCAAAAGGTTCTTCCCGTTGATCGCAACGCTGGGGCTTTACATCCTCGTATCCAATCTGTTAGGCCTTATCCCCGGCTTCGAGTCGCCCACGGCAAACCTGAACACGACCGTATCCATGGCCGTCGTCGTCTTCTTCATGACGCACATCGTAGGGGTCAGGATGCATGGGTTCAAATACATCAAACAGTTCCTGGGACCGGTCTGGTGGCTGACGCCGCTGATGTTGCCCATCGAAATCATCAGCCATCTGTCCCGCCCGCTTTCTCTTTCCGTGCGATTGTTCGGAAACATCATGGGGGAAGATATCGTTCTGGCCGTGGTGCTCCTGCTGGTTCCCCTTCTTGTACCCCTGCCCGTCTTCGCGCTGATGATCTTCACCTCCGTCATTCAAACACTGGTCTTCATGCTTTTGGCCATGATGTATATTGCAGGCGCCATGGAAGAGGCACACTAAAACGGTATCCAGGAAGGGCAAAGGCAAACAGAAAAAAGGGGCGGGGATTGCAGTAGGATTTCCCGCCCCTTTTTTGCTTTTTTGCGGGGACAGTTTCGAAATCTATCCCCACTCAGTCGTCACTTCCCGCCGGAGAGGTACTCGTGGATCGCCCGGGCCGAGGCCTTTCCGGCGCCCATGGCCAGGATCACCGTCGCCGAGCCGGTGACGATGTCGCCGCCCGCGTAGATCCCCTTGCGGCTCGTCCCGCCGTCTTCACGGGCCACGATATAGCCCCGGCGGTTCATCTCCAATCCCGGCGTCGTCGAAGGGATGATCGGATTGGCCATGGTACCAACGGCCACCACCACCGTGTCCACGTCGATCAGATACTCGGAACCCTCTATGGGAACGGGGCTCCGGCGGCCCGAGGCGTCAGGCTCGCCCAGGGACATCTTCTGGACCCTCATCTGGCGCACCCAGCCCTTCTCGTCGCCGATATACTCGACGGGATTCGTGAGCAGCATGAACTGAACCCCCTCCTCCTGGGCATGGTGAACCTCTTCCTTCCGGGCGGGCATTTCCACCTCGGTGCGGCGATAGATGATATAGGCGTTATCCGCACCCAGGCGCAATGCCGTCCGGACGGAATCCATGGCGACATTGCCGCCGCCGATGACGGCCACGTTCCGGCCCCGGGCGATGGGCGTATCGTACTCAGGAAAGCGATAGGCCTTCATCAGGTTGGACCGGGTCAGGTACTCGTTGGCGGAATAGATCCCGCTCAGGTTCTCGCCGGGGATATTCATGAAGACGGGGGCACCGGCGCCGACGCCGAGGAATACGGCATCGTAGCCCTCCTCGAGAAGCTCGTCCACCGTCTTGTACCTGCCGATGATGGCGTCGGTCTCTATCCGGACACCCAGCTTTCGAAGATAATCCACTTCCGCCTCGACGATCCGCTTGGGCAGCCGGAACTCCGGGATGCCGTACACGAGGACGCCCCCTGCCTTGTGGAGGGCCTCGAAAATCGTGACCCCGTATCCCAGCTTGATCAGATCCCCGGCGATGGTGAGGCCCGCCGGACCGGCGCCGACGACGGCGATCCGTCTGCCGTTGGGCGGGGCCACCTCGGGAACGAAGATTTGGCCGGCCTGCCGCTCGAAGTCCGCGGCGAACCTTTCCAGCCTGCCGATGGCCACGGGCTCCCCCTTCCTGCCGAGGACACAGACCTTCTCGCATTGGTCCTCCTGGGGACAAACCCGGCCGCAAACGGCAGGCAAACTGTTCGTTTCCTTCAGCTTTTTCGCAGCACCGATGAAATCGCCCTCGGCGATCATCTTGATGAATCCCGGGATGTCCACCTCAACGGGACAGCCGGCAATGCAACCCGGCTTCTTGCATTGGATGCACCGCTTCGCTTCCAGAACGGCCTCTTCGGCCGAGTAGCCCAGGGGCACCTCATCGAAGTTCGTGATTCGGACCTTGGGGTCCTGCTCCGTCATGTGCTGGCGGGGAATCTTCACCCTTTCCGTCTTAGTTTCCATGGCATTCACACCGATATTTTTCGAGGGATCGTTTTTCCTGGTCGTCGTACATCCTCAGGCGTTTCGTAAGCAGGTCGAAATCAACATCATGACCGTCAAACTCGGGACCGTCGACGCAGGTGAATCGAGTCTTCCCGCCCACGGAAACCCTGCAGGCGCCGCACATCCCCGTGGCATCGACCATGATCGCATTCAGGCTGACGATGGTCGGGACGGCCTTGGGTTTGGTCACGTTGCAAATGACTCGCATCATGGGAACCGGCCCGATGGCATAGACGCGGTCGATCCGTTCCCCCCGGTCGATGAGATCCTGAAGGACGGCGCTTACGAAACCATGAACGCCGTAACTGCCGTCATCGGTGGCGACGATGAGCTTGTCGCTGACCTGTCTCAATTCTTCTTCGAGGATCAGCATGGCCTTCGTCCTGGCGCCGATGATGGTAACCACCCGGTTCCCGGCGTTCTTCAAGGCCTTCACGATGGGATAGGCCACACCGACGCCCACGCCGCCGCCCACGCAGACGACCTGGCCGAAATTTTCTATCTCCGTCGGATTTCCCAAGGGGCCCAAAAGGTGCTCGATGCGGTCCCCCGGTTTCAGGGCGGCAAGGAGTGCCGTCGTCTTCCCCGCAACCTGAAGGATGAGGGTGATCGTTCCTTTTTCGGGATCCGAATCGACGATGGTCAGAGGAATCCTCTCTCCCCTTTCGTCGACCATGAGGACGACGAACTGACCGGCCTTGCGCTTTTTCGCCACCGTGGGCGAACTGATGACCAGCTTGACGATGTTTTCGGAAAGGTCCTGTTTCTCGATGATTTCGTTCAAGAATCCCCCCCTTTTTTTCTTGCGCATCCCGTTGCCTGCCCCCCAGCCGGCGCAAGAATGCCCGTTAAGACATTTCGGGAGTCATGCGATATTCCACCCGCACCCCCGAATGGCGTCTCTCAAAAAAGGGAGCCGAGGCTCCCTCATGTCATGGCGGGATGTTCTTCCCTTACGGCCTCGACACCTCAATACTCTTTTGTCAGCTCATCGAGCTCGGCAAGCGTAAAAACGGGACCGTCCTTGCAGACATACTTGCTGCCGACATTGCAGCGCCCGCATTTTCCGATGCCGCATTTCATGCGCATTTCAAGCGACGTGATGATATTTTCCTTCGAAAATCCAAGATCGAAAAAGACGGGCAGGGTGAAACGGATCATGACGGGCGGCCCGCAGATAACCGTAACCGCATTCTCTGAACTGGGGGCGACCTCCTTGCAAACGGCCGGAACAAAGCCTTCTTTTCCCGTCCAGGTCGCATCGCCCTTGTCCACCGTCACATTCAGGTTGATATCCGTTCTCTTCCCCCATTCGGCCAGTTCGTCCTTGTAGATGAGGAGCCCCGGCGTTCTCGCGCCATAAACAATGGTGATGTTCCCAAAACGTTTGCGGTTGTCTTCGTGGATCATGTAATTGGTCAGCGATCGCAGGGTCGTAAAGGCGAATCCACCGCCCACGACGACGATGTTCTTGCCTTCGAGATACTCAATGGGCCAGGAATTCCCCAGCGGACCCCGAACCCCCATCAGGGTTCCCTCTTCCATATCGTGGAGGGCGCTGGTGACGACCCCTGCCTTCTGAACGGTAAATTCAAGATAACCCGGTTGCGTGGGAGAAGAGGCGATGCCGACGGGCGATTCCCCCTTGCCGAACAGGGAAAGCTCCGCAAACTGTCCGGGCAGGTACCGGAAGGCGGCCTCATCTTCCTTATTGACGAAGGCCAGCCGAAAGGTCTTGATGTCCTTCGTATCGACCTCCGTGGTGATCTTCACGACCTCGACCGGAATGGGTACATATGGATTCTGCATTACATTCTCCCGATTCTATAATCTCGATATATCTTCGACGATCTTTCTGATGTCGATGTTAACAGGACAGTACATGACGCAGCGGCCGCATCCCACGCAGGCAATCGCACCGAAATTATCCACGTAGTACTTGAACTTATGCATGACCCGCTGGCGCCAGCGCTCCTTCTGCGTGGGCCTGGGATTGTGGCCCGAGGTCTCCATGGTAAACAGGGGAAACATACAGGAATCCCAGTTGCGGATCCGGACGCCGTCGGCCCCCTTCGTCTCGTCGCTGATATCGAAACAATGGCAGGTGGGACAGAGGAAAGTACAGGTCCCGCAGGCAAGACATCTCTGGTGGATCGTCGCCCAGTAGGGATGTTCGAAATTCACATCCAGGATCGGTTTGATCTCCGCCGCGGGGATGTGGGATTTTATCTCCCGGGCCGCCTGCTCACCGATCTGCACGCGCTGGTTCACCTCCGCATCGCCGGCCTTTACATCGCCGAAATATTTCAGCAGCTTTTCGCCTTTGGAGGTGAGGAATTCGACAAGATAATCCTCTCCCAGCTCCGTCAGGGCCACATCGACGCCATCGGAGGAAGTGGGGCTGCCGCCGACGGAGGTACAGAAACAAGTGGAATAGGGTGGGTGAACACAGTTGAGAGCAATGATCGTCGTGGCAGCCCTTTTTTCGATGTAAAAAGGATCCTTGTACTTATCCTGATCGAAGAGCATATCCAGAAGAACGAAGCTGCGGGCGTCGCAGGGACGAGCACCGAACAGCACCGCCTCAGGACTCTTGCCCTCCCCTCCGGCAAAGACCGCCCCCTTTTCCGTCCGGGTGAATTTCATCATCTGTTCCGTATGGGGAAAGAAAAAATTCTTCGGGGCGTTTTTGGTGTTTGCATAGCGGGTCAGCGGCTTCATCCCTGCTTCCAGAACCTTGAAAAGGACATTGTCCTCTTCCTTCACCGGGGCATAGACCAGAACATCCCCTGCCATCTTCGCGATGATGTCAGCAAGCGTATCCTTCTTTATCAACCTTTTTTCCATATTTCCCTTCGTCCATTCTTTTGTTCATCCCCCGGAATGGTTTGGGGAATGAGGCTGAAGTCTACTGCAATCCCAAACCGGTCAGCAACGGCCTCGGATCGATATGGTGCAGTTTGAACCAACCGCTCGGGCCCTTGAGTCCCAGAGCCAGGGCGAGAAGCTCGGTGAAATAGAATACGGGAAGCCGCACGTGCTCGCTGGCCCGCATATCCAGATTGGCCATGCAGACCGGACAGGCCACGACGAGGCAGTTTGCACCGGCCTCTCTGGCCATGGTCATCAGTTTGTTGACCATCTTGACCACGATGTCCGTTTTGCTGATCGTAAGACTCCCGCCGCAGCAGTCCGTCTTGTAGGACCAGGGTCTGGATTCTGCGCCCAGTGTTTCTACAATTTTGTCCAGCATCATCGGGTTTTCGTAATCGTCGAACTGGCAGATCTCGGGCGGCCGGAGCAAAAGACAGCCGTAATAGGATACCGGTTTCAGACCGGCGAGTTTCACCTTCACCTTTCCTTCCAGTGCATCCAGACCGATGTCATTGTAGATAATATCAATAGGATTCCTGACGGCGATGCCCCCCTGGTATTTCCCCCCGATAATGCCTTCTATCTGTGCTTTCAGGTCTTTATCCTTCTTTAGATAATGTTCGGCGGTTTTAAAGCGGTTGAAGCAGGCGGCGCAGGGAATCATCACGTCCATGGCGTCCTTTTCGGCCGCCATGAGGTTTCGCGCCGGCAAGGCTATGGAAAGCTTGAAGTTGGTACTGTGGGCGGACGTGGCGCCGCAGCAGGACCAGTCGTCTATCTCCTTCAACTCGATTCCCAGGGCCTGGCTCACTGCCCGTACCGATTGGTCGTATTCCTTCGCCGTGCCGTGAAGGCTGCATCCCGGATAATATGAAACTTTCAACACCAAGCCTCCTTAGAAAGCGATTAACAAATCGTTATTGCTTCGTATTTTCGAATATGCGCCGTACGGCTTTCATATCTTGTGTCCTCGGGGAAATCAGCGGCAGCTTCCCTTTCATGAACATGTCGATGCCCATGGCCATGTCGGAGAAGAGATCGCCCGATTTCAACTTGTACTGAACCATCATGATCGGTTCATTGATCCGGCCGCCCAGACGAATGGTCGAGAGAAAGGCCTCGTGGAACTTGAGGATGTTCTTTTCCTTGGCGCCGAGACCCGACTCGATGGCCATCTGCCGGAGCACATCCATCATCCGGGCGATATCAACCTCGTTCGGGCAACGGGTGATGCAGGTTTCACAGGAAACGCAAAGCCATATCGTGGAACTGCCCAGAACCTCGTCCCGCCTCCCCATCTGGATCATCTTGATGATTTGATTGGGATTGTACTCCATGGCAAAGGCGAGGGGACATCCTGCAGTACATTTCCGGCAGTGATAACACCGTTGGATGGGTACCCCATTGATCCTCTCGTTGACCTCGTCTAAGAAAGTTTTCATATCGGCTCCATTGTCGGGCCGGCCCGCCTTCGCTGGCAGCCGGCACCCTTGATACTTTTAGGATTCTGGGTTTTGCGCCATCGCCCCGTCAGGGATTGAAGATGAAATCCTCCCTGTCGTTCTCCCGGTAGGTGGACAGCGGCGCCGGGGAATCGAGGGAGGTACCGGCCCGGTGATCGAACATCTCCAGGTCGTCTTTGTCAAGTTTTTTCAAAAATTTGCGAAGATCGACCCCCATGGGACAGACGGCAATGCAGGACCCACAATCGACGCAGCGGCCCACCATGTGGTAAAGCCGCATCAACTGAAAAACCTGGGTGTCCGTCTCGTCCTCCCCGATACCAACCCAGCGAGGCTGCGTTTGCTCGACAAAACAGATCTTGCAGTAACAGGAGGGGCAGGCATTCCTGCAGGCATAGCAGCGGATGCACTTGGCCATCTCCTTGGTGAAGTAGGCCCACCGCTCTTCGATGGGAAGCTTCTCGAAGGCGTCGACCGCTTCGAATTCCCTGTCCGCGTCCATAGGCGGGGCCGCCTCCCCGATCATCAGATCCGAAATCAGGGGATTGTTGAAGCGGCAGGTAAGGCAGTTGTCGGCCAGCACCTCGGCCAGGGCAACCTTACGGTCACCCGAAGCGGTTTTTACCTGAAGTTCGGAATTGGCAAGGACGCCTTCCAGAACCTCTTCCCCTTCAAGAAGGGCCGACTGCTTCTTCTTATCCACATAACCCGTACAGGGGACGCCGATGACGAACACCTCGCTCCGGTCGTACTGCCTCTCCTGGAGGTGAATCAGCAGGGAACGGGTCGTGCATCCCCGGGCCACGACGCCCACCACCTTCTTCTTCCTGTCTTCGGGTTTGACCCGCTTTTGGGATTCCCTGTGCAGGAAGATGACATCATGGACGTACTTGGCAAGGTTCTGAACGCAGAAGGCATTCCAGACGAGCTTTTCCGCCTCTAATGGATCGCTTATAAAGCAGGGGGTCGCCGTCAACGGAAGGGTACCCTGCTCGTATCCCACGATGACATCTACCTTCCCTTCCTCCAGTAGGTTCTTAGCCTCTTCGCGCAGCTTCTTCTGTACATTTTCCACTGTCTATGATCCTTCGTCGTTGTTTATTCGGCTGTCCCTGTCGAGCCGGCTGTATGCAATTTGCAGCAAGGCCGCCGCGTCGCTTATAGATGTTTTACGAGCTTTTTGGCCGGCCCTAAGGCCCGGACGGCCTCGGTGACGCCCTTGATGACCTGGGCAAAGCGATCCCCTTCCGAGGCCGAAACCCAGGTAAAGATCGTCCGGTCCCCCTCCATACCGATATAGTTCAGAAAGCTCTTGAGCGCGGCGAACTTCCTTCGGGCGGAAAGGTTTCCCGTCAGATAATGACACTCCCCGGGATGACACCCGGAAACGAGGATTCCATCCGCCCCTTCCTGAAGGGCCTTGACGACGTAGAAGGGATTGATACGCCCGCTGCAGGGTACGCGGATGATTCTCACATTCGGAGGATACTGTATCCTGCTGATCCCGGCCAGGTCTGCACCGGCGTAAGTGCACCAGTTACAGACGATGGCAACGATCCTGGGTTCCCAGTTTTCACTCGATTGATTTTCAGCCATAGCTTCTCCATTCGGATGGCCGGCACCTTTCACAGGGCGGCGATCTGTGCAAGTATTTCCTCGTTGTTGAATCCGTTCAGGTCGATGGCGTTCATTCTGCAGGAGGCCGTACAGACGCCGCAGCCTTTGCAGAGAACGGCATTGACGACGGCACAGCCTTCGTTCGGATCGACGGCGACGGCCCCGAAGGGGCAGTTGAGTTCACAGAGCCCGCAGGCCATGCACCGCTCTTTGTTCACATAGGCCGTTTTTCCTTCGGCTTCGATGTAATCCTTCGTGAGAATGGTGCAGGCCCTGGACACGGCGGCATTGGCCTGGGTGATCGACTCGTCGCTCAGTTTCGGTGCGTGGGCCATGCCGCACATGAAGACGCCGTCCGTGGCGAAATCGACGGGTCGCAGCTTGACGTGCGCCTCCAGGAAGAATCCATCCTGGTTGATGGGCACCTTCAGCATCTTGCCGATCTCTTCGTTGGTCGGATTGGGTACGGTGCCTACGCTCAGGGCCAGGAGATCCGTTTCGATCTTTACCGG
>JAFGIO010000022.1 GCA_016929555.1 Deltaproteobacteria bacterium | reverse complement strand
TGGGAACGATCGATGCCATCGAGACCATCGCCCTCGATTTCGACGAAATCCTCATAGCCATCCCCTCGGCGAAAGGCGAACAGATGCGGCGCATCGTCGCCCTATGCGAAAAGACGGGAAAACGCTACCGAACCATGCCGGGCCTCGGAGAACTCATCGACGGCAAGGTTTCGGTCGGCAAACTCCGCGAGGTGAAGCTGGAAGACCTGCTGGGCAGGGACGAGATCCATCTCGACCGGGAGGTGATTCGCCGCTTTCTGGAGGGAAAGCGAATACTCGTTACCGGAGCGGGGGGCTCGATCGGCAGCGAACTCGTCCGCCAGATCTGCCGGTTTCAACCCAGGGAGCTGGCCCTGCTCGAATTCAGCGAATACAACCTGTTCCGAACGGAGATGAGGTGCCGGCAGGACTTTCCCGATGTCGCCGTCAGGAGCTTCCTGCGGGACATCCGAGACACGGAAGGAGTCAGGCGCGTCTTTACGGCCTTCCGTCCCGAGGTCGTTTTCCATGCCGCAGCCTACAAACACGTTCCCATCCAGGAGATGAATGCCCAGGAGGCCGTCTTCAACAACGTCCTCGGCACGCGGAACCTGGTGGATACGGCCTGTGAAGGCGGAGTGGAGAGCTTTGTTTTCGTCTCCACGGACAAGGCCGTCCGCCCCACGAATGTCATGGGGGCCACCAAACGGGTTGCCGAAATGTACGTGGCCTCCATGAACGGAGCCGCCCGGACGCGGTTCATGGCCGTCCGTTTCGGCAACGTCCTCGGCAGCTCCGGTTCCGTCGTTCCCATATTCCAGCAGCAGATCGCCGAGGGCCATCCCGTGACCGTGACCCATCCCGACGTGACCCGCTATTTCATGACGATTCCCGAGGCCTGCCAGTTGATCCTCCAGGCGGGTGCCATGGGGGAGGGCGGAGAGATCTTCATCCTGGACATGGGGAAGCCCGTCCGAATCGCCGACATGGCCCGGGACCTGATCCATCTTCACGGGCTGGAACCGGAAAAGGATGTGCCCATCGCTTACATCGGCCTGCGTCCCGGCGAGAAGCTCCAGGAGGAGTTGATTACGGAGGGAGAGGGGATCGCGCCCACGACCCATGCGAAGATTCGGGTCATCCGCGGCCAGAGCGGCGATGCGCGATCTCTGGGCGGCCGGATCGATGAACTGCTTTCCCTGGCGGATACCTACGACGCCGACAGGATCAAGGATAAACTCAGGAAGATCGTTCCCGAGTACACGCCCCAATGAAGGTAGGTGCCGTCCATAGCGTCGCCGGGAACGTCCGGAATGTCCTCGTCGTCCAGTTGGGGGATATCGGGGACGTCGTCTGGACGACACCGACCCTCTGGGCCCTAAAGGATGCCTGGCCCGAAGCGAGGCTCTCCATTCTCCTCCGGGCGGGCAGCGGCTGCCTGCTCGAGGCCGATCCCACCCTTCATGAGGTCTTCGAGGTTCGCCGGGAGAAGATCGGGCAGATCTCGCTGATCCTGGCGCTTCGAAGGCGCCGATACGATGTCGTCTTCGATCTGCGGGCCGACGACCGGGGGGCCATCATGTCCCGGGTGACGGGCGCGCCCACCCGAATTGCGCAGTATTACCCCTCCGGGCTCCCATTCTGGCGGAATCGGCTCTTCACGCACTTGGTCGATCCGGCGCCGCCCCGCGAAAGGATGCTTGGCGCCGCCGAGCAGTCCCTGCGGATCATCCGGGGGGTGGGCATCGAGGCAAAGGAGACCCGGCCCAGGCTGTGGATAAAGGAGGAGGTTCGAGAGAAGACCGTCGAAATCCTTGAAAAGGCAGGCATCCGTCCTCCTGGGGAAGAGAAGAGCGGGAACGCAACGGGCGGGCGTTGGATCAGCCTGAATCCCTTCTCGAGGTGGACCTACAAGGAATGGCCTGCCGAAAGATGGATCGAGGTTATCGGCTGGGTGAGGGAGAACTTCGGCCTGGAAGTGTTTATCGTCGGCTCCGAGGCGGAGCGCCTCCGGGCGGAAGGCATCGTCGAGGCTTGCGGGGGAGCGGTCCATAACCTGGCCGGCTGCACGACCCTCGCGGAGCTTGCCTGTCTCTTGAGTTTCAGCCGGCTTCACCTCGGCGTCGACAGCGCGGCCCCCCATATCGCCGCCGCGGTCGGGACCCCCACTGTAACCATCTACGGCCCCTCCGACTGGCGGGACTGGGCGCCCGTGGGTGAAAACCACCGCGTCGTCGTGCCCGACATGATCTGCGTTCCCTGCAGGAACAAGGGCTGCGACGGTTCGGAGAGAAGCCGCTGCCTGGAGGAGCTCGGGACGGACAGGGTGAAAGAGGCTATCCTGGATGCCCTGCACGATACCGTATAATCCTCAAGGGATCGGTTTCGCCTCTTCGATGAGCATCACGGGAATGTCGTCCCTGATCTCATAGAGCAGCCTGCAGGCATCGCAGATCAGGCCGTCCCCCTTTTCCGTCAAATAGATCTTCCCTTTGCATTTGGGGCATGCCAAAATTTCGAGCAGTTCCTTGCTGATGGCCATGTCTCTCCCTCTTTTTCCCTTGACTCAATTTCAGATTTCAATCCCCGGGCAAAAAATCTCTCCGTTGTCATCTGTCACATAGAAATCCCTTCCTGCTCGATAGCAATTGTGATTTGCTGTTCCCTTTTCCTTGCGAGTATAGGAAAGACCCTCCCCCAAGTCAACGATGTTTTTCCTCCGCTGTTTTCGGTCTTTATGGAGGGATTCCGCCGTCAGAAAAGGATAGAATAGCCGATCGTTGCGAAGTTCGAGTCGATTCCGCCGTTCGGATGGACCAGACCTGCATTGGAGATATGGCGGAAACGATAACCGATGTTCAGGGCTGAACGCTTCGTGATGTAGATGTTCAAACCTGCACCGACCGTATCGGAGAAAAGGAATCCGTTGGCCTGGTCCACGGTGACGACCGATACATAATGGGGTCCCGTGCTTGCGAGGATATAGACGCAGAGACGCTCCGCGAGCGGGTATGTATACTTCAAACCGATGCCGATGCCGAATTCGAAATCTTCATCAGGTGCCCGGACCGGGTTGATCTGTGGTTCTAGATAGGCGTAGAGCCGGCCCCGGTGGTTTTTCAGGGGGGGGATGATCTTGTTCAGATCCGCAGCGAGCTGCCAGATGAAAAAGATGGTTTCGTAACGGCCTTCCGTCAGGTGACCGGTCCCGAATCCGGTCATGACGATGGATTCGTCCAGCAGCCTGACCCGGGTCTGCCTGTCCTCTGCATTCCCGGCACCAGAGGCGATGCCCGGAACGAAAAACAAGAGGAGCGGGATCAGAATGGCCGGTATTCGCAAGAATCGACGATAGGGCAAATCGGTTTCCATTTAGGGCGACGCAATTCTCGATTCATTATGAACGGGATCTTCTCGACGTTGATCGGGAGCATGAAGGACCGTTCCGTGATGCCAAGACTTTCCTGCCACAGGCCCGGCGCATTTGTCAAGGCCATTCGATATCCCGGATTGGACGGAAGGTCGCTCCCCAATTGAAAAAGGCGGGATGTACGAAACGGGAGGACTGGGTGAAGGTACCCCTCATCCACCTTTCTGCTGTTTTGCGGGAGGGTCAGATCTCCAGATGGGAGAGCGGCCCCTTGTGGCGCCGGTACCAGAGATTCGGGATGAGATTGTACAGAATCCGGGAAAAAGGTCCGATATATTCCTTCGTTCTCTTATCGAACTGGCAGGCCTGGATTACCTGTTCGAGGATGTCCTTCTTGTTGCCGCCTTCGTTGAACATCTTGTAGGCGCAGTTGAACAGGGGACTGTACATGTTTTTCTTTTCAAGATATTTGTGGACGTTCCGAATCGTATTGGGGCCTTCGGGCGTTCCGTCGATCCGTTCCAGGACCTTGAGGTTGGTCTCGATGGGGTTGCCGGAATAGAGTTCGTAGAAGAGTTTGCCGTAGCGATAGTTCTTGCTGGCCTCCGACGAGACGGTGACGTACATGTCTCCGACGCCGGCCTGGCTGTGAAAGGCTTGGAAACTGCCGCCCAGCAGCTTCGACAGGGAGCGGATCTCCACTCCCGAGCGCGCAAAGATGGTGCCCGGAATCGAATCGCCCAGGTACAGGGAATCGGTGACGCCCTTGATGTTGGCGACGATATTCTTGAGAGAGCCGCAGGCCTCGACGCCGACGATATCGAAGTTGTAGTAGGAGTTCAGCTCACGGCGGTTGAAGCGGATCAGCTCTTTCCGGATGATCTTGGCGATGCGTCTCCGACCCGCCACGGTGACGCAGACGGGGTTTCCCAGGGCGATGTCCATATCGAAAAAAGGACCGCCGATGCAAACCACTTCGTATTTGTAGCTCATATCGAAGAGGTAGCTGTCGATGAGCTGGGAGGGAGTGATCAGCTCCTTCGTCATTTCATCGGCCGTCAGGCCCTTGATGGGTGTGATCAGGCAGGTGTCGCCAGATTTTTTCTCGATCAGGGGCTTCAGATAATTCAGCAATTCCGGAAGGCGGTTCATCGTGATGGAAAGCACGATGAAATCGTTGAGTTCAACGATCCTCTCCAGATCGTTCGTGGCAACGATCCGATTGGAAAGCCTCGGGACATGGTCCATGCCTCCCAGCCTCGCCGCCAGATCCGCCGTCAGATGTTTGGGATTCAGGTGTTCCCTATTGATGGCACGGCAGACGTCGCTGTCGTGGTAGTACAGATTGACCTTCTTGTTGTCTCTTCCGAATTTGTACGCGAAGGACGTGCCGAGCCTGCCCGGCCCGATGATTGCGATTCTGCTCGCATCTAAGTTCGACGTCAGCATGGATAAAGCCATCCGGAACCTTTCCGATTCGCTGCGGCGATTATAGGTAAAAATCCGGAAGCCTGTCAAACAAATAAAGGCCGATCAATGCGGTTTCCTGCCGTATGTTCTATGAATCCAAGCCTGTCTTGACGATATGCAGGGATGCGTCTTGAAAGAGGCGAAGGGATTTTTGCCTTCCTGGAGCGATGGATTTTCCAGAAACTGGGCTGTTACGTATAAAAAAGCAAGGTTTGCAAAAAAATACCGATTCTTTCCGATAACGATCCAGACGGACGAAAACGGATCGTGAAGGAAGGGCTCATCGGGCATCGGCGGCGGCGATGATGCTGTCGGTATTGTGGATCACGGAGATCATGGCTCCGTGAAGGTATCCGTTGGAGGCAAGAATGTGAGGGGACTCCAGGTGGAAGGGCTGACCGACCAGATCCGTCACAGTACCCCCGGCCTCCCTGATCAGCAGCCATCCCGCCGCCGTGTCCCAGGGTCTGAGTTTCAGTTCCCAGAAGCCGTCGAATCGGCCGGCTGCAACATAGGCCATGTCAAGGGCCGCCGAACCGGCGCGGCGTATCGCCTGGGCGTTGAGGGCCATGCTGTTGAAGTAGTTCATGTTGTTCTCATTGGTTTGCCGGATGTCATAGGGGAATCCCGTGGCCAAGAGTCCGCGGCGCAGCGTTGCCGTGGCCGATACCCATATCTTCCGTCCGTTTAGAAAGGCGCCTTTCCCACGTTCGGCTGCAAACATCTCGTCCAGCATCGGGTTGTAGACGGCGCCGAGACAAATATCGCCATCCCTCTCCAGGGCTATGGATACGCAGAACACGGGGAAGCCGTGGGCGTAGTTCGTCGTGCCGTCCAGCGGATCTATGATCCAGCGGGTAGCCGGGTCTCCCTCCGTCATGGGGGATTCTTCGGAAAGGATCGTGTGACGGGGATATCGATCCCGGATTCGTGAGATGATCAGGCTCTCGGACATCCGGTCGGCCTCCGTGACGATATCGATTTCCCCCTTGTAGTCGATGACGTGAGCGTCGTGGAGCCGCTGCTTTAAAATCAGACCCGCCTCTCTCGCAATCGCCAGGATGAACGCCGCTGTATCTTCCCTGTTCTTCATTCTCTCGCACCCGCCGCGGTTTGACCGTGCATGTCTGCCGCAGTATTAGCAGCATAATCGTCCGGAAACAACCAGAATAATTGCCTCATGCCCGAAAGACCTCGATGCGGGGATCTTTTTATTGCACGAAGGTGGAATTAGTGTTAATCAATGACAAATTATGGATAAATCGGGATAATTGGGATGACGAAGGATAAGGATGTCGTCACCTCGGGCGGGGCGTCGAAGGCCGATACCCGTCTGAATTTAAAGGCGGCGAGAGAGGCCAAAGGGCTGTCGCTACGGGACATCTTTCAGCAGACGAGGATCAGTGTCACGAATCTGGAGGCCCTCGAAGCTCTAGATTTTCGACGGCTGCCGGCACCTGTGTACACGAGGACCTTCATCAAGTCCTACGCGAGCATCGTGGGATTGGACGTAGGGGAGCTCCTGGGTCATTATGATCGATATATCGAACTTCAGAAAGCACCGGTGCAACCCAGGGAAAGGGAGGCCGGGAAATCCCTTGTCGGTTTCGTTTTCAAACAGCGCAGGCACCTTCTTTCGATCGTTTTTCTCCTTGTCTTGCTTTCATTGATTCTGTTCACAGCCCTGTTCCATCAATCCGATGACGACCTCTTGCATAAGCCGCTCAATGTACCGGTGACCCAAGAACAGAAGGAACCTGTCGAGGCTGCAACGGAAACGGCGCCGGTCCAGGAAGCCTCTCCAGGGATTGGAACCGATGCGGTTGTGGGAACGCCCGGATCGGTGGCGCAGCATGCCGCATCGCTTCCCGGGTCAACAACAGGTTCGAAGACGATGGAGGCGCTTCCTGCCGCTCAGGGCAACGTTCCTTCGCCGGATGCCCCACCCCTTTCAGCGTCCTATCACCTGAGCATCGAGGCCCGGGAGGTCACCTGGCTGAAGATTCAGGCGGATGGGGAGACGCCCTATGAGGTCCTGCTCCGACCCGGCGAGAAGATCGATCGGAAGGCCTCGGCGTCCTTCGCCATCGATGTCGGGAACGCAGGGGGCGTCGATCTCTTCTTTCAGGGGAAGTCCTTGGGATCGCTGGGCAAAACGGGAGAAGTCGTGCATCTGAAACTTCCCTGAAGGATTGGTGAAAGGGCGATCGAAGGGCCTCCGTCGGGCGCCGGCGTCATTGCGGCGCCCCCGCAAGGCAAGAGGTTTGAGTTCGAGATTATTGAGAAATTTACGTTAAAGAGGTTTTGATATGTTCGGAATAGGAATACCCGAGTTGCTGATTGTTCTTGTCATCGTGCTGATCATCTTTGGTGCCGGAAAACTTCCGGAGATCGGCAGCGCCTTGGGAAAGGGCATCAAAAACTTCAAGAAGGCTACCCGGGAGCCCGATGAGATCGATATAACGCCGGAATCCAAGAAGATCGATCCGAAATAAGGCTTTGCCGGTCGTCAAAAGGGAACGTCGTCTTCGGGAACGGATCCCGGACTGCCGTAGTTGTTCTCAGTGCCCGGCTCCATCACGGTTTCTCTTGTCGATCCCTTTGTGTCAAGCATGCGCATGTCGCTGGCGATGATGTCCGTCGAGTATCGCTTGTTTCCGTCCTTGTCTTCCCACGAGTTCGTCCGGATCCGTCCCTCTATGTAAACGAGCTTACCTTTCACGAGATAGTTCTGGCAAATTTCGGCCAGTTTTCCGAAGGTGACGATCCTGTGCCACTCCGTCTGGCGCACCCGCTCCCCGCTCTTGTCTTTGCGCTGTTCATCCGTTGCGAGCCTGAAATTGGTTATCATCAGACCATCGGGTGTATATTTGACTTCAGGATCGGCCCCCAGTCTTCCTACCAAAATCACCTTGTTGATCATTGCAGTTCCCCTTTCCACGAAAAGATTTGACGACGCAACAGGTTCCTGATCGCGCCGCTGCCGCAAAGGCGGAATAAAAAACGGACAAACATCCGGGATACCCGTAACAACCCGAATCCCGACGCTGTCGGGACTGGGCTCCCCCCGATTTTATGGGGAGGATGAGGCGATAGAGGTATTCTCGACGCGTTGGAAGGCATCATACATGACTTGCTTGCAGTTGACAATTTGAAATTTCAGATCGACCCACTCCCTCATGAAACCGCGCCGGCAGAACCCTTTCGGGAAGGGCATGGTCCCGCTTTCGAAGGCGATCACGTTCGGGGCCGTGCTGGCGGCCGGCTCATTCTTCTTGACTATTGCTCAAAAAAAATATAGCGGATGCGGTGAATATGACGGGGGATCGTCGTTTTGTCTATGGAAGAAAGCGAACTTATTAAACGAAGAAAGGAAAAGATCGAATCGCTCCGCTCCGACGGCATCGATCTCTACCCGAACGACGTCGGTCCGACCGACACGACAACCTCGCTCATCGAGCGTTTCGGGTCCATGGATCAGGAAGCCCTGAGCGGGATTACCGAGAAATTCACCGTCGCCGGCAGGCTGATGGCCGTCAGGGATTTCGGCAAGGCGGCATTCATAACGATCCAGGACAGAAAAGGCAAGATCCAGGGCTTTATCGGCAAGGCGACCCTTGACGAAAAGACCGTTTCCCTCTTCAAGAGGCTTGATATAGGCGATATTATTATGATATCCGGAAGAATCTTCCGGACGAAGACGGGAGAGCTCACCGTCGAGGCAGCGACGCTTCGGCTTCTGTCCAAGGCGATGCGCCCGCTTCCCGAAAAATGGCACGGCCTGACCGATATCGAAACGAAATACCGCCAGCGGCACCTCGATCTGATCGTGAATCCGGAGGTGCGGGAGACTTTCTTCCGGAGAAGCCGGATCATCTCCCTGATACGCCGGTTCATGGAAGAGCGTGATTTCCTCGAGGTGGAGACCCCCATGATGCAGCCCCGGGCCGGCGGCGCCATGGCGCGTCCCTTCAAGACCTATCACAATGCCCTCGACCGGGAGCTCTATCTCCGGATCGCCCCGGAACTCTACCTCAAGAGGCTGATCACGGGGGGGCTGGAGAGGGTTTACGAAATCAACCGGAATTTCCGTAACGAAGGTATCTCCACCTTTCACAATCCGGAATTCACCATGATGGAATTCTACATGGCCTATGCCACCTACGAGGATCTCATGGTCATGACTCAGGAGCTGTTCTGTTTCATCGCCCGTGAACTCTTCGGCTCGCTCCGGATGACCTTCCAGGGGCGGGAAATCGACCTGACCCCGCCCTGGAAAAGGGTGTCCGTCAAGGAGGCAATAGCGCAACACTGTGGATTTGATCGGACCGATCTCGCCGACGCGGGAAAGATCCTTGCCTATGCCAGGCAGCGGGGATTGGATGTCGGCGATGACCTTTCCCAGGGGAAGCTTCTCATGGCACTGTTCGAAGGCTTCGTGGAAGAGACGCTGGTTCAACCGACCTTCGTCATTCATTATCCCGTCGAGGTTTCCCCCCTTTCGAGGCGAAATGCCCTTGATCCTTCCTTGACGGACCGTTTCGAGCTTTACATTGCGGGCAAGGAAATAGCCAATGCCTTTTCCGAGCTGAACGATCCCGTGGACCAGCGGGAGCGTTTCCTGATGCAGCTAAAGGAGCGGGAAGCCGGAGATGAAGAGGCCCATGAACTCGATGAGGATTATGTTCGGGTTCTCGAATACGGTATGCCGCCCACGGCGGGAGAGGGGATCGGTATCGACAGGCTGGTCATGCTGCTGACGGATTCGGCCTCGATTCGGGATGTCATTTTGTTTCCCCAGTTGCGGACCAAGGAGGCCTGATCCCCGCCGATGCCTTACGAACTGTTCATAAGTCTCCGGTACCTCAGGGCCAAGCGCAAGCAGGTCTTCGTCTCCATCATCACATTTCTTTCCATGGCCGGAATTCTTGTGGGCGTTGCGGCCCTGATCATCGTGCTCGGCGTGATGCAGGGATTCGAGCTGGACCTCCGCAACAAGATCCTGGGAATCAACGCCCACATCGTCCTGATGGAAGACGGCGCGCTCATGAGCCAATACCAGCGGGTGAAGCAGGCCCTCTCGGGTATCGACGGCGTCGAGGCATCCACGCCTTTCATATACAGCCAGGCCATGATCAAGGCGAGGGACAATGCAAGCGGAGTGGTTCTTCGGGGGCTTTCACCGGAAGACGCCCCCAGGGTCATCCATTTTGGAGAGATGCGCGAGGGAAGCCTTAAAAACCTTTCGGCGCACGGCCGTCATATCCCCGGTCTCGACAAGGATTCCGCCTCGCTGCCCGGCATCGTCATCGGCAAGGAGCTGGCGAAAAATCTGGGGGTTTTTATGCTGGAGCCTGTGAGCGTCATGTCGCCCACGGGTGTCTCGACCCCCTTCGGGATGATGCCCCGGGTGAAACGGTTTTTGGTCGTGGGCATCTTCGATTCGGGTCTCTACGAATACGATTCGACACTGGCCTTCCTTTCGCTCGAGGACAGTCAGGAATTCCTGAACCTCGGAGAGCGGGTTACGGGACTCGATATACGGATCCGCGATATATACCAGGCCCCGGTTGTGGCAAAGGCCATCGAACGGAAACTCGGCTTTCCTTACTGGGCGAGGACCTGGATGGACATGAACAAGAACCTCTTTTCGGCGCTCCGGCTCGAGCGAAGGGTCATGTTCATCATTCTCAGCCTGATCGTGCTCGTGGCGGCCTTCAACATCATCAGCATCCTGATCATGGTGGTTATGGAAAAGAACAAGGATATCGCGATCTTGAAATCCATGGGGGCCACATCGGGAAGCATCATGAGGATCTTCGTCTTTCAAGGGCTGACCATCGGCGCCATCGGCACCCTTCTCGGATGCCTCTTGGGTGTCGCCGTAGCGCTGAATATCGAGCAGGTTTCCCTTTTCATAGAAAACCTCTTCGGATTCAAGTTCCTGCCGGGCGATGTCTATTACCTGAGCGAACTGCCTTCGCACGTAGACTATACCAATGTGCTCATCATCGTCATCGTGACGATGGTTCTGTGTTTCCTGTCGACCCTATACCCTTCCTGGCGGGCATCGAGGCTGGATCCCGTAGAGGCCCTGCGTTACGAATGATGGCGGGATGATCGATCTCCGAGACTGCGCTTGTCCGCAAAGGTGAATCCGTTGCTTATCGAATTGAAAGAGATCACCAAAACGTTCATCAAGGACGGCCAGAGAATCGAGGTTCTCAAGGGGCTGAATCTCCGGATCGCTCAAGGAGAGGCCCTGGCCTTTCTCGGGGTATCCGGTGCCGGGAAGAGCACCCTTCTTCATATTCTTGGGGTTTTGGATCACCCCACCTCGGGAAGCCTGCTTTACGACGGGGCGAATGTTTTTGAGTGGTCGGAGGGACGGCGGGCCCAGTTCAGAAACCGGAAGATCGGTTTCGTTTTTCAGGTTCACAACCTGCTGCCCGAGTTTACGAGCCTGGAAAACACGATGATGCCGGCTCTGATCGGCGGCGCGCCGAAGCGGCAGGCCCGCCGAAAAGCCGAGGGGCTCCTCGATGAGGTCGGGCTTTCCCACCGGCTGGCTCACAGACCGGGAGAGCTTTCAGGGGGGGAGCAGCAGCGCGTGGCCGTGGCCAGGGCGATGATGATGGAGCCGGAAGTTCTCCTGACCGACGAGCCGACAGGAAACCTTGACAGATCGACGGGAAAAAAGATAGAAGACATACTCATCGCGTTGAACGAATCCAAAGGGATAACGCTGGTCGTGGTAACCCACAACAGACAGCTTGCCGATCGTATGTCACGATGCATCGGCCTGCAAGACGGAAAGATGCTGCCCTATGAATGAAAAAACCCTGCGCGCATGGATTTTGACAGTTGCTTCCCTGGTATTGCTTTGCACGTTGCTTTCCCGGTCGGTTTCGGCCAACGATAGGATCAGGGTCGTCCTTTTGCCCTTCGATGTTTACAGCAAGGCCAATGAAGCCTATCTGAAAGAGGCCCTTCAGAAAAGCCTGGCCTCGGAGCTTCGAAAATCGAGGCGTGTCCGTCTCATCGACGAGGATCTCGTTGCCGGCAAGATGGAAGGCAGGAGGGTCGATGAAAAGCTCGCCGTCACCCTGGGAAAGGAACTGAGTGCCCGCTATGCGATCCTGGGCAGCCTGTCGGAGTTGGGTGAGCAGATCAGCGTCGATGCGAAGATCATCGATATTGAACAGGATAAGACCCTGCCCGCCGTTTTTGCCCAGGGCAGTGGGCTGGAGAGCATCGGTTCCATTGCCGGTCAGTTGACGAGGGAAATTTTTCTCAAAACCCAGCTTCAGCAGATCGTCCTGAAAATCGACTTCACAGGCAACCGAAAGATCGACAGCAGTGCCATCAATCAGGTCTTGAAGAGCACGACGGGCGGTCTCTTCTCCGAATCGGACCTCTCGGAGGATATAAAGGCCATCTACGGCATGGGATTTTTCGACGATGTGGCGGTTGATGTCCGGGATACAGCCGATGGAAAGATCATCACCTTCATCGTGAAGGAAAAACCGATGATCACGGACATCCGGATCAGGGGCAACAAGGCCATCAAGAGCGGAGACATCGAAGGGGTTCTTACGACGAGGATGCGGCAGGTCCTCAATCCGGAAAAAATCCTGGCCGATGTGGAAAAGATCAAGGAACTCTATGACAACAAGGGATACTACAACGCCGAAATCAGCCATGCCGTGGAAAAGGGCGGAGAAAAAGACCTACGGGTCGTCTTTACCATCAAGGAAAATGAAAAGCTCTTTATCCGGAATATCCGTTTCGAAGGGAATCAGGCCTATACGGAAAAAGAGTTGAAAAACATGATGAAAACAGAAGAGAAGGGGCTGTTCTCGTTCATTACCGATTCCGGTCTTCTGAAAGAAGACGAATTGAAGCAGGATATCGGCAAGCTGAGCACCTTCTACCTGAACAACGGTTTCATCAATGTCCAGATCGGCGAGCCGGAAATCACCTACGACAGCAAGGGCATCTACATCAAGATCCCCGTCGTGGAGGGCAAACGGTTCAAGGTGGGCAAGGTTGAGATTGCGGGCGACGAGGTTGCCACGCCCACCGCGACGCTTTTGGAAAATCTGAAAATCAACAAGAAGGAATTCTACGAGCGGGCTTCGGTGGTGCAGGATATCGCCTACCTCACCCAGGTATGCAACGATGAAGGATACGCCTACGCCGACATCGGGCTGCGCACGGCGCCCAATGACAAAGAGCAGTCGGTGGATGTCGTCTACAACATCGTCAAGGGTCGCCAGGTGTATTTCAACCGGATCACGATCACCGGCAATTACAAAACGCGGGACAAGGTCATCCGCAGGCAGCTCGCCTTTGTGGAGGGGGATCTTTACAGCAGCACGAAGCTGAAGAACAGCTACATGGCCCTCAATCGACTCCGCTATTTCGAAGAGGTCAACTTTCAGGCGGAAAAGGGACCCGACGAGACCCAGACGGACATCAATATCCAGATCAAGGAGAAACCGACAGGCATGTTCAGCATCGGCGCCGGTTACAGCGCTCTCGACCGGGCCGTGGTCGTGGCCCAGGTTTCTCAGCAGAACCTTTTCGGCAGGGGTCAGACCCTGAGCCTCAAGGCCCATATCGGATCGAAAACGACCAATTACGATTTGTCCTTTGTCGAACCCTGGCTGTTCGATATTCCCCTCTGGAGCAAACTCGATGTCTGGAATGCCACCCAGGAATACGATACCTACGATCTGGATTCCATAGGCTTCGGCGCGACGCTGGGTTATCCGCTCTGGGAGTACTTCATCGGCTATGTCGGGTACCGTCTCAGCAGCAACGATGTCCGGAACATACAGTCCGGAGCCTCCTATTACGTCAGGCAGCAGGAGGGTGAGACGACGACCAGCAGCGTGACGCTGACCCTGGTCCGGGATACGACCGACGACATCATCTTCCCATCGAGAGGCTCCAAAAACAGCGCCTCCGTGGAGTACGCCGGCGAGTTTCTCGGGGGGAATACCGGTTTCGTGAAATACGGACTGAGTTCCGCCTGGTTTTTCTCGCTGCCTCTGGAAACCACTTTCGGAATCCGGGGCCGCGGCGGATACCTTCAGGAAACGGAAGACAAGGTTCCCATCTATGAGCGCTTCTACCTGGGGGGGATCAATTCCCTCCGGGGCCTCCGGTCCGTTGGGCCGACGGATCCGCTGACCGGTGACATCATCGGGGGATTGACCATGCTGAATTTCAACGTGGAATTCCTCTTTCCCTTGTTGAAGGATGCCGGCATCAGGGGGGTCCTCTTTTACGATACGGGTAATGCCTGGGAATCGGGCTACCATATCGATGACATGAGGCAGACGGCGGGCGCCGGCATTCGCTGGTATTCCCCCATCGGGCCTTTGAGACTCGAATGGGGCTACGTGCTCGACCGCAAGGAGGATGAGCCTGCGAGCCGGTGGGAGTTCACCATCGGCATGTTCATGTAGCACCTGTTCGGTAAAATGAAGAAGGGAGAGGTTCTATGAAAAAACTTGGAATGCTCGTTTTGTGTTGCGTCATGATGCTTCTGATCGCTCCGATGCAAGGCAAAGGCTGGGCCGCTGAGAAGACCGGCTTTGTCGATATCCGGGAGGTCATGCTCAATTCCGATGTCGGCAAAAAGGCAGCGGAGGAGTTTAAGAAGATTTATGAAACAAATAAGCAGAAGATACAGGAGAAGGAGGCGGAACTGAGGAAACTCAAGGATGATCTGGAAAAACAGCGCTCGATTCTAACCGAGTCCGCCTATAAGGAGAAGGAGTCTGCCGCTCAGAAGATGTTCAGGGATTATCAACTCCTCGTCAAGGATGCCAACGAAGATCTCCAGAACAGGGATCAGGAACTCTCCAAAAAGATCCTGCCCGATATCCTGAAGGTTGTGAAAGACATCGGAGAAAAGGAAAAATTCACCATGATCCTCGATGTCAGTATGGTTCCCATCGCCTACCATACGAAGGAAAACGATCTCACGAAAAGGGTCCTCGATGAGTTCAATAAGGCATCGAAGGCGAAGCGATAACGCCTCCGAATAAGGCGGTTGTGAAGGAAGGGACGGGGCGGGACATTGAGAATGACACTGGGAGAAATCGCGGCAATCCTGGGCGGGCGCCTCATCGGTGACAGCGGCGTGACCGTTGAGAATGTCCGCGGTATCGATGAGGCTCTCGAGGGAGACCTCACCTTCGTCTCGAATCCCAAGTATCTCAAGAAACTGGAAACGACGCGCGCTTCCGCGATTCTCGTTTCCGCCGGTACGGACAGCCCGGGGAAGAATCTGATCCTCGTCGACGATCCTTACGTATCGCTGGGAAGGATCCTCGCCGTTTTCTATCCGGAGGATCATGGATCCTCGGGCATCGCCGATGGGGCTTTCATAGAGGAGAGCGCCGTCGTTTCCGAAGGGGCGACGGTGCACCCCGGCGTTTATGTGGGCCGCAGGGCCAGGATCGAAAGGGGCGCCGTCCTTTATCCGGGGGTTTTCATCGGCGACGATGCCGTCGTCGGTGAGGATTCCATCCTCTACCCCCGCGTGACGGTCTACCGGCGATGTCTCATCGGAAAGCGGGTCATCCTCCACGCCGGCGTCGTCATCGGCGGGGACGGATTCGGCTTTGCCCTGCCGGGATCGGAAAATATCAAGATCCCTCAGGCGGGAAACGTTCAGATAGACGACGACGTCGAAATCGGCGCCAACAGCACCGTCGACCGGGCGACGATGGGAAGGACCTGGATTCAACGGGGCGTGAAGATCGACAACCTGGTGCAGATCGCCCACAATGTCGTCATCGGTGAAAATTCCGTGATCGTTGCCCAGGTCGGCATTTCGGGCAGTACACGCCTGGGACGGGGCGTCATCCTCGGAGGCCAGGCAGGGATCGTCGGCCATATAGAGATCGGGGACCGGGCGATGGTGGCCGCCCAGGCGGGGGTCCATGACGATGTTCCTTCGGGCCATGTCGTCTCCGGTTCGCCTCACAGACCTCATCGGGAGTGGCTGCGCATCGAGGCCTGCGTCACACGCCTGCCGGAAATGCGCCAGACACTGAAGGCAATGGCCAAACGGATCGCGGCGTTGGAAGAGAAGCTGGCCGCCGCAGGCGCTTCGTCCCGGGACGGCAAGTGAGTCTTGTGGAGTAAAGGAACGAATCGATGAAGATACATCCAACAGCCGTCATTTCTCCCGATGCCGAGCTCGGGGAAGGCGTCGAGATAGGACCTTACAGCGTGATCGGCCCGGACGTTCATATCGGGGCGGGAACGATCATCGGTCCCCATGTCGTTGTGGAAAGAGACACGGACATCGGTGAATCCTGCCGCCTGTTCCAGTTCTGTTCCATCGGCGGCGATCCCCAGGATCTCAAGTTCAAGGGGGAAAAGACCCGGGTCATCATCGGAAGCCACAACACCATCCGCGAGTGCGTCACCGTCAACCGCGCCACCGCAGCGGACATCGGTGTCACCGTCATGGGCGATCACAACCTTGTTCAGGCGTACTGCCACGTGGCCCACAACTGCAAACTGGGCAGCCACATCGTTCTGACCAACGCCGTCAATCTCGCCGGCCACATCCATGTTGAGGACCATGCCATCATCGGAGGGATGACCGGAGTTCACCAGTTCACGCGCATCGGCGCCCATTGCATCGTCGGCGGCTGCTCCGCCGTGACCAGGGATGTGCCGCCTTTCGTCATGGCCTCGGGCAACCATGCAAGGCTGTTCGGCCTCAACCTGGTGGGGCTGAAACGCAGGGGTTTCAAGGAAGAAACGATCCAGGCCCTGAAGCAGGCTTATCGGCTCGTTTTCCGTTCTTCGCTGCTGCTCGGCGTCGCCATCGAGAGGGTGAAAAGCGAGGTTGAAGACCTGCCTGAGGTCAGGCAATTCCTTGAGTTCATCCAGAAATCGGAAAGGGGCATCTGCAGGTAGCCGTGAGCAGGGTAAGGATCGGCGTGGTGGGCATCGGCCATTTGGGCAACTACCACCTTCAGAAATACGCCGGCATGCCTGACTGCCGAGTCGTCGGCGTGGTCGATTTGGACGGCGGAAAGGCGCACAAGGCCGCCGAACTCTATGGGTGCAAGGCCTTTGCCGATCACAGGGATCTGATCGGCGAGGTCGATGCCGTCAGTATCGCCGTTCCCACCTTTTCCCACTACAGTGTCGCAAGGGATTTCCTCGAAGCCGGCACCGACGTGCTTCTGGAAAAACCCATTGCGGCGACCCTCGATGAGGCCGATGGACTGATCGACTTGGCCGAGGCGCGGGGGACCGTTTTTCAAATCGGACTCGTCGAACGATTCAATCCGGCGATCACAGCCCTCCGGGAGGTGATGAAAAGACCCCTCTTCATCGAGGCCCACCGCCTGCATCCCTTTTTCGAGCGGGGGACGGACGTCGATGTGGTTCTCGATCTGATGATCCATGATCTCGACATCATTTCTGTTTTTGTCCCCTCGGCTGTTACGGGTGTGGATGCCGTCGGCGTCGCCGTCCTTTCCAACAAGGTGGATATTGCCAATGCGCGGCTGACCTTCGAAGACGGCTGCGTTGCCAATATCACCGCCAGCCGGATCAGCGGCAAGATCATGCAGAAGATCCGGTTTTTCGGTATGGAAGGCTATCATGCCGTCGATTACGGAAAGCGCGAACTCGTTTCCCTGAGAAGAGTCGACGGGGAGGGCGGCTGTCCGCAGATTGCCGAGAATCCCGTTGAGGTGAAGCAAGTGGATCCCCTGGAGATGGAGATACGGTCCTTTATCCAGTCGGTCGCGAACCGGACGCAGCCCGCGGTCTCCGGCAGGGAAGGGCGGAACTGCCTGGAGCTGGCGGTGCGCATCCTGGAAGGCATGACGATGGCAACGGGAGCGTCCCCATGATCCCCATGGTGGATCTCAAAAGACAATACCAACTGCTGAAGGGCGAAATCGATGCCGCCCTGGAGGAGGTATTCCAGGGCACCCAGTTCATTCTGGGACCGAATGTCTCTGCTCTGGAAGCGGAGATTGCCGCCTACCATGATATTTCCCAGGCAATCGGCGTCGCCAGCGGAACCGATGCCCTGCAGATCGCTCTCGAAGCCTCCGGCATCGGGGAAGGCGACGAGGTAATCACGACGCCTTTCACTTTCGTGGCCACGGCCGAGGTCGTCAGCCGCCTTCGCGCAAGGCCCGTTTTCGTGGACATCCGCCCCGATACCTTCAACATCGATCCCGAGCGGATCGAGGAAAAGATCAGCGCTGCAACGAAGGCCATCATCCCGGTTCATCTCTTCGGACATCCGGCCGATATGGATCCGATCTGCGATCTTGCGCGCAGATACGGACTGAAGGTTATCGAAGACTGCGCCCAGGCCTTCGGTGCGCTCTACAGGGGACGAAAGATCGGTACCCTGGGCCACTGCGGTTGTTTCAGCTTCTTTCCGAGCAAGAATCTCGCCGGGTGCGGCGACGGCGGCATGATCATTACCGGGGAAGAGACGACGGCGGGACGCATTCGGCTTCTGCGGAACCACGGCAGCGCCGTCAGATACCGCCATGAGGTCCTGGGCTACAACAGCCGGCTCGATGAGATACAGGCGGCCATCATCCGCGTCAAGCTCAAAAGGATCGATGCCCTCAACGATGCCCGCCGCAGCCATGCCGAATTGTATCGTTCGGTCATCGGCAGGAGTGACATCCTCCTGCCCTTGGAGCAGGCGGGCTGCCGGCATGTCTACCATCAATTCACCATCCGGTCGCGCGACAGGGAGCGGATCATGGCGGTCCTGAGGGAAGAGGGCATCGCCTCCGCGGTGTATTACCCCGTTCCGCTGCACCTGCAGGACGTTTTTTCCGATTGCCGGCTGCGGCGGGAGTCCCTCGCGCAAGCCGAGACCTGTGCCGCGGAAGTCCTTTCGCTGCCGATGTTTCCGGAATTGACGGACGAAGAGATCCGGCGGATCGGCGATGTGATCGACCATGCCATTTGAAAACAACCTGCCGGGAATGGGCGGCGATGAAAGTTTCTCGCCGCCGGTCCCGAAACGGATCATGATCGTGGCGGGAGAAGCCTCCGGGGATCTCCATGGGGGC
>JAFGIO010000146.1 GCA_016929555.1 Deltaproteobacteria bacterium | reverse complement strand
CCTATGTATCCGATGACCTGAGCCAGGCTTTCCCCGTAGAAATACTTCCGCACCGGAACAACCTCGACCGTGATCCCCGGCAATTCGTGGGCATGTGTTTCCACAATGGCGAGTTTCTCCCTGCTCACTCCTTTTTCCAGCTTGATGGGAACGAAGGAAGCCTGCTTCTTTAGGAGTGCAGGGTCCGCGTCGAATTGCAGGGACCGATCAGCGTAGAGGTGTTCGAGCCTCGAGACCGCTTCGCAAACGTTTTTGGTCCGGTTTGGCACGAAGAGAACATCGAAGGAAGGTTGGTTGTCCACCAGGACATTGCGGTTGCGGTCCATGATCAACCCCCGGACGGGTTTGATCTTTCTCAGGCGGACGCTGTTGTTCTCCGACCGCTGCCTCAGTTCGTCGCCCTTGATCACCTGCAGATACCACAGACGGATCAGCAGAATCGACAGCGCCAACAGGACGATGATGAACAGGATCCTGAATCTGGACCGGAATTCACCCGGATCATATTCATTGAGCCGGCCGGGTATTTGCGACATGGGACAGCGTAACCTCGATCCAGTGAAGTACATGGAAAAGGGGGGGGCTCAGGACCGCCAGCAGCAGGGCCTGGGGAACGATGACATACATCACCGCCGGCAGCACGTTCATCCCGTTTATGAAGAGATAAAGGGCGGCGATCATCCATCCCTCCAACAGGGCGCAGAGCATGGTGAATCCCATGATGAACGGCACCTTCGCCGCATAGACTTTTGTAGAAACGACCAGCGAAAGCGTGAAGATCAGGATGTACTGGAGGACGTAAAACCCGGAAACGGCCCCTGTCAGGCAGTCCTGGGTGAAACCCAGAACGAAGCAGAGGAGTCCCCCCTTCAGGGCGCCCATATGGAATCCGGCATAGATGACGAGGATGAGCGACAGCTCGATGGTAATCTTATCAAAGAAGAGAATTCCAGGGATCGTTGTCTGAAAAACGATCAAAAAAATCGAAAATACGGGCAAAAGCAGATAAAAAATCATTGCATTCCCTCTCTGCCCGGCAGAATGACAAGCACTTCTTCCAATTTGGCAAAATTAACCGCTGGAGATACTTCAATTTTATGGAAAAGGCTGCTTTCACCCCTGTTGATACTCTTCACGGTACCGATCAGCAGCCCCTTGTCGAAGATCCCGGAGAGTCCGGAGGTGATGACAGGATCGCCCGCCTGAACCGTTTCAATCTTTGGGACATACTTCAGGATGCATCCGGCGGCGCCTGCACCCTGAAGTATGGCCTGGGCGCGGCTTCCCTGGACCAGAACATCGATATTGCTTGTCTCGTCGATGATCAGAAGGACCCGGGAAACATAAAAGGAGGTTTCAATCACCTTTCCCACCAGTCCCTGATCGGAAACGACGGGAAGGCCAGTCCGTACACCCTGAGAAGATCCCCGATCGATGACAAGCGTCTTGAAGATCGCTCCCGGATTCCTGTCAATCACCCGCGCAGTTACTGTTCTGTGATGGATCCGCTCCTTCATTTCCAGGAGTTTGCGCAGGCGCAACCCTTCCAGATAACCCTCACGGTACCGGATCAGTTCCTGGGTCAAACGGGAAATTTTCTCTTCCAGCCGTCGGTTTTCCTCCTGCAGGCCGATCAAAAAGATATAACGCCTCCAGGCATCGCTCAACCCGTCTACAGAGGCGTTTATGCCGCGCTGCAACGGGGCTGCCGCTTCGAGAACCAGCATTCTGAAGAAACCGCCTCGCTCCGGCTGCCTGAGGTTATAAGACAGAATGGCGACAGCGGTGATGATGAGGGCAGTGACGAGGATAACCGACCTGTACCTTTTAGGAACCAATATTTTTCGCCTGAAGATGAAGCGGGATACGACAGCAAATCGTATCGTCCGTCACACCTGGAAAGTTACTTCTTTGAGAACATCCAGCTGATCCAAGGCCATACCGGCGCCTCTGGCCACTGTTGACAGGGGATCATCGGCGATGGAGATGGGGAGACCTGTCTCCTGACGAATGAGTACATCGATGTTCCTCAGAAGCGACCCGCCACCTGTTAAAACGATTCCCCGGTCCACGATATCTCCGGCCAACTCCGGCGGGGCGTTTTCCAAGGCATCCTTAATGGCATCCACGATGAGGCTGACCGGTTCCGTTATCGCCTCACGCACTTCTTCCGAATTGATCTCGATGATCTTCGGAATTCCGGAGATGAGGTCTCTTCCCTTGACATCCATGGTCTTAATATCCGAATCGGGATAGGCGCATCCGAGGGTTGTCTTGATAAGTTCGCCGGAACGCTCGCCGATGAGAAGACTGTACTTGCGCTTCAGGTACTGTACGATTTCCTCGTCCATCTTGTCTCCGGCAACCCGGACGGATTTTGAATAGACGATCCCTGCAAGAGAAATCACGGCCACTTCCGTCGTTCCACCGCCGATGTCTACGACCATGGAACTGATAGGTTCCGTAATGGGCAGGCCGGCCCCGATTGCGGCCGCCATAGGCTCCTCGATGAGATATATCTCCCGGGCGCCGGCCGACTCAACGGTTTCGCGGACCGCTCTCCTTTCAACCTGGGTGATATCGGAGGGGATGGAGACGATGATCCGGGGACGGACGAGGGCGCGCCGATTGTGGACGCTGAGGATAAAGTGCCGGAGCATGGCTTCGGTGATGTCGAAATCGGCGATGACCCCGTCGCGCATGGGCCTGATGGCGACAATGTTGCCCGGGGTTCTGCCGAGCATTTTCTTGGCTTCGGCGCCAACGGCTAGAACCTTTTTCATCCCTCTCAAGTCTTTGTGAACGGCTACCACGGACGGTTCGTTCAGGACAATGCCCTTGCCCTTCACGTAAACGAGCGTATTGGCCGTACCCAGATCGATGGCAAGATCGTTCGAAAATTTCCCCAAAATGAAATCGAAAAGCAAGGCGTCTCCTCCTCATTTTCTCCAGAGATATCGAAAACAATGGTATCCGTCACCGGCACAGTGCTTTCCTATACCGTATTTCCTATCCCTTATCAATCCATTTTTCCAAAAAGATATTGCAATTTACGACTGCCTGTACTACGTAATCGGCACTTCCAAAGAACCTTTGAGGATGGAGTTATGCTCAATCTCATGAGAAAACATGCCCGGAATTGGATCATGAAGGTCCTGCTGGGAATCATTATCGTGGTGTTCATCTTCTATTTCGGATCCATGGGAGGCAGCCGTAGGACGGAAATGGTGGCCACCATCGATGGCAAGGCGATTGCCCACGTCGAATATGTCAAGGAATACCAGAATCTTCTTGAAATCTACCACCAGCGCTTTGGAGACCGATTGACGGGCGACGTCCTGAAATCCCTGAACCTCAAGCAGCAGGCCCTGGATAACGTCATCAACCAGGCGATCCTCTTCAACAAAGCCGAAGAGCTCAATCTCCAGGTCACCGATGAGGAGATCAGGGCAAGCATCCTTGCAACCCCCGCCTTTCAGCGGGACGGCGTCTTTGACGACCGGATATATCAACACATCCTCCGGGCCAACAAGATGACTCCCGAGGATTTCGAGGCGCTGCAAAGAAAGATGCTTACGGCGGCAAAGCTGGAATCCCTGATCGGGGACGGCGTGAAGGTCTCCGATCGGGAATTGTATGACCTGTTTCGTTTTCAGACCGAGAAGATCGACGTCGATTATCTGCTGCTTTCACCCAAGGATTTTCAGGACGCCGTGAGGGTGTCCGAGAAGGATCTCGAATCCTACCTCCAGGAGCATGGCGGCGATTTTCGTGTCGCAGAACACTTCCAGATCAAATACATTACCTTCCTGGGACAGGATTTCAGCGCTTCGACAAAGGTCAGCGAGGAGGAAATCAGGGATCATTATGACCGCCAAAAAGATAAATGGGTCAAGCCGGACGGTCAAAGGGCGTCCCTTTCGGAAGTCCGGGATCGGATCGTCGCCGAGCTGAAGTTGATCAGAGGGAAATTCACGGCGGCGTCCGTTGCCAAGAAGGCCCACGATACGATCTATCAGGAAGAGAATTTCGAAGCCTACGCCGTCGATAAGGGGTTGACGGTACGGACGACGGATTTCTTCCCGTCCAACAGCCCTCCGGCGGAACTGGCCGGAATACCCAACATCGCCGGTTCCATTCTGTCGCTTCAAAAAGATGAGATTAGCCGGGTCCTTTCCGACGAGAGGGGGTATTATCTCTTGAAACTCGAAGCCAAAAAACCTTCCCATATTCCCAGCCTGAAGGATATCCGGCCGGAGGTGAAAAAGCGTTATATCGCGAAGGCTTCAACCGATCTGTGCCGCAAGGAAGCGCAAAGCATCCTCGGCCAACTCAAAAAGGGAGCGGATATGGCCACCTTTGCCCGTCAGAGAAAGATCGACATCGGTCGGACGGGAATGTTTCCGCCCGGTCCTGCCATCCCCAAGCTTGGCTTCTCCCAGGAATTGGGCGAGGCCCTCTACCAGCTCTCGGAGAAAAAGCCTTATCCGGATCGGGCCTATCCCATAAGCGGGAATTGCATGATCCTCAAATTCCGGCAAAAGGAAACCGAACAGAGCGCGGACTTTGAAGCAAAGAAGGAGGCACTGAGAGAAATCGCCCTCAGGATGAAGCGAGCCGACGCCATAAAATCATGGATAGAAGGCAACAAGGCGGCCCTCATCGAATCGGGCAGGTTGAAGATCAACAAGGAGATCAAAGATCTTTAGCAGCCAAAAAGTGCTTGACAATGACCGGGAGTTATGATTAGTAGTCCGCGTTTTATTGAATGCTCGTTTTCTGCAGAGGTTTTGGTGAACGCATATCACAGAATGCGCGATGGAAAGCCTTCCTACTGTGCCGTTGTAAGATTTATCGAGGTTGAAAATTCGTAAGGCGACAGGAGCCGGGTGAAGCGGCTTTTTCACTCGGCTTTTTTTATAATATTTCAGATTTATGAGGTAATGCAGTGGTCAGTCTTGATTATACAACGTTCTTTCAGATGATCAATTTCATCGCTCTGATCTTTATCCTGAATGCCCTCCTTTATAAACCGATTCTTGGCATCATCGAAAAGAGACAGAATCAACTTCAGGCCTCCGACGCTGAAATCAAAAACCTCAGGGAAACCGTCGACGAAAAGATGGCAGCCTACGAAGAAAAACTTCGCCTGGCGAAGACCCAGGCCCTGGAACAGAAGAACGAAATCCTGAAGGAGGGCGCCGAGACGGCAAAGGGATTCATCGATGCCGCCAGAGAGGAAATCCCGAGGATTATGGCGGAATTCAATGAAAAACTGGGCAAGGAACTCGATGATGCCAGGCACATCCTGACCCGTCAATCCCAGCAGATTTCCATCGAGATTGCCGAAAAAGTCTTGGGGAGGAGCGTTCAATGAAAAGTGCGCTTTCTGAAACGTCCCGGAACCGGTCTTTTCAAGGTGTCCTGATCCTTGCAGCAACGTTGATTCTCACTGCCACGGCGTCCTATGCCTCCGGAGGCGGCGGGGGACACGAAGGGGAAGGAAGAAACTGGATCGATTTCGGCTGGAGGATGCTCAACTTCGCCATTCTGCTCTGGTTTCTCTGGTGGCTGCTGGCCCAGAAACTGCGTGATTTCTTCACAGGACGCCGTGAAGGCATCAAGACATCCCTGGAAGAAGCGGCTGCCGCCAAGGCAGAGGCGGAGAAGAAATTCGCCGAGTATTCGGCCAAGCTCGAGAAGGCCACCGAAGAAATCGATAGTATCAGCGAAATGATCAAGGCTCAGGGGCTGGCGGAAAAGGAGAAGATCATCGAGGACGCAAAACGGACGGCCGAGAAGATGAAGGAAGATACCCAGGCCCGCATCGATCAGGAGGTCAAAAAGGCCCGCAACGATCTGCGGGCGGAGGCGGTCCAATTATCCGTCCAGATGGCAGAGGAAATTATTCGTAAAAACATGACTTCGGAAGATCACAATAAGATGGTCGCCGAGTACTTGGATAAGGTGGTGATTAAACATTGATCGGAAGCAGCATCGCAAAGCGCTATGCGCGGGCATTGTTCGATATCGCGGCGGAAGACAACCTCTACGAGAAATACCATCAGGAACTGATCGATTTCGTTTCCCTGCTCGAGGGAAACAAAGATCTGAAAGAATTCCTCTTCAATCCGATTGTCGATCAGGATGCAAAGAAAGCCGTCGTCGGCACCGTCATCGGAAAAATGGACCTGTCTAAGGTTTCAGCCAATTTTTTCCGGCTGCTCGTGGACAAGCAACGGATAGGCATTCTGGGAGAGATCGAGGTCTGTTACCGGCAATTCATGGATGATGCCTTGAAGATGGTGAGGGTTCGAATCGAGACCGCCTATCCGCTGTCGGAAGGGCAGATGGATAAGATGAAAACAGGTCTGGCGGCGGCGACAGGCAAGACGGTTGAGATGGATGTCGCCGTTGAAGAATCGCTTCTGGGCGGCATTGTGGTCCGAATCGGGGACACCTGCTACGACGGAAGCATAAAGACCCAGTTGAACAATATCAGCAAGCTCTTAGGGGAGGAGATATAGGGCATGGATACAATCAGGGCGGAAGAAATCAGTCAGATCATTTCCAAACAGATCAAGGACTACGAGAGAAAGCTGGACATCAGTGAAACGGGAACCGTTCTGTCCGTTGGAGATGGTATCGCCAGGGTTTACGGTGTGGAAAACGCCATGGCGATGGAACTGCTGGAGTTCCCTGGCGGAATCCTGGGTATGGTTCTGAACCTGGAAACCGACAACGTCGGCGTCGCCGTTCTCGGCGAGGTTACCCATATCAAGGAAGGGGACATCGTCAAACGAACGGGCAAAATCGCCCAGGTTCCCGTCGGCGAAGCCGTTTTAGGCCGCGTAATCGACGGAACAGGCGCCCCTCTTGACGGCAAGGGCCCCATCGAGGCCACGGAGTACCGCAGGATAGAAATGGTCGCCCCCGGCGTGATCCAGCGCCAGCCCGTCAATCAGCCCATGTACACCGGACTGAAGGCCATCGACGCCATGACGCCTATCGGGAGGGGACAGAGGGAACTCATCATCGGCGACCGGCAGATCGGCAAGACGGCTATCGGTATCGACGCCATCATCCGCCAGAAGGAGACGGACATCAAGTGCATCTACGTGGCCATCGGCCAGAAGAAATCCACGGTGGCCCAGGTGGTGGAAAACCTCAGGAAGCACGGCGCCCTATCATACACCTGTATCGTCTCCGCCTGCGCCAGCGACCCCGCGACCCTGCAGTACATCGCCGCCTACGCGGGATGCAGCATCGGCGAATACTTCCGCGACAAAGGCGAAGACGCCCTGATCGTCTATGACGACCTGTCCAAGCAGGCCGTGGCCTACCGCCAGATCTCCCTGCTGTTGCGCCGACCCCCGGGACGCGAGGCTTATCCTGGAGACATTTTCTACAACCACTCCCGTCTGCTGGAAAGGGCAGCCCGAGTCAGCGAGGAATTGGGAGGCGGTTCGCTGACAGCCCTGCCCATCATTGAAACCCAGGCCGGTGACGTGTCCGCCTACATCCCCACCAACGTTATCTCGATCACGGACGGTCAGGTCTACCTGGAGCCGGGGCTTTTCTTCTCCGGTATCCGCCCGGCCATCAACGTCGGTCTGTCCGTTTCCCGTGTCGGCGGTGCGGCCCAGGTGAAGGCCATGAAACAGGTAGCCGGAACCCTGAAACTCGACCTCGCCCAGTATCGGGAACTGGCCGCTTTCGCCCAGTTCGGCTCGGATCTCGACAAGTCCACACAGGCCCAGTTGGATCGAGGCGTCAGGCTCGTGGAAATCCTGAAACAGCCGCAATTCCAGCCCCTGTCTCTGGGCAAGGAGGTCGTCATCCTCTTTGCGGGCGCAAGGGGTTTCCTGGACAAATATGAACTGGAGAAACTGAAGGACTATGAGCCCCAGCTTCTCAACTTCGTTGAAACCAAGTATCCTGAAATCATGACGGAAATCGATGACAAGAAGATCATCAGTCCGGAGCTCGAAAAGAAGATGAAAGAGGTCCTGTCCGAGTTCGACAGCGTCTTCGTTACAGCCTGAAAGACATCGCAGTGTTGAATCGGCCCGTATCGTTCATCGACAGTGAAAAAAGCAATTTCATCGACCATAGGGAGTAGCTTTAATGGCCGCATTGAAGGACATTAAAAGAAAGATAGTAGCCGTTCAGAAGACCAAACAGATTACCAAGGCCATGAACATGGTCGCGGCCTCGAAATTCAAGGCAGCCCAGCTCCGGATGGACAATTTCCGTCCCTACGCGCGCAAGTTCATGGATGTCTTGAACAGCCTGGCGTTGCGAGTCGACACCGCATCCCATCCGTTGCTCGCAGTGAGGGAACCCAAAAGGATCTGGGTTATTTGCATGACTTCCGACAGGGGACTCTGCGGCGGCTTCAACAACAACCTGATCAAGGCTGCCGAGCGTTTCCTGATGGAAGAGGTCCGGCGGGGCAAGGAGACAACCCTCGTAACCGTTGGTAGAAAAAGCAGGGACTACTTCCGGAAGAAGGCCAAGATCAAGAGCGAATATACCGATGTGTTCGGCAAGTTCGATATGACGCTTGCCGTGAGAATATCGAACGACATCATTCCCCCCTTCCAGAGAGAGGAGTATGACGAGCTTTACCTGTTCTATAATGAATTCGTAAACGTATCCACTCAGAGGCCCGCCGTTGTTCGCCTCTTTCCCCTCTCCTCCGTCGGGCAGGATGAAATGGTGGACTCGGACAAGAGGATCGATTACCTCTATGAACCGTCCGATGAGGCCCTCCTGGAGAAGCTTCTCCCCATGTACGTTCACGTGCTGGTCTATCGGGCATTGCTGGAAACCTACGCCGGCGAGAACGGGGCGAGGATGGCCGCCATGGACAATGCCACCCGCAACTGCGAGGAGCTGATCGGCAGTCTCACCCTGAAATTCAACAAGGCAAGACAGGCGGCGATTACCACAGAACTGATGGACATCGTGGGCGGTGCCGAAGCGCTTGCAAAGGGATAAAACCGAAGAAAACAATGAATCTCAGTATCGGATCAAAGAGGAGATAGTCATGAATATAGGCAAGGTTGTACAGGTAATAGGACCCGTGGTTGACGTGGCCTTCGAAGATGGTAAACTTCCCAATATCCTGGACGCCATTACCATCACCAACCCCACCATCAACGACAGGCCAGACAACCTGATCGTGGAGGTTGCCCAGCACCTGGGTGATAACGTCGTCCGCTGCATCGCCATGGACATCACCGATGGTCTCGTCAGGGGGATGGACGCCAAAAACACCGAGTCGCCGATCCTTGTTCCAGTGGGCGAGGCGACGCTCGGCCGGATTCTGAACGTGGTGGGCAGGCCCGTCGACGGCCTGGGCCCCTGCGAGTCGAAAACCAACATGCCGATTCACCGGGAAGCCCCGACATTTCTCGATCAGGACACCTCCGTTCACGTCCTCGAAACGGGCGTCAAGGTCATCGACCTGCTGGTCCCCTTCCCCCGAGGCGGCAAGATGGGGATGTTCGGCGGCGCCGGCGTTGGCAAGACCGTCGTCATGATGGAGATGATCCATAACATCGCGATGCACCACGGCGGCATCTCCGTGTTCGCCGGCGTGGGCGAGAGAACCCGCGAAGGCAACGACCTTTACCTGGAAATGAAGGAATCGGGCGTCATCAAGCAGGCGGCGCTGATTTACGGACAGATGACGGAACCGCCCGGCGCCCGGGCAAGGGTCGCCTTAACGGCCCTGACGGCGGCCGAATACTTCCGCGACGTGGAAGGCCAGGACGTGCTTCTTTTCATCGACAACATCTTCCGATTCACCCAGGCGGGTTCCGAGGTTTCGGCCCTTCTGGGCCGCATGCCCTCCGCCGTGGGTTACCAGCCGACCCTGGCCACGGACCTTGGGGAACTCCAGGAGCGCATCACCTCGACGACCAAGGGTTCCATTACGGCCGTCCAGTGCGTTTACGTCCCCGCCGACGACCTCACCGACCCGGCACCGGCCACGACCTTCGCCCACCTCGACGGCACCGTCGTTCTTTCACGGCCCATCTCGGAGCTGGGCATCTACCCCGCCGTGGACCCCCTCGATTCGACTTCGCGGATCCTCGATCCAAACGTCCTGGGTCTCGAACATTACCAGGTAGCCAGGCAGGTTCAGGTGACCCTGCAGAAGTACAAGGATCTCCAGGACATCATCGCCATCTTGGGCATGGACGAACTTTCCGAGGAAGACAAGCTCACCGTGAGCCGCGCAAGGAAGATTCAGAGATTTCTGTCGCAGCCCTTTTTCGTCGCCGCCCAGTTCACGAACGTGGACGGCAAGTTTGTCTCGGTCAAGGATACGGTCCGCGGGTTCAAGGAAATCCTGGAAGGCAAGCACGACGATTTGCCCGAGCAGGCCTTCTACATGGTCGGCGGCATCGAAGAAGCCGCCGAGAAGGCGAAGAGACTAAGCGAATAGCAAAGGGCAAAGGGATATACCATGGCTGATGAATTGTTGTTGGAGATCGTGACGCCTGAAAGGATGGCCTTCAGCGGCAAGGTGGACGAGGTCACCATCCCGGGAACCGAGGGCGAATTCGGCGTGCTGAGGGGCCATACGCCGCTTCTGAGCTTCGTCGACGTAGGCGTGCTGAATTTCACCCAGGAAAACAAGAAGACCTATTATGCCGTCAATACGGGATATACGGAAGTAACGGCCCAAAAGGTGACGGTCCTGGTAGAAACCGCCGAGAGGTCGGACAACATCGACGTGGAGCGGGCGAAACGGGCCAAGGAAAGGGCGGAAGAAAGGCTTTCCAAGATGACCAAGGAAGACGTCAATTACGAAAAGGCAAGGTCTGCACTGCTTCGGGCCATCACGAGGATCAGCGTCGCAGAAAAACCCTGAAAATTCCTTCCTGAGGGAGGTTTGCCGCCAGGGACCCTTTATCGAGCAGAAGAGGATTGCAAAACAAAGCCGGCGGATCGGGGGCGCCACCCCGATCCGCCGGCTTTGTTGTCTTCGATCAGGCCTGTCGATCTTCCACAAAGATGTCGATGATCTCTAATTCCCGGACCCCTCCAGGGGTCTGAACCCGCACCTGATCGCCGATGCTTTTGCCGATCAAGGCCCTGCCGATGGGAGAGGTCACCGATATCTTGTTTTCGGCGAGATCCGACTCCAGGGGGCCTACCAGTTGATAGGTGATTTCCTTCGCCGTTTTCACGTCTTCTATGGCAACGGAGGCTCCGAAGACGGCCTTGTCGCCGGTGACATTCTTCAGATCGATGACGTTCGCCAGGGCCAGGTTGTTTTCGACCTCCTGGAGTCTCCCGTGGAGGTAGGATTGCCTCTCCTTGGCCGCCGTGTATTCGGCGTTTTCCGTCAGGTCGCCGTGGGATCTGGCTTCCTCTATATCCCTTATATTTTCAGGCACGGCCACCATCCGGAGGTGTTCGAGTTCCTTTTTCAGTTTCTCGAAACCCGCTTTTGTGATGGGTATCTTTTCCATAAATGCCTTTCCCTTCCGAGGGTCTCTTCCCCGGCCCGGAGCAGCCCTTGACCGGGCGGCGGCGCCGCTGCCGCGCCGCCGGTCCATGACTGATCTGTAATAAAGAATGCTGACGCTGTCAAGGGAGATTTGGCCTTTTCCCACGCTTCACAGTGCAAATGCAGCCAGGCAGGCCCGAGGTTGGCCGGAGGAACGTATTGCCTTGCCCTGGGAAGTGTGTTAGAGAGACAGGCAGCAAGAACGGGATCGTCTAACGAAAGCACGGCGGAAAATCGATGATCGACAAATACAACAGGGAAATCAATTATCTGAGGGTTTCGATTACGGACAGGTGCAACCTGCGCTGCACCTACTGCATGCCCAAGGAAGGCCTCTCCACGATCGGACATGACGACATCCTCCGATACGAAGAGATCATCCGAATCGTGACAGAGGCCGCAAAGACCGGGATTGCAAAGGTTCGCGTAACCGGCGGAGAACCGTTGGTCCGGCGGGGCGTCGTCGATTTCATCCGGATGCTGGGAACCGTCAGGGGCATCGAAGACATCAGCCTGACGACAAATGGAATACTCCTGGCGGACTACGCGCAATCCCTTTTCGAAGCGGGCATCAAGCGGATCAACATCAGTCTCGATTCCCTGGATGCCCGGAAATATGCGCGGATTACCCGGGGCGGCGACCTCCAGGCTGTGCTGAGGGGCATTGCGGCGTCAAACGACGCCGGTTTTTCGCCCATCAAGATCAATACGGTCATGATCAAGGGCTTCAACGACGATGAAGTCCTGGATTTCGCCAGATACACCATCGACAGGCCCTACCAGGTGCGGTTCATCGAACTCATGCCCCTGGGCGAGGCGGGTGCCCGCAACGACGGCCGGTACCTGTCCAATGCGTTCGTCAGGAATGCCATCGGCAATGCCTATACACTCGAACCCTTAAACGGCAGCCGGAATGCCATCGACGGACCCGCCCGTCTCTACAGAGTCGCCGGGGGCAGGGGGGTCATCGGCTTCATCAGCCCCGTGAGCGAACATTTCTGCGATTCCTGCAATCGCCTCAGATTGACGGCCGACGGCCATCTCCGCGCCTGCCTGATGTCCGATAACGAGGTGGATCTGAAAGAACCCCTGCGCAGGGGCTGCAGTGACGGGGACCTTCAGGATCTGATCCGGGCGGCCGTTGCCATGAAGCCCAGAAAGCACGGCATCGTGCACGACGGGAATGCGATTCGGAAATGCATGAAGGACATGTCGGCCATTGGAGGTTAGCCCGGCGATGGCAGGCAGGCCCCGAGAGGCGCAGTGCAAGGGAGCCCGGCCATGAAGGAAGCGATGCTCTACGAAAAGATGGAAGGCGCCGATGTGCGATGCCGTCTCTGCGCCCATCGATGCCGGATCAAGCCGGGCAAACGGGGAACCTGCGGGGTTCGGGAAAACCGGAACGGGACCCTCTACAGCCTCGTTTACGGCATGGTTATCGCGCAAAACGTCGATCCCATCGAGAAAAAGCCCGTTTTTCACCTCTATCCGGGATCGCGGTCCTTTTCCATCGCCACACCGGGATGCAACTTTTGCTGCAGCTTCTGCCAAAACCACGACATATCACAGATGCCGAGGGAAACGGGACGGATCGTCGGACGCAAGACCGCCCCCGAAGAAATCGTCGAGCAGGCCCTGAAGACAGGCTGCCGGACCATCGCCTATACCTACACGGAGCCGACGATCTATTTCGAGTTTGCTTACGATACGGCCCGGATCGCTAAAGAGAAAGGGTTGAAGAACGTCTTCGTCACCAACGGCTTCATGACGGCCGAGGCCCTCGAGACCATCGCCCCCTGTCTCGATGCCGCCAATACGGATCTCAAGGCCATGAGCGACGATTTCTACAGGAAACAATGCGGCGCCCGTCTCCAGCCGGTCCTCGACAGCCTGCGCAGGATGAAGGACCTGGGGATCTGGGTGGAGGTCACGACGCTGCTCATTCCGACCCTCAACGACAGCGACGGCGAGTTGCGGCAGATCGCCGAATTCATCCACGGACTCGGCCCGGAAACCCCCTGGCACATCAGCCGCTATCATCCCCAGTACAAGATGACCGCCCCGCCCCCCACGCCGTCCGCTGCCATCCACCGGGCCGCCCGGATCGGCGCGGAAAGCAGGCTGCGGTACGTCTACAGCGGAAACATCCCGGGCGATGAAGGGGAGAAGACCTTTTGCGGAAACTGCGGTGAGCTGCTCATCGACCGCTACGGGTTTCACATCGAGGCGATCCACCTCAAGGGGACGGCCTGCCCCCGCTGCGGCACCCCGCTGGACGGCATCCTCTGATCCAATCTACGGCTCGGAAGCTTCCCAGTCCAGTTCTTTTTCATCGTAGGAGCGGTTGAGGATATCCCGGGCCCTTTCCAGCTGGTCGGCCGGCACGGTGATCTTGACCTCGCCCAGTCCGTCAACGGTGAGGGCGTAGATCGTTCCAGCCGCATCGTACCGAAGCTCCACGGGGATGCCCTCCGTCTCCAAGCGACCGGCAATGATCTTCGCGTTCGTCATTCCCGAGGCGCTGCAAACGACTTCCCAATCATTGCCATTCATGCCCGGATACCCCTTTCTATACCCGCCGGCCCGGCGGCTTACCGCACCAGGCCCGCCATGACATCGGCCGGAAAGGATTTCCCATGGGAGGGATAGACCAAGCGGACGCCCTGCTCCAGCAGCAGCCTCCAGCTTTCCCTGACCTTCGCCATATCCTCTGCAAAGATGGGAAATCCCGGCCTCAAGGTCATGGGGAACCGGTTCATCGCCAGATCTCCCACGAAGGCCTCGCCCGTCTCGAGCAACACGCTGACGGAACCCAGGGTATGACCGGGCGTGTACAGCACCCTGCCCGGTATGCCATGATCCGAAAGCGGGAAATCCTCCCCGCCGAGGACGACATCGACGGGAGCCGCTGGAACATTGACCAGGGGCAGGAAGAGCCTGAAAAACCTGCTGAGGAACCGGCCGAAGGGAGTGACGCCCGGCGGCATGAACATCAAGGATTTTTCCAGCCAGTCCTTCTCCAGGCCGTGCATCGCAACAGGGGCGCCGGTAAAGTCCTTGACGGCCTTAACGGATCCGGTGTGATCCCAGTGCCCATGAGTGACAACAATCAACCGCACCTGTGCAGGCTCGATCCCCGCCTTCGCGAAGCCCTTGCGAAAAACCGGCAGACTGTTCGGCACACCCCCGTCGATCAGTACGGCTCCCCCATCACCGCCTATCAGGTAATTGACCGTGAAACCCGTCTGAATCGGATAAATTCTTGCGGCCATCGCATCCCTCCTTCGGGTTGACTTTGGCATCATTTTAGTGGGAAAAGGTATATTGTCAAAAGAAATCAGACAGCGTGCCTACAAAACGACCGGGCGGCATCCTTTTTCACCGAACCGATCCACTGCCAGCCACTCCAAAATAGCACTATATATTGTGGTATCTTTTTCCTGAAATACATTTTGTGGTATTTTTTCTTTACAAGGCCCCCTTCTTCTGTTAAAATCCCTCCGACTTCAAAACCCGGTAATCGAAGAATGAGATTGAAGAAGCTGGAAATCATCGGATTCAAATCCTTTCGGGACAAAGTCTCCCTCGATTTTTCCGAGAGGATCAACGCCATCGTCGGTCCCAACGGCTGCGGGAAGAGCAACATCGTCGATGCGATCCGCTGGGTGATGGGCGAACAGCGGGTAACGATGCTCCGGGGGAAGCGCATGGAGGATGTCATCTTCAACGGCACCTCCGATGCTCCGCCCGTGGGCATGTCGGAGATCGCGATGACCCTTTCCAGCAACGGCAATCCCTTTCCCGATCCCTATGGGTCCTGCGAAGAGGTGACGGTTTCCCGGCGGATCTTCCGCGACAGCGAGGGGGAATACGCCATCAACGGCGTTGGCTGCCGGCTTCTCGACGTCAAGGAGTTCTTCCTGGACACGGGCGCCGGTCCCCGGACCTACTCCGTCGTCGAGCAGAACAGTGTCTCGAGCCTCATCGAGGCGAAGCCGGAAGAGCGGCGGCAATTCATCGAGGAGGCGGCGGGCATCGCGAAGTACAAAAGCCGGAAGGAGTCGGCCGTCCGCAAGATGGAGGCCACGCGCCAGAACATGCTGCGCCTGGGAGACATCATCCGCGAGGTGAAGACCCAACTGAACGCCGTGTCGAGGCAGGCCAAAAGAGCGGATCAGTACAAGGCTCTTCGGCAGCGTCTCAAGGAAGCGGAAATCGCGCTCGCCCTGCAGAGTTACGGCGAGCTTTCCGACAGAAACGCAGCGCTTGCGAAGATAAGGAACGAACGCCGCGATGGGGAATTCGCCATCAGAACCCGCCTCCAAACGGCGGAGGCCGCCCTGGATGCCCTGAAGGCCGAGACCCTCGAAAGCGAAACCCTCCTCTCCGGCTGCCAGGATCGGCTTTACGACATCAAAAACCGCATCGGCATCAAGGAACAGGCTGTAGAGTTTGCGAAAGGAAAGATCGCGGACCTTTCCGCAAGACAGGAAAAGGATGTCGAAAAAATGGCGTCCTTCGAGGCGCGAAAGGGTGCCCTGGCCGACGAGGCGGAAGTCCTGAGGCAGGCGGACAGCCGGACGAACGAAAGGATTGCCGCCCTCGAGGCCGAAATCGACGCCATCCGAAGAGACGCCGAAGAGCTTAAGACGAACGACGGCAGCCTCTATCGGGAATTGGAAGAGCTGAAGGTCCGGTACATCGATGTCGTCACCGAGAAGGCGGCCTTGAAAAACCGCCTGGCGGACTTGGCGAAACGTTCCGAAGACGTCCGGCGGCGCGAGGAGGCGGGCTTGAGGGAAATCGAGGAATGCACGGACCGGCTTGCCGCTCTCGACGGCACCCTTGGAGAGCTGAAGTCGGGCCTCGCCGCCGATGAGGCGGCATTGGAAGACCTCCGGAGACGTGAAGAAAGCCTCGAGCAAGAAACGATCCTTGTCAAGGGGGACCTTCATACCGCAGAGGGCGACATCGCCTCGCTGAGGGAAGAGATCGGCCGCCAGTCCGCCCGTCTGGTTTCGCTCAAGGAGTTCCAGGAGGGATACACCTGGTGCAGCGAGGGAACGCGCTCCATCCTCACGGCGCCGAAAGACAAGCGGGCGGGATTCTCCCGGGAGACCTTTTACGGGCTCGTGGCCGATCACATCGAAGTGCCCTCGAAATACGAGACGGCCGTCGAGGCCGTCTTGGGAGAGAAGCTTCAGTACGTCGTCGTCAGAAGCCAGGAGGACGCCGTAGCCGCCATCGATTATCTGAAAAGTCACGCACTGGGAAGGGGCAGCTTCGTTCCGATCCGGCTGCGCAATACCGGCGGCAACGGCAGCGATCGGCCCGGCGAAGCCCTCAGGCTGATCGACCAAGTCAACGTCCGCGAGGACTTCCGGGACATCGCCGACTATCTGCTGGGAGACGTCATGCTGATTCCGAGCCTCCGCGAAGGCATATCGCTGTGGCGCCGCAACGGTTTTGTCGGCACCTTCGTCACCCCCGAGGGGGACATCATCAGCCCCCAGGGGGTCCTGACGGGAGGCCGAGGGGCCGAGGGGGAACGGAGCCTGCTTCGCAACCGGCGGGAAATATCAGAACTGGGGAAGGAGGTCGGCCGCCTCGAGCAGCGTCTGATGAGCAGGCTGACCGACAGGGAAAAGGACCGGAAGCTCATCGCCCAACGGGAGGAAGAACTTCTCGCAGTGCGGTCGCAGCTCCAGAAACTGATGATCCAGGTCAAGGGACACACGAAGGATCTGGAACGTTACGACGATGAGCAGAAAAGGACCGGCCGGCACCTGCAAGTCCTCCAGTTCAACCTGGAATCGCTTCGAACGGAAGCGGCCTCTGCAACGGAAAAGACCGGGGAAATCGGCGGAAACCTTTCATCCCTCGAAGAGAAGGAAAGCCGACTCAACGCATCCATGGCGCAGTTGCAGGAGCAATGGAGGGAGGTCAGGGGACATTCGGAAGCGCGTGAACGGCAACTCACGGAAAAGAAAATCCTGCTCGCCTCCCTGGAGGAGAAGCGAAGCGGCAATGAAAAAGACCTGGCCCGCCTGCGGGAAGAAAGCAAGCAGACAGCGATCGAAATCGACCGCCGGATCGGAGAGATGGAAATCTGCAGAGGCGAGATGGAAAAACTGACCGTACAGATCGCCGATGACCATGTCCTTCTGCAGGGTCTCTACAGAGACTATGAGTCCCTGGAATCCGAGCTTTCGAAGTTAAGGGAGGCGCTGAAGGAGAAGGAAGCCCGGACAGACAGGCAGGCTGCCGAGATCCAGGGAATCAAGAAAAGCCTCGAGGCCCTCGCCGGAGAGATCGGAAGCGGCGAGCTGGATATCCGGGAGGTCGGCTTCCAGATGGAGTCCCTAAGAAAGGGCATCCGGGAGAAGCATTACATTGATATCGACCCCTTGCTGGCCGGGTTCCAGCGGCTCGGCCAGGAGGACATCCAGGGGTTGAGCCTTCAGTTGGCCAGGGACAGGCAAAACCTCGACGGCTTCGGCGAGGTCAATCTCCTGGCCCTGGGCGAATACGAACAGCTCAAGGAGCGCTACGAATTTTTGAGCGCCCAGGAGGCGGACCTGAACACGTCCCTGAACGCCCTGCAACAGACCATCGTCCGGATCAACCGCATCACGCGCAGGCGTTTCGCCGAGACCTTCGAGGCTGTCAACGTCTGCTTCCAAGAGGTTTTTGCCAGGATCTTCCGGGGAGGCAAGGGGGAACTTCGGCTGACCGACGAGTCGAACCTTCTCGAAACGGGTGTGGACATCGACATCCAGATCCCCGGCAAGCGCACCCAGAACATCAGTCTGCTGTCCGGCGGCGAGAAGTCCCTGGCGGCTCTCGCCCTGATTTTCGCGATCCTCCTGCACCGGCCTTCGCCTTTCCTCGTCCTGGACGAGGTCGATGCCGCCCTCGACGATGCCAATATCAGCCTCTTCAACGAGCTTCTCGGGGACCTCGCCGCCACCTCCCAGATTCTTCTGGTCACCCACAACAAGAAGACCATGGAAGTCGCCCAAAGCCTTTTCGGCGTCACCATGCAGAAACAGGGCATCTCTTCGCTGGTTTCCGTCAACCTGCTTTGATCCCATCCGTCCTTATTTCTTTACATCTTCCCCCAAAGATGATTATAGAAAGCCCGACTCGAAACCGCCATTGAAGGAAAACAGGGTACGGAATATGGGCAACGACAACGAAAAGAAATCCTTGTTCGATAAGCTGAAGGTCGGTCTGGCAAAGACCCGGAAGATCCTGCTCACGGATGTCGACGACATCATCCTGGGCAGCAAACAGATCGATCAGGCAACCTTCGACGAACTGGAGGAGACCCTGATCATGGCCGACGTAGGGCCTGCCTTCACCTACGACCTGATCGAAAGGATGCGGGAGCAGGTCAAGAGAAAGGAACTGGACAAATCGGACCTGCTGAAGCAGGTGCTCCGGGATTCCATGACGGAGATCCTTTCGAAAAGCGAGGCTCCGCTTCAGATCCCCAAGAACGATCTCTTCACCATCATGGTCGTTGGCGTCAACGGAACGGGCAAGACGACGACCATCGGCAAGCTCGCCCATCGCTTCAAAAAGAAGGGAATGTCCGTCATGACAGTTGCGGCGGACACCTTTCGGGCCGCCGCCATCGAGCAGTTGGAGGTCTGGAGCCAACGGGTGGGGGTTCCCCTGATCAAGCAAAAGACAAACGCCGATCCCGCAGCGGTCATCTTCGACGCGATCCAGTCCGCCAAGGCCGGCAATACCAATGTCATGATCATCGACACGGCGGGACGCCTGCACACAAAGGTCAATCTCATGGAAGAGCTCAAAAAAATGAAGCGCATCATGACCAGGGAGATACCCGGCGCTCCCCATGAGATCCTCCTCGTCCTCGACGCCACGACGGGACAGAACGCCATCGCCCAGGCGAAGATGTTCAGGGACGAAATCGGCGTTACCGGCATCGCCCTGACCAAGCTGGACGGAACGTCCAAGGGAGGTGTCCTGATCCGGATTTCCAAGGAACTCGCCATCCCTATTCGCTACATCGGCATTGGAGAGGATCTCGACGATCTCAGGAGATTTCGCAGCGATGAATTCGTCAGTGCCCTGTTCGAACAGAACGGATAAGGCGGATTGGGCAAGGCAGCGATGACTGGAAAAATCTTTGCCATAGGCGACATCCATGGATGCCTGTCCCGACTCGATGATTTGATGCTTCAAATCGATATCGACGGGCAGCAGGACACCCTCGTCTTCATCGGCGATTACATCGACCGGGGCCCCGACTCCAAAGGCGTCGTCGACTACATCCTCGAAATGAAGCGAACCATCCATCGCGTCATCTGCCTGCTTGGAAACCACGAACAGATGTTCCTGGACTATCTGTCGGATCGGTACGACAAAGAACTTTACCTTGGAAACGGCGGAGTGGCCACCCTCGCCTCCTACGGCTTCAGCATCGATGCAAGGGGCTGCGACCTCGCTCTCCCCGAAGACCATCGGCACTTTTTCACCGGCCTTCTGCCATATTACGAGACGGAATCCTTCCTCTTCGCCCACGCGGGGCTTCGGCCAGGCATCCCTCCGGCGGAGCAGGACCCGGAAGACTTGATCTGGATACGGCAGGACTTCATCGGATCCGACTATGACTTCGGCAAACCGGTCGTCTTCGGCCACACCCCCCTGTACAAACCGCTGATTGAGCCAAACAAGATCGGCATCGACACGGGCGCCGTCTACGGCGGCAAACTTACCTGCATCGAACTGCCGGAAAAGCGCATCCTCCAGGCGTGACGACATCACAACAATCCAAAACCGACGACATCATAAAAAGTCGCAAATCACCCTCCCCCTCGAGGGGGGAGGGTTGGGGTGGGGGTGAAACATGCTGAAATTGCCAACCTTTTATTCACCCTCCCCTTAATCCCCTCCCCTCAAGGGAGGGGAAAGGCACTTATTGCGAGTTTGTCAAAACTTGTCCACTTTTATTGTTCCCGCTTTTACGGGGAGGACGGTTTTGGGCTTCTTGCGGGGCCGGCAGGTTCGAAGAGTTATTCGGTCGGTACACCCCCTCTACGCAGATCGCTTTCAAAAGGTACGTTTCGAACCAATGGACACCCCTGGTAGCAGAGGAATGGCGGGCCGGACGTCAGCGGGGCGACAAGGTTGTTGACACCCGCGGAAAACAATGGTAATCCGCTTCATCTTCCACCGATGTGCCCCCGTAGCTCAGTAGGATAGAGCAACGGATTCCTAATCCGTGTGCCGCGCGTTCGAATCGCGCCGGGGGTACCAAT
>JAFGIO010000145.1 GCA_016929555.1 Deltaproteobacteria bacterium | reverse complement strand
CTCACCCATCGGGTTGCTTTTGGCAGAGTGCTGATGAAGAATCCTGAGGTTCAACTGGTTCGGCCACCAGTCCCGGTTCGACGTGCCGCCGCGGGCTGTGGATCCCATTACCGGACCCTTGCTGTTTTCATTCATAATGTTCCCTCCTTTCGATTTGTTTTTTTCAATAGTTGTATGGATTGGTTCTTTTACAAACGAACAAATCAGGAATAATTCCTGATCCGAAACAAAAAAATTTGGCGAAAACACCCTTAGGAATGGCGCTTGCGCAGTTCTCCCGTGGGAGTAGCACTGTTCAGATTTTTGATGCAGTCCCTACAGTATCCGTAATATTCCCAGCGGTTACTGGTGATGACAAAACCCGTCGTCTTTGCCACATCTAGCCGGTCGACGGAGATTGGGGCCTTGTAATCGATGATCTTTCCGCACCGCTCGCAGATGAGATTGATGTGCTCATCGAGATTGCCTTCAAAACGGTTTTCCTTTCCGTCGAACTCGAGTGCCTTGATGATGCCGTGCCGAATGAACTCGTGGATCGTGGCGTATGTGGTTGAAAGGCTGAGGCTTCTGTGCCTTTTTTTCGCCTCGCGGTAAATGTGGGACGCCCCGGGATGAAAATGCCCATCCTCGACCAGCACATCGATGATGGCCAGTCTCGGGCTGGTTATGTTCAAGCCCTTCTCCTTCAACCGCTCTATGATAGCCTCTTTTGTCATTGTCCAGAATCCGGAACCATTCCGTTTTAGACTGCATAACAGCCTCTTTGGTCTTTGTCAAGAAGTTATTTCGATGAGGATTCCGATAATGGAGGTAACCGGCGCCATTGGTTTTTTCCTTTCTTCGTTTCCGCGTCGATGGCAAGTTACAAAACGATTCAAAACAACTGAAAGAAGGCTTCCAATGTCATGCAGTCTACCCCAATGTTCTTTAAATCAAGAATATTTGCCTCTGCGATTTGCTCTGTCTGTGCCGATGTGGCATCGGTAATGTTGATGACAGGGTACCCGTAGGCTATGGCGTCAAAGATGGTCGTCCGGATACAGTTAGGATACTGTGTTCCACATATGACCAGATGCGTCGCTCCCAATCTTTTCAACAGGAAATCCAGTTCTGTTTTCATAAACCCGCTGAATCGCTTCTTGATGATTCGATACTCTCCTTCAACGGGGGTAAGACCATCCACAATCTCACATCCTTTGGTTCCAGGCACTACGTAGCTTTTATCGAGAAAATCGGGGAGGCGGGTAATTTCGACGTCACTTCCGTCTGCACGATATTCCCTTGTGACATGAAACACCGGCCATCCATTTGCCCTGAAGAAGCCGAGCAGCCTTTTGATGCAGGGGATCGAGGCATAAGCGCCTGCAACGCAGGCCGGTGCGCCAGGTAGAACAAAATCATTTTGCATATCTATGATGATCAGGACATATTTCCTTGCATTCACTGGACCCCCCAACTTGTTCTCACCAATGGAAATCGCGGGCGGAAATCTCCCGTCCCGTTCGGGAATGCTGCCTTAGAACCAACCGCGATTTTCGGGTTGTGTGGCCATCTCCAGGCGCTTTTGATCGGGTGGTACGGGCTTCGCCAAGACTGAAGGTAGCGTTTGAAAGACGATTCGCCGGTTGCGGGAGCTCCCAAAATCACCGTTCATGAACCGGATGAAGGCCTTACAGGATCGGGAAGAGATTGGCTTCCAGGTAGCGGATGCACTCCTCGATCCGCTGGGCGCAACGAGCCTGTGAATAGCCGCTGTGGGGAACATCCCGGAGTTTCCGGCCCTCCGTTGCCATACCCTGGATTCGGCATGCGGGAAGCTCTTCGGGCAACTCGACGCCATTCATGCCGGCCCAGGCCAGCGTCCAGGCACGGGCCACATTGTCCACATTGTAACCGCCGCCGCCCAGGGCCACCCAGGCGGGCGCCTGTTCCCGCAAATAGGACACCACCTTGCAAAAGCCGTTTGTCGTAAGCTCCAGGTTGGCCAAAGGATCGTCCCTGAAGGTATCCACGCCCAATTGGGAAACGATGACGTCTGGCCGGAAGGCCTCCAGAAGCCTGGGTACGATGTTGACGAATCCCTGCCAGAAAACGTCATCGTCCGTTCCGGGAAGCATGGGAACGTTCACGGAATACCCCTCACCTTTTCCCTTTCCCATCTCCGCGATGCCGCCCGTCCCTGGAAAGAGCGTCCGGCCGTCCTGGTGAAAGGAGAGGGTCAGCACGCGGGGATCGTCGTAGAAGGCCCACTGGACCCCGTCGCCATGATGGGCGTCCACGTCCAGGTACAGAACCCTGTATCCCTGATCTATGAAGTGAAGGATGGCCAGGACCGGATCGTTTACGTAACAAAAACCCGACGCCCGGTCTTCCTGGGCATGGTGGAGGCCGCCGGCAATGTTGAAAGCGATACGGACCTGCTTCTCCGCCACCAGCCTGGCGCACTGGAGGGAAGCGCCGCTCTGGAGGAGCGACCATTCCCATACCCCGGGAAAGACGGGGTTGTCGCCCGGACCCAGTCCGTATAGAAAATTCTCGTACACCAGCCCCCGGCTCGCCTTTTTGAGCTCCGCGATGTAATCCGGTTTGTGAAACCGAAGGACCTCCTCCTCCGTTGCGGGGACGGTTTCGACCAGCGTTGTATCGGGCAGATCGAAGAGACCATAGGCCCCGCAGAGATCGTGGGTCATTCGAAGCCGTTCGTTCTTCAAGGGATGAGACGTACCGTAGGTATAGTCGAAATACCGGTGCGTATACACAAAGGCGGTTTTCATGATGGGCGCTTCCTCACGTGATGATGGAAGGGAATCCCGATTCGTTCATCGGGAATGACGGTCTGCGATGCTACCATACCATCAAACTGGAAAATGCGCCACGATCGAAAAAGACGGCTTTATAAAAACCCCCCATGCCCCGTGGGGCACAACGAAGCATGAAAATCCGCTGATATTTTCTGTTGCCGGCAGAAACCCCTGCCCCCGAGACGAAAGTTCTTGGGATGGAGAAAGCCGGTTGAAGTTTTCCCCGATTCTGCCGATAAGTCTTGCAGAGAGATTTATCCAAGGGACTCGCCATGCATAAATATCAGATAACCGGCTCCATCACCGGAGGTCTTCTCGCCATTCTTTTCCTGTGTCTGTTTCTGTCCGCTTATCCCGCAGCCGCGGGAGAACCGGACAAGAACATGAGTGCCGAAGAGTGGCTGATGAAAGGAATTCTCTTCGAGGAAATGGGAACCTCCCGTCTCGCGAAAAGGGCATACACCAAGGCCATCAAGATGAACCCCACATACGCAGCGGCATACTACTACCGTGGGATATCCTACATGGAGATGGAGGAGATCCGGCCGGCCATCCGGGATTTCAGCCGGGCCATCCAACTGAATCCAAACGAGGCCGCCTACCGTTTCAATCGCGGTATGGCCTATGGAAAGTGTGAGGAATTTCGTCTTGCCATGTCCGACTTCAACAAGGCCATCGAGATAGACGAACAATATGCACCGGCCTATTTCTGGCTGGGGATCGTTCAAAGAATGTTTGGAGACGTGCAGGTCGGTATAGACAATATGAAGGTGGCGGCCGGCCTGGGATACAAGGATGCCCAGACATATCTGCGATCCCGCCTTATAAGGTGGGATTGAGCAGGATTGCATCTGTAGGAAATCAAACAGCCTCCTTATCCTGGATCGTGCGGCCGAACGCTGATATTTCTGTTCCAGTTCCTGAGGCGGTGCCGGCATCTGCGATTCGCCCGGCTGTATATTTCCCGGGATGCCGGCGGAGGCCGACGTGAGGTAGACGCATGCAAAGGCTTCCTGGCACATGAAGGCGTCGATCTTCGCCGCAACGTATTCCCCGGGCCGCATCATGTCCCCGCCCGAGGTCCTGGCGAGAATCTTCCCGGCTATCGTCATCGGCGTGGTATGATCCCCTGATTGGAAGAACCCTCCTGGACGACTTGAATTGGATGAAGTATACCGTGAACCGTTTGTAAATTTTTTCCTCGAGTCGCGCAAAGCGTTCGCAAGGAGGGTCTTCGCCTTGCCCATCACTGCGGATCGGCTGCCTTGAGGAGCTGTTTGCCGAGGTTGGCGCCCGTAAACAGACGGATGAGCGTCTTTGGCGCGTTTTCAAGCCCCTCTTGCAAATCGATCTTGTTCTTGATCTTCCCCTGGGCATGCCACTGTGCAAGGGCGGTGATGGCTTCCTGATACCGCTTGGTGAAATGGAACACCAAAAACCCCTCCATCCGTGCTTTGCTGAAAGTCAGATTGAAATAATTTCTCGGCCCCGGACCATACACCCCTTCGGCTTCGTTGTAGCGGGAAATGGCCCCGCACAGCACGATTCGCGCGCCGGTGGCGAGCCTTGCGAGCACGAGATCGAGGATCTCGCCGCCTACGTTGTCGAAGTACACATCGATTCCCTCGGGACAACTCGCCGTAAGCGCGGCGCCGACGCCTTCATGCTTGTAGTCGATAGCGGCATCGAAACCGGCTTCCCTGATCAGCCAGTCGCACTTCTCGGAACCGCCCGCTATCCCTACGACGCGGCACCCCATGATCTTCGCTATCATTCCGGAGACGGAACCGACCGCGCCGGCGGCGCCGGAAACGACGAAGGTCTCGCCGGCTTTCGGCTCACCGACGGCGAGCGTGCCGAAATAGGCCGTCAAACCGGTCGTACCGAACAGAGAGAGCGCGAGCAGCGGGTCGGTGCCCGGCGGCAGCCTCTGCATGCCGAACAAGCCCTTCCCCTGGCTGATGGAATAATCCTCCCATCCGAAAAGACCCTGCACGAGATCGCCTTTGGAAAAACCGGCCTTTCTCGATTCGACGACTTGCGCGATCGCGCCGGCGCGCATCACCTGCCCCAAAGGGATCTTGGGGATGTAGGTGTCCATGGACATCCATCCGAGTTGGGTGGGGTCGAAGGAGAAGGCGATGTTGCGCACCAAGATCTGGTTGTCCTCCAGCGGGGGCACGACGGTTTCATTCCAGCGGAAGTCGCTCTCCTTGACGAGTCCCCGCGGCCGCGCCGCAACCAGCCACTGGCGATTCTTCAATTCCGTTTTCATGGCTTGCCTACCTCCAACGGTATTTCCTCCCGAAAGGCATTGCGATAAGGGAGGCGTAGAAACGAATCATAGGTTCGAAAAGTTAACACACAGGATTTCTGAATGCAAATATCACATGGCAATGCTCTTGACAGGGAATAACTTTCCCCTTGCATGGAACGTGATTTAGGCTTACAATTCTTACCATACTCTTACCGGAGGTGCGGAAATGGAGACTGTCAAATTATCAAGCAAGGGGCAGTTTGTGCTGCCAAAGGCGATCCGAGATCTCCTCAAATGGGGACCCGGTACGGAATTGGTGATCCTGGAACGGGGCAATGATGTGATCATCCGGGCGGCAAAGCCTTTTGCTGAAACTGTCCTGGAACCTGCAGACGCTCCTGCCGTTTATTCAGGCACACCGTTGAGCATTGAGGACATGGATCGAGCGATTGCCGCAGAGATGGGTAAAGGACGATGATCGCAGTTGACACCAATATACTGGTTCGCTACGCAGTCAAGGACGACCGCCGTCAGACGGCGCTGGCGACCCGATTTCTCGCGGCGAACCAATGCTATGTCCTGAAAACCGTACTTCTCGAACTTGTCTGGGTATTGTCCTCCCCATTCGGCTACCGGCTTGACAGGGCTGTAGTGGCGGGCCGCGTGCGGCACATACTTGGCTTGCCGATGATCGTCATGGAAGAAGCGCTAGAGGCAGCCCAGGCGATTGATTGGTATGAAAAGGGGATGGATTTCGGGGATGCTCTGCATCTTGCCGCCAGCGGGCACCTGAAAGGTTTTGCTACAATGGACGGCAGGCTGACACGGAAGGCAACCCAAGTAGCGCCAGGCAGCCACACGATTTTGGTACGATGATTCCCGGATAAAGCCGAACTGGAAATGAATTTGAAGGTCAGTCAGCCGCAATCGATTCTGAAGAAGATCTTCGGATACGATACCTTCTGGCCCCTTCAGGGAGAGATCATTTCTCATCTGCTGGATCGAAAGGATGCCCTGGTCGTGATGCCGACCGGGGGCGGGAAGTCCCTTTGCTATCAAATCCCAGCCCTGATCTTTGACGGCCTGACGATCGTCGTCTCCCCGCTGATTTCCCTGATGAAGGATCAAGTGGACCAGTTGAGGGAATGCGGCGTTCCGTCCCTCTTCCTGAACAGTACCCTGAGCATCGAAGAGTACCGGCATCATGTATCGAAGCTCAAGGCGAACAGCGTCAAGCTTCTCTATATTGCCCCTGAGGCCCTGCTGGCCCCAAGAACCCTGGCCCTTCTCTCTTCCATGAAAGTCGATTGCATCGCCATTGACGAGGCCCATTGCATCTCCGAGTGGGGCCATGATTTCCGTCCTGAATACCGCCAACTGGCGGAGGTTCGCACACTCTTCCCGGATGCGGTTTGCGTGGCCCTGACAGCCACGGCAACGTCTCGGGTTCGGAAGGATATCAAGGAATCCCTCCACATCGGCGACCACAGCGAATACATTGGCAGCTTCAACCGTCCCAATCTCTTCCTGGAAGTGGCCCACAAAACAGAACCTATAGATCAGGTGTTGTCTTTCTTAAAGCAGTATCCCAACGAATCGGGAATTATTTACTGCGCTACCCGACAGCAGACTGAAGACCTGCATGCCGTTCTCCTTCGGAAAGGATATTCCGTCCTCCCCTACCATGCCGGCCTTTTGGAAAAGATGCGTACGGAAAATCAGGAACGCTTCAGCCGTGATGATACCAAAATCATCGTAGCGACAATCGCTTTCGGCATGGGGATCAACAAGTCAAACATCCGTTTTGTAATCCATTACGATCTACCCTGGAGCATCGATACCTACTATCAGGAAATCGGACGGGCAGGAAGAGACGGGCTGCCGGCCCATTGCCTTCTGCTGTTCGGCTATGGGGACATTCACAAGGCCAAATACTTTATAGAACAGAAATCGCAACAGGAACAACGAGTAGCCAATATCCTTCTCAACACCCTCGTGGGCTATGCCGAAACGGACCTATGCCGCCGCATTCCCCTTTTGAATTATTTCGGCGAGGTCCATACCCTCCAATCCTGCGGGATGTGCGATAACTGCCTGACCGAAGAAAAGGACCTGGTGGACATAACCATCCCCGCTCAGATGTTTCTATCGTGCGCCAAACGGACCGGGGAATCATTCGGCGCCGGTCACATCATCGACGTCCTGCGGGGGTCGACCTCCCAGAAGGTCCTGAAATTCGGTCACGATCGATTGTCTACCTATGGAATCGGAAAATCCTATTCCGCACAACAATGGCGTCATCTATCCCGCCAATGTATACAGAAAGGTCTGCTGAATTACGAATACACCCACGGAACCTTGAAACTGACCCCGAAGGCCTGGGAGGTCATGCGGGGAAAAGAAACCGTCCTGGGAAGGCTGGAGACTGCGAAAAAGGAAAGAGACTCAATCCTCAAGAAACGAGAAGAGGCAACGGAAGCTTACGATCCCCTTCTCTTTGAAGCCCTTCGGAAAAAACGGAAAGAAATAGCCGATCGGGCAAACCTGCCCCCTTACATGATTTTTCAAGACTGGACGCTGAGGGAAATGGCCGTCCATCTGCCCCGGTCACTGAACAGCCTCGCGATGCTTTACGGGATCGGCGCATCGAAGCTTGAAAAATACGGAAAGACATTTCTCGTTATCATCGAAGAGTATTGTCAGACCCATCAGATCCCGGATTACCAGACACCGGCAACATCAAAACCCATGGACACTCCATCACCGGCCTCAGCGACAAAAAGGGAAACCGCCCCTCCGGCCGGCGGCGGTTCGCGCAGGCATCTTATCACCGGCGAACATTTCAATCGGGGTCGAACCATCGCGCAACTTGCAGTGGATTTTAACATCCGGCGAGACACGGTGCTCAACCACCTTTATCAATGCTGGCGTGAAGACTGTCCTCTCGAAGCAGATAGGCTTCTCAGCCAATCCCCGCTGACGATCGATCAACAACAGGCGGTCTTTGCATCATTCGGCCGATTCGGAACGGAACGGCTGCGACCTGTTTTCGAGCGACTGGACGGGAAAATCTCTTACGAAGATCTCAAACTCCTTCGATTGTTCTACTTGTTGAGTTGCCATGATGCACCGGCAACACCCATGACGTTTGTATGCCTGGCTGCTTCCCGAAAATACGGCGGTTATTGCATAGCGGGCAAGGAATGGGAGGACGGGAGGATTGGGCCATGGATACGTCCGGTCAGCAGGAGGGAAACGGGGGAACTCTCCATCAGTGAGATCCGGATGAGCAACGGGACCACTCCACAGTGTCTCGACATCATTACCATCCCGATTCAAGGCCCGGCAGGGCATCCTTATCAGAAGGAAAACGTCCTGATCGGCAAAAAAGGGCCCTGGAATTGGCAATGGAAGCTCCCCTATGTAGGTCTTTCCAGGCTTGTGGATAAAGTCGAGAATCTCTGGCTCAATGGCTTTCACAGTGAAAACGGTTTGAACGACCGCATACCTGAAGAGATTGTGAATGAAGGAAACAATCCTTCACTGTATCTGATCAGGCCTGACCAATTTACCGTAATCGTGTCAGACGATCTGGATGGCAGAAAAAAGGTAAGCGCCAGGTTCGACTATCGGAATACCTCGTATCTGCTCGCAGTTACCGATCCCGTCATGGAAAGGAAGTATCTCATGAAAGATCATGGAGAATACCCTTTCACCACCGGTGATCTTTACACAACGATCAGCCTGGGTGAACCTTTTAACGGTTATTGCTACAAGCTGTTGGCCGCAGTTATGATCCCGGAAGCATAAGAACGCATAACGAAAGAAACGCGGCGCCTGCCGGAAAGAGGTTGTGCTTTATATGGAAAAAGACATTAGAATGAAAGCATTGCCATGATGGAACTTTTCACCATCGGCCACTCTGCACATTCCCTGGAACGGTTCGTCGAACTGTTGACCATGCACGGCATTACCGCGCTTTGCGATGTCCGCTCAAGTCCGTACAGCCGCTTCGCACCACAGTTTAACCGCGAACCGCTCAAGGATGAACTGATGAAACGTCACATTGTTTATATCTATCTCGGTTCGGAACTTGGGCCGCGAAGTTCAGACCCTGCCTGTTACACTGGTGGAAAGGTTCAGTACAGCCGTCTTGCCGAGAAGGAAATCTTTCATCGCGGTCTTGACCGCCTGCGCAAAGGGATGGCCTGCCATCGCATTGCGCTCATGTGCGCCGAGAAGGACCCCCTTGCCTGCCATCGAATGATACTCGTATGCCGGCATCTGCACGCCGATGATATACATATCGGACATATTCTGGAAGACGGTTCCATCGAGGACCATCGGGACGCAGAGGCAAGACTGCTGGAACTCTGGAAAATTTCGCCGGAAGATCTTTTTTCAACCCCGGAAGATCAGATCGCCCGAGCCTATGAACTTCAGAGCGAAAAGATCGCCTATACGATAAAAGAAGGGCAGGAAAATTATGAGCGATATTAAATTGTTCACCATCGGATTCACCAAGAAGACGGCGGAAGAGTTCTTCGGCCGCCTGATCCGGGCGGGCGTCAAGCGCGTGGTCGATATACGGCTCAACAACGTCTCCCAACTGGCCGGCTTCACAAAACGGGATGATCTACGCTATTTTCTGCGAGCCATCGGCGGGATCGACTACGTCCACCGCCTGGATCTGGCACCGACCCGGGAAATCCTCGACGCCTACAGAAAAGCGAAGGGCGGCTGGGCCGGCTACGAGAGGGATTTTCTGGCGCTGCTCTCTTTACGGAAAGCGGAAGATAGGGTGAATCGGGAACTCCTGCACGAGGCTTGCCTGCTCTGCAGCGAGGAAACACCCCTGCACTGCCATCGCCGTCTCGTCGCCGAATATCTTCGCGACAGGTGGGGAGATGTCGACATTGTCCATCTTTGAGCGGAGAAATCATCAGAAACAGCAAGCCCCTGAATGCCGGATCGGCACATTCAGGGGCCCGAGGGGAGAAACACAGATCTTCGCTATAAGTGATTTTGTTTCAATCCACGCTTCCGTCAGCCGACCAGCCCTCTGATCATGGTTACAACGGGATCCGTGAACAGGGCCAGCAAAGCGGTGTAGAGGGCGAAAGCGCCGGCCGCTTCCGTAACATACATCCTGTCATGTTTCAGTTTCAAAGAAATGACGATCAACCCTCCGACGACCAGGCACCCGAACTGGAAATAGGGAAACTCCCTCACGCCTGACGATGCAAACTCCGCAAAGCCGAATGCCGCAGTCAGAAGCACGACCGCCCCGGCTACCATCAATGTTCCTAATGTCTTTTTCATGACCTGTGCCCTCCCTTCGGGATTTTCCTCTTTGCCTTAGGTCATTGTAAGAATCATGCCAGATTCATATACAAGAGACATGATGTTGCTATCATTTCGAATAGAAAGATATTATTCATATAAGAACCTGCAGAGGAACTCCCCGCTCACACCCCTGAAGAACGCACCGTTTAACAAAATATCGAAAAGGGCTGCATGAAACATTGCGCAAAAGGATTGCGGCTCAAATCAGCGAAGAAGTGGAGATAAATCTCCGGATCCTTAGACGCAAACAAAGGGCTTGATAAATAACGGTGTTCGGTTTATGAATTTCACATGGGTGTAGCTTCCTTGCCCAACGATCCAAAACCCTCATGTGTGTCATACCTTTTGAGAAAGGAGTCTTTTATGAGCGCATCGCCGGACCCTTATACAGCATTGGCCCAACGCCATGGGTACACCGACTCGGTCCGATACAGGAAAGTTCTTGAATTTCTCATGACGCCGCAACAGGCGGCGATCGCCGTCGAGCTTCCGGCGCCTCCCGAGGAGCTTGCCGCCAAGACGGGCCTGTCCCCCGAAACCATCCAGTCTGAGCTCGATGCCCTCTTTCTGAGAGGTGTCGTCTTCCCCAAGAATTTCAAGACAAGGGAGAATCCCCGCTTCGCCCGGGAGGTTACCCAGCTTCACGATGCATCCCAGTCGATCTTGGACCTCGACGCAAAGATCTACACTCCCGAGGAGAAACAGGAGCTCTTCCGACTCTGGGAAGATTTCTGCGAAAACGAGTGGTATCCCGACCGGATCAAACTCGCCGCGGAGATGTTGACTTCGCCGCCCCTCCGGGTGATTCCCGCCTACGCCGCCATCAAGGATCTTCCCGATATCATGCCCTTTGAAGACATGAGGGAAATCCTAAGGGCGCAGCATACCCGGGCCCTGTGTTCCTGCAGCTGCCGCAAACGTCGGACCGATCTCGGCATGGCTTGCGAACATTCCCACGACGTCAACTGCTTTCAGTTCAACCGGGGCGCCGAATATGCAATCACCCGGGGCACGGGCAGGGAGATGACCTATGAAGAGGCGCTCGCCGTCGTGGACACGATCGAAGAGGACGGCCTCGTCCATAATTGGAGAAACGACCGGGTAATGACCATGCCGGTGATGTGCCACTGCTGCATCGACTGCTGTATGATCTGGCATCCCGTGGAGACCCACGGGGCCGACATCGGGACCTACTGGGCAAAGAGCCGCTTCCAGGCCCACGTGGACCAGGATCTATGCACCGGCTGCCAGAGCTGCGTCGAGCGCTGCATGTTCGACGCCATCGAGATGGTTAAGGTGCCTGGCTCCAAGAAGCTCAAGGCAACCATCCATGCCGAAAAATGCTACGGCTGCGGCGTCTGCGTTCTGAAGTGCGAAACCAGCGCCCTTTCCATGAAAACCGTGAGACCGCCGGAGCACATCCCCGAACTCGCCGAGGGATTCGGCCATTGAGGATGCATCATAAAATAGCTTCTCCATGAATCAGCCGAGGACGACGAGACCGCTACGCTCGTCTGAACGGGTTGTGGGAAAACAACATCAAGAAAAGCAGGAGACGGTCCGTCGTCCGCTTCGTGTAGGGCCGCTACGCCGGCTGCCAGTTTGTGAAATCATCGGACAGTTTCGACTCCGACATCGCTTTATACAGGAAGAACCGATGAAGGGGGTTAGACGTCCGCTGCTGCATAGAGAGGCCGTCAAGCAATGAGCTGGCAGTTCTCCTTCTACCTCATCCCTTTGATAGCAGGCGCCGCTGTAACCTTCGGGCTCGCCTTCTCCGGATGGCGCCGACGCCATGTACCGGGGGCCTATGCCTTTGTCGTCCTGATGCTCGCAGTGACCCTCTGGTCGCTGGCTTATGCCGTGGAGATCATGAGCGCCGACCTCCAGCACATGGTTTTCTGGGCCTCCTTCAAGTATTTCGGTATCGTTCTCGTCCCGGCAAGCTGGCTGGCCCTGTCCATTCAATACACCGGGCGGGAAAGCTGGCTTACGCGACGAAACCTCTCCCTGTTGGCTATCGAGCCCCTGGCCGTCATCCTGCTGGTGTGGACCAACGACTATCACGGGATGATCTGGTCCCATGTCGCCCTAAAGAGCACCGGTCTTCTGACCGTCCGGGCGGTCTCCTACGGTCCCTTATTCATAGTCCATGCACTCTACTCTTATCTGCTGCTGCTTTTGGGCACCGTTGTCATCTTTCAAATCCTCAACAGGGAACCCAGACTGTATCGGGGGCAGGGCATTGCCGCGTTTACAGCCATCCTGGCCCCCTGGGCCGGAAACATCATCCATGTATTCCACATCAGTCCTTTCGGTTATCTCGATCCGACACCGTTCACCTTTTCCATCGTCGGTCTGGCCGTTATCTTCGGATTTCTCCGCTTCCGGTTGCTGGACATCGTTCCCGTTGCGCGCGATGTCGTGATCCAGAGCATGACCGACATCGTCGTTATCCTTGACTCCGGCGATCGCGTCGTCGAAATCAATCCCGCTGCACAGGAGGCCATCGGAAGAACGATCGAGTCCTCGATAGGACAACCGGCAGCGGAGGTGTTATCCCGATGGCCCGAACTGATGGGACGCTTCCGGAATGTGGCGGATGCCCACAGCGAAATATCCTCCGGCGACGGTCCGGAGGAGCGCTTTTACGATCTGCGCATCTCACCGCTCTATGGCAGGCAAGACCATATCACCGGCCGCCTTCTCGTCCTTCGCGACATCACGGAGGTCAAGAGGGTCCAGAAGGCGATGCAGTACCGTTTGGCCTTCGAAAACATCGTCATGAGCATCTCCACGAACTTTATCAACATAGGACCCCTTGAGATCGACGGAGAAATAAATCGAGCCCTGCAGACCATCGGCGAGTTCGCCGATATGGACCGCGCCTATGTCTTCCTTTTTTCCGAAAACGGACAGCTCATGGACAACACCCATGAGTGGTGCCGCCCCGGAATAGAGCCGCAAATTTCAAAACTCAAGGGATTGCCGGTAGAAGGGTTCCCCTGGTGGATGAAAAAGATCAGACATCTGGAGAACATCCACATCCCCCGCATCTCCGATCTGCCCTCCGAGGCCGCCGCAGAAAAGGACATATTGCAGTCCCAGGAGATCCTGTCGCTTATCGTCGTGCCGCTGGCCTACAGCGGTCTCCCCATCGGATATCTCGGTGCCGACAGCGTCAAGATGGAAAAGGTCTGGTCCGAAGACATCATCAATCTTCTGAGGATCGTCGGGGAAATCTTCGTCAACGCTCTCGAACGCAAACGGGTGGTCCTTATCCTGCAGGGGGCCCATGATGAATTGGAACAGCGGGTCCGGGAGCGGACCCTGGAACTGATGAGCATCAATCAAAAGCTGCACAAGGAGATTGAAGAGCGTCAAAGAACACAGGAAGAGAAAGTGGCTTTGGAGGAGCAGCTTCTCCAGTCCCAGAAGCTGGAGGCCATCGGCCAGCTGGCAGGCGGCATTGCCCATGACTTCAACAACCTTTTGACCGTCATCTCCGGATACAGTGATATCTCCCTTGAAAGGATGCAGGATAACGACCCCCTTCGGGATAACATCGAAGAGATCCGGAAGGCCTCCGCCAGGGCAACCGAGCTGACCCAACAACTGCTTGCCTTCAGCAGGCGCCAGATTCTCGATATGAGGGTTCTCAACCTCAATACCGTGCTCCAGAATATCGGTCAAATGCTTCCCCGCATCATCGGCGAAGACATTGAGCTGATCATGAATCTTGCCGAAGACCTGGGCAACGTCAAGACCGATCCGGGCCAAATCGAACAGGTCGTGCTCAATCTGGCGGTCAATGCCAGGGATGCCATGCCCGAGGGAGGAAAGCTGCTCGTAGAAACCAATAAT
>JAFGIO010000144.1 GCA_016929555.1 Deltaproteobacteria bacterium | reverse complement strand
CGCCTGTCAATGAAATAAATGGATCTAAGATCTTCATCCAAAATCTACACCAAAATCTTCAACATTGACACGGGGACCGCCACACTCTATCCTGGCAGGCAGAAAAGATAGAACAACGATACAAGGGGTTCGTCATGAAGACAGCACAAGAGTACATCGACAGCATCGGTGCCATGCATCCCGTCGTATATGCCTTCGGCGAGAAGGTAACAGACATTGCAACCCATCCCTGCTTCCGTCCGACCTTGAACTCCGTTGGGCTCACGTACGCCTTCGCCCTGATGCCGGAGCATGAAGACCTGCTGACGGTTGCCTCGCCCCAGAGCAAGGGCAGGATCAACCGGATGCTCCACATCTGCCGGTCTCCCCAGGATCTCGTCGACCGGGCGCTGCTGGGCCGATTTCTCACCCCCCATCACGGCGCCTGCGTGGGCGCCCGCTGCCCTGGCACGGCGGCCCTGAATGCGCTTTTCGCCACGACCTTCGAGATGGATGCCGCCCTCGGCACCGAATATCACAGCCGTTTTCTAAAATTCCTCTATCATATCGAACAGGAGGATCTCTCCTGCAGCGGCATGGCGACCGATGCCAAGGGGGATCGTTCCAAACGGCCGTCCCAACAGGCGGATCCCGACCTCTACCTGCACATCGTCTCCTCGGGAAAGGAAGGCATCGTTGTCCGCGGCGCCAAGGCCCACCAATCCGGCGCCGCCATCGCCCATGAAAACATCGTCGTCCCCACCATGGCCATGGGGGCCGGCGAGGAAAAATTCGCCCTCGCCTTCGCCGTTCCCTGCAACGCCCCGGGAGTAATCCATATCGCCGAGGCGCCGGCTCCGAATGCCCGCCGCTTCCTGGGCGACGCCATGGATTTCGGGAACGATCGCTACGGTGTCCATGGATCGACCCTTGTCGTATTCAACGATGTCTTTGTCCCGGCGGAAAGGGTATTTCTGTGCGGTGAGACTGGATTCACCGCTTCCCTGGTCCAGAGGTTCGCCTCCTTTCAGCGACTTTCGAGCGCCGCCTGCAAATCGGGCCATTGCGATCTCGTCCTGGGGGCGGCAGCGCTGGCCGCCGAATACAACGGCTGCGAAGGAATGACGCACATCCGGGACAAGCTGACGGAGATCTCTTTCCAGGCAACGCTGGCTATGGGCAGCGCCATTGCGGCTGCGCAGATGGCCTCCCGGACCCCTTCCGGCGCCTACACGCCCCATCCTCTTTACGTCAATGCCGCCAAGCTGCAGGCCGCAAATGCCGTTTGGGAAGCGTCGCGACTCGCCTGCGAAATCACGGGCGGCGTCATCTGCACGGCGCCGTCCCAACGCGATTTCGATCATCCCGACATCGGTCGCCTCGTGGAAAAATTCTTCAAGGGGAGGGCGGATATCCCGGCGGAAGACCGGATCCGGATTGTTCGCCTTGTCGAATATCTCGTCGGCCAGTCCTCCATCGTGCCCACGGAATCCATTCATGGCGGAGGTCCCCCAGCGACGCAGCGGCTGCTGATTCGCCAGGCCACGAATATCGATTATTACAAGACCTGCGCCCGCAACATGGCCGGGATCGGAGGCGCCCGGTCATAGCTCGCCGTTCTTCCCCGGGTCAAAACTGCCTGGAGGGGGCGAATATGTCCGCAAGATTAATGACCGATGGTCATGAAGATTTCTCTTGACATAACGTTACATTAGCAATATAAACAGGCGGCCTTCAGTGGACATTGGAGCGAAGGCGAGAGGATCACCGTTCGATGCCGTTTCGGCACCCCTCCGGGCAGGATCGTCAATAAACAATAAAGCACTTAAGGAGAAGCCTTTTATGAGAGAATGCGTTATCATCGATGGAGTAAGGACAGCGAATACGAGAGCCCACGCGCAGAAGGGATGGTTCAGGAATGTACGGCCGGATGAGATGTTGACGGCTGTCTATGACGCCCTTTTCGAGAGAAACCCGAAGATCAAGGCGGAGGATGTCGAGGCCGTCTACTGCGGCACGGCCAATCAGGCGGGCTCCCAGAATGACATTGCCCGGTGGGCCTGGCTTGCGGGCGGGTTTCCCGATACGGTGGCGACGAACGGCATCGGCCAGCAGTGCCCCTCCGGCATGGCGGCCGTCGAGCACGCCGCCAGGGCCATCATGGTCGGCGAGGGCGACATCTATGTGGCCTCCGGCGTGGAGGACATGCAGAAGGTGCCCATGATGTTCGCCATGGACGTTCCTCCCCGGGTCCTGAAATACTACAGCATGGAGGACCTTCCCATGGGCGCCACGGCGGAAAAGGTCGCCGAGGCATACAAGGTCAACCGTCTCGACATGGAAACCATGGCCTATTGGAGCCATAAGAAGGCCTGGGAAGCGACCCAGGCGGGCAAGTTCAAGCAGGAAATCGTCCCGCTCCAAGGCGAGGAGGAAGACGGCACCAAGATCGTCGTGGAAAGGGATCAGTGGATCCGGGAGAACATCACCATGGAAGGCATGGCCGGTATGAAATCCCCCTTCAAGGAAGGCGGCGTGGTCACGGCCGGCACCTCTTCCCCGCTCACGGCGGGCGCCTGCGCACTGCTGCTGATGGACAGAGCAAAGGCGGACAAGCTGGGACTGGATTACACGCTCAAGTATGCCGGCGGGGCCATGGCGGGCTGCGATCCGACCATGATGGGCATCGGCCCCATCTTTGCCGTCCGGAAGCTTTTGGAGCGGATGAAAATGGCGATAAAGGATATCGATCTGTGGGAACTCAACGAAGCCTTCAGCAGCCAGTCCCTGGCCTGCCTGCGGGAGCTCGGGATCGCGCAGAACGCCCCCTTTGACAACGTGAACGTCTGGGGCGGCGCCCTGGCCCTGGGCCATCCCCTGGGGGAATCCGGTGCCCGGATCATCGTTACCCTGAACAACATCGTCAAGACGGACAGGAAAGACGTGAAATATGTTGTAGCGACCTTGTGCGGCGGCATGGGCAACGCCAATGCAAGTCTCTGGGAAAACGTGAAGAAGAAATAAATTCTCCGCAGGATCGTCGATAATCGAAGGCTGAACAAACCGGACCCCCTTCGCGATCGACAGAAGGGGGTCTTTTTTTCGAAGCAGGCGGCACCAATCATGGATAATATCCCACCACGGGAAGCTCTCCTTCGGGAAGTGGAGAGACTGAAGCAGGAACTCAGCCGCAGGGAAGCGGACGAAAAATCCCTGCGCGCGACGGAACGTCTTCAGGCGGAGGAAGAACTCCGGGAAAGCAGGGAGCGTCTTGCCCGGATCCTCGAAACCGCACCTGTGGGCATCACCATCGTGAATCGGGACGGATGGATCTCCTTCGCGAACCATGCCGCCGAGCGAATCCTGGGCGTCACACGCGAGGAAATTCTGACCCGTTCCTACAATGCAGCCGCCTGGAAGATAGCGACCGCCGAGGGAAAACCGTTTTCCGATCAAGACCTCCCTTTTGCCATGGTCTTGCGGACTGGCAAGCCCGTCTTCGGCATCGAGCACGCCATTGAGCATGCCAATGGACAGAGGATTATCCTGTCCATCAATGCCTCCCCCCTGATAAGTCGGACCGGGGAGGTGTTGAGCGTCGTCGCCTCGCTCATCGACATCACAGCCCAAAAGCGTATGGAGCAGGAGCTTCTCAAGGCCCAGAAGCTGGAGACCATGGGCATACTGGCCGGCGGCATCGCCCATGACTTCAACAATCTTTTGGCTGGACTCCAGGGCTACATCGATCTGATGAGGCTGGATTTCCCTCCCGAAGACAAGGTGCACACGAGACTCAATGCGGCAGAGAATGCCGTTTTTCATGCGAAGGAACTGACCCAGCGCCTGATCACCTTCGCCAAGGGGGGAAGGCCCTTGCGGACGCCCTCGGATGTCCGTTCCTTCCTTGTCGATGCCGCCCAGGCTGCCCTGGAAGGATTCGATGTGAAATGTCACCTGCAGATAGCTTCAGACCTCTGGCATGCCGAGGTGGATGAGGGACAAATCCGTCAGGTGATACGGAATTTGATGCTCAATGCGGCGGAGTCGATGCCCGAAGGCGGTACCGTTACAATGACGGCGGAAAACGTTACCGTAAGGTCCGAAGACCATCTGCCCGTCAAGGGAGGAAGCTACATCCGCCTGTCCATCGCCGACAAGGGCATCGGCATCCCCAAGGAAGATCTGCATAGGATCTTCGATCCCTACTTCAGCACGAAGGGGATGGGTGTCCACAAGGGAACGGGGCTGGGGCTCTCCATCTGTTATTCCATCGTCAACAATCATGAAGGACACATCGCGGTGGAATCGGAGACCGGCAAAGGAACGATCGTGCTCGTTTACCTTCCCGCCATCGCGGACAGGAAGCCCCGGGAAGAACCAGCCGTGGAAGGCCTTCTCAGAGGCAGAATCCTCATCATGGATGACGAAGCGATCATCCGGGATGTCACCGGAGAGTTTCTCCGCCGCCTGGGTTACACCGTTCAGACCGCGTCGGACGGCAGCGAAGCGGTCGATCTCTTCAAAAAGGAATGGGAGTCCGGGAAGCCCTTCGATCTGGTCATCCTGGATCTCACCATTCGCGGCGGCATGGGAGGCGCCAGGACGCTGGAGGCCCTGACCCTCATCGATCCAAAGGTCAAGGCCATCATCGCCAGCGGGTACACCGACGACCCGGTAATTCTCAATTACCCGGCTTACGGCTTTCTGGAGGCCATCACGAAACCCTTCAAGATGGACAGGCTGAAGGAAGTGGTGGCGAAATGGCTGTGACGACGGTGACCGAAAGCGGAAAGGCCATTCCCCATTGAAGGGCAGCGCAGATTTTTATAGAGATCCTCCTGGTATCACCACCGGAGGCCCAGCAGCATGACAGAGAGGCAAACAGGCGACGTGAGCAAATATTGGAGCCCGACCGCAAGAAGCATCGAGCCCTACACGCCCGGCGAACAGCCCCGGGACAGGCGGTACATCAAACTCAACACGAACGAGAGCCCTTATCCGCCTGCCCCGGCAGTCCTCGAGGCCATCGGCAGGGCCGCCGATGAGAGCCTCCGGCTTTACCCCGATCCGGAATGCGAAGATTTCCGGACGACCGTTGGCCGGTACTTCGGCCTTCAAGGCGATCAGGTCTTCCCCGGAAACGGCTCCGATGAACTGCTGGCCTTCGCCTATTTCGCCTTTTTCGATCCGGATGCTGCGGAGCCGATCCTCTTTCCGGACATCACCTACAGCTTCTTTCCCGTCTATGCCTCGCTTTTCCGGATTCCCTTCGAGAGGGTTCCCCTCAGAGAGGATTTTTCCATCCCCCTGGAACCCTTCTGCCGGCCGAACGGAGGGATCGTTCTCGCCAACCCCAACGCCCCGACGGGGATGTGTCTCTCCATCGACGCCGTCCGGTCCATCCTGGAGGGCAACGGGAACCGCGTCGTCATCGTCGACGAAGCCTATATCGATTTCGGCGGAGATACCGCGGCGGGGCTGGTTCCCGAGTTTCCCAACCTGCTCGTGATTCATACGCTCTCCAAGTCCCGCTCGCTGGCGGGCCTCCGCGTCGCCTATGCCCTGGGGCAGGCGGAACTGATCGAGGGAATCAACCGGATAAAAAACTCCATCAATTCCTATACACTGGATCGCTTGGCCCTGGCAGGCGCCACAGCCGCCATGAAAGAGGAATCCTACTACCGGGAAATGAGGGGCAAGATCACGGCGACACGGGAGCGTGTCACAGGGGCCCTCGTCGATATGGGTTTCACCGTCGTTCCATCCAGGGCCAATTTCATCTTCACCAGCCACCCCACGGAACCGGCAGGATCCCTTTTCTCAAGCCTCAGAGAGCTGGGAATCCTCGTCCGCTACTTCAATCTGCCCCGAATCGACAATCACCTCCGGGTGACGATCGGTACCGACGCCGAGATGGATGCCTTCCTGGCAGCCCTGAAGCGTCTGGTTTGAGGACCGGACGATTTCCTGATTTATATTGACTTTCCCCCCGATGAGACCGTAAAAGGGTCGCATATTTTTTTGTCCGAAAGTTGTGGAACATCTTCCCGAGAAAAATAGAACGGGAACGGGCGGTTCATCAAACCATAAGAGAAAAGGGACTTCATGGAAGCCGCGAAGGAGAAACCCAACAACAATCGTAGAAAAAAGCTGGCTTTTGGCCTGCTGGCGGTTGTCATCGCCGTCGGTGCCGCTTCCGTCTATGCGTATACTGCTTACAAGAAAACGCACATCAGCACCGACGACGCTTCCGTGGAGGGCAGGATCCACATTGTCGCTTCCAAGGTCCCGGGAACCGTGAAATCTCTG